>DASSSO010000118.1:0-3012 GCA_035776735.1 Gaiellaceae bacterium | reverse complement strand
GAGCCTCGTGTTCTGCCTCGGGACCGGGCTCTCGCAGCTCGAGTCGGACGCGCTGCGCCTGTATCTCGAGGGCTCGTCCTACGAGGAGATGGCCGACCGCCTGGACGTCGACACGAAGACGATCGACAACGCGCTCCAGCGGGTCAAGCGCAAGATCCTGCAGCACCAGGACTCGCGGCAGGTTCTGCAGTAGTCAGACGCTGAGTGCTGCCGTGACCGGGTCGGCCTCGAGCGCCTGAAGCCCGTCCACGCCGCCGGCCGCGCCGGCACCTGCGACGGCCACCTTCGTCTTGCGGCTGAGCGCGGACAGAGCATCGACGAGAGGCGTGAGCCGCCGTTTCGTCGTCGCGCTGACGACGACGAGGTCGGGCGAAAGCTCCTCGGCGGCGTCGACGAGGCTCTCGACCGGCGTGTCGGGGCCGAGATAGGTGATGCGCCAGCCCCGCCGGTGGAGCGTGACGGCGAAGGCGATGAGTGCCAGGTCGTGGAGCTCCCCGGGCGCGCACGCGAGCACGGCCCGCGGTCCCTCGCCCGAGTCCCAGCCGCGCCCGAGCCCGAGGAGCCGGCCGCGAATCAGGTTGCTCGCGAAATGCTCCTGCGCGACCGTCGCGTCTCCCGTCGACCAGCGCTCGCCGAGCTCGGCGAGGTACGGGAGGACGACCGCTCCGAGCACGGTCTCGACGGTGAACGTGCCGAACAGGTTGTCGAGTGCCCCTTGCGCCGCGGCCTCGTCGAACCCGTCCAGAGCGGCGCGGAGGCGCGCGGCCCCCGCCTCGAGCTCCGGGCGGCCGTTCTCGGCGGCCCGGATGCCCTCCTCGCCCGCCCCCTCGAGAGCGAGCCGAGCCGCTTCCGCCGCCGCGAGCCCTCCGCGCAGGTGCCGCCGCATGAGCTCGACGCGGCGCTCGTCCGCGTCTGAATAGAGGCGGAAGCCGCCCTCGGAGCGGGCGGGGCGGAGCAGCCCGTACCGCCGCTCCCACGCGCGCAGCAGCTCGGGCGCGACGCCCGTCCGGCGGCTCAGCTCGCCGATGCGCAGATAGCCAACGCCTGCCTCCATGCCTCCATTGTACGGATTTTGTACAGACGTTTGACAGGCCAGGGATGAAGCTGTACAGTCTCTGTACAAAGGTAGTACAGAAAAGGAGGAATCACATGAAGGCACTCGACTTCGTCACCGCTCTGCTCCTCATCGTCGGCGGGCTGAACTGGGGGCTCGTCGCGATCGCCGAGTTCGATCTCGTCGCCGCCATCGTGGGCGAGGAGTTCGGCGAGACGAACGCGCTGAGCCAGATCATCTACGGCCTCGTCGGACTGTCGGCCGTCTACCAGGCGACCAGGCTCCCGGCGCTCGTGTCCCGCGAGCGGCAGGACGCGCGGACGGCAGCCGCCTAGCAATGAGGATCGACGCCGCCCTCGCGCTCGTCGGGACCGCCGCCCTGATCTCGTTCGTGCTCTCGGTGAGCCTCTGGTTCACCGGCAACGAGCAGGAGGCGATCTTCGTCGGGCTCTGGGTGCCGTCGATCCTCGCTCTCGGCACGTTGGTCATGCCGAGGAGGACGGTCTCCCGATGACCGTCCTCATCTTCGGAGTCGGCGTCCTCGTGACCCTGCTCGTGACCAGCGCCCTCGGACTGCTCGTCTGGGGCGCCATCCTCGACGGCCGGCCGGTCGAGTCAGAGATCCACCCCGCGCCGGCCGTCGTCAGCATCGATCGAAAAGGAGACGCAGCATGAAGGCAACACGCATCCGCATGGGAATCGCAGCGCTCGGCGTTGCGGCCCTCACCTCGGTGGCCGCCGTCGGCGGCGCCACGGCGACGTCCGAACAGGCCGCGCCGCAGAAGAACATCGTCCAGACCGCCAGCGACGCGGGTCAGTTCAAGACGCTGATCAGCCTCGCCCAGCGGGCGGGCCTGGCCGGCGCCCTCTCGGGCTCGGGCAAGCTGACGGTCTTCGCGCCGACCGACAAGGCGTTCGCGAAGGTGCCGAAGGCGACCCTGCAGAAGCTGCAGCGCAACCGCGCCCAGCTCAGGGCCGTCCTGCTCTACCACGTCGTCAAGGGCAACGTGAAGGCCGCTCAGGTGGTCAAGCTCCGCCGCGCCAAGACGCTGAACGGCGCTTCGATTCGCATCGGCGTCAAGGGCAAGCGGGTCTACCTGAACCGGAAGACGCGCGTCGTCGCGACGGACATCGCCGCCTCGAACGGGACGATCCACGTCATCGACAGCGTCCTCATCCCGCCGGCGAAGTAGCCGGCTCTCCAGAGGTGCCCGGCCGGCAACCCGCTGTGCGGCCGGGCACCCTCTCTCTTCCGCTCTACCATGTGCCGAGCGCCGGAGTAGCTCAGTTGGTAGAGCGCCGCTCTTGTAAAGCGGTGGTCGTCGGTTCGAGTCCGACCTCCGGCTCTGGCTCCGGCTCCACCGCGGCCGGTGGCCTCGGACACAAAGACGCATAAAGGCTTGGCCGCCGTTGTCACTCTGTACTCGTAGTGGATGCACGGACTGAGGCGCTCGAGCGGTTGTATCGCGAGCGGTACGTTTCGTTTCGGAACGGGATCGCACCCGTCGTCGGTAGCTACGAGGAGGCGCGCGATGTGGTCCAGGAGGCCTTCGTGCGCGCGCTCCGTTCGCGGAAGGACTTCCGCGGCGAAGGTTCTCTCCAGGCCTGGGTGTGGCGGATCGCGCTTCGGGTTGCTCTCGAGAAGCGCCGTCGCGGCCACGACGCATCCATCGATGTCGTCGATCCGGAGCTGGTCGAAAGCGAACGCGACCCGGAGCTCGCGGCGGCCCTTCGGCGCTTACCTCCAAGGAAGCGGCTCGTCGTCTTCCTGCGCTACTTCGCCGATCTCTCCTATGCCGAGATCGCCGAGATAGGCGGGATCAGTGAGGGCACGGTGGCCGCGGCGCTCAACCAGGCGAGAGCTGCGCTTCTCGAACAACTCTCAGCGAAGGAAGTGAAGCGATGATCGAGCAGCCGGATCTCCTTGCCGAGCGCTTCACAGCGCTCACGAATCCACT
>DASSSO010000096.1:0-9566 GCA_035776735.1 Gaiellaceae bacterium | reverse complement strand
GGGAACCGCTCCGGCGGCACTTCCTCGTCGTCCGGCTCGCCGGCCGCGAGCTCACGCCCGCCGAGGAGCGGTTCCTCGCCACGCTCTGGCGCTGCTGCAGCAAGAGCGCCGCCTACGCGGCGTCCTGCGCAGTCCCGCCTCCCTCCTTCCTGAGAGCTCAGCCGACGGCGGGCTGAGCCCTCGGAGGGATCGCCGGGGTCAGTCTCCCGGCTGCGGGACGATCCGGATGTACGGGCGGGGCTCCTCCCATCCCTCCGGATACGTCTCTCGCGCTTCCTCGTTCGAGACGGAGCCGGCGATGATCACGTCCTCGCCCCGCTTCCAGTTCGCCGGCGTCGCGACCTTGTGCGTCGCCGTCAGCTGGAGCGAGTCGATCACGCGCAGCACCTCGTCGAAGTTGCGCCCGGTCGTCATCGGGTAGACGAGGATCAGCTTCACCTTCTTGTCCGGGCCGATCACGAAGACGTTGCGCACGGTCTGGTTGTCGACCGCCGTGCGGTCGGCCGGGTCGCCCGAGACGTCCGTTCCGAGCATCCCGTAGGCCTTCGAGACGGAGAAGTCGGCGTCGCCGATCACCGGGTAGTTCGGTGCGTGGCCCTGCGTCTCCTCGATGTCCTCGGCCCACTTGGTGTGGCTGTCCACCGGGTCGACCGAGAGGCCGATCACCTTGACGTTCCGCCGGTCGAACTCGGGCTTGATCTTGGCCATGTAGCCGAGCTCGGTGGTGCACACGGGCGTGAAGTCCTTCGGGTGCGAGAACAGCACCGCCCACGAGTCACCGATCCAGTCGTGGAAGGAGATCCGGCCCTCCGTGGTCTCGGCCTCAAAGTTCGGTGCGGTCTCGCCGATCTGAATGCTCACACGCGCTCCTCTCTGTCGGGGTCTTCGCCCGAAACTACGTATTGCGGGCCGGTCTGCGCAACCGAAGGTCCCGATGGCGGCCATCGTCGCCGCCTGTGCCCGCAGGTCAGGGATAGCGCCGCAGCGCCGGCCCTTCGGGGACGATCCGGCCGAGGCGGGCGCGATGGCGGGCGAAGAGCTTGTCCAGCGCGTCGACGAGCACGGACGCCCGCGTTGCGCGCAGCACGCGGCCGAGCGGGCGGGTGAGCCGCACCTCGGAGAAGAGCGCGGCGCCGCCCCCGTCGTCGCCCGGCACCGGCGTCCCGTCGCGGAGGACGAGCCACCAGCACTCGCCGCGGGCCTCCTCGGGGACGGAGGCGAGCAGGCGGCCCGCCTCGTCGTCCTCGAGCGGAAGCAGCGCCAGCTCCTCGCGGCGGTCGAACGAGGCGACGACCCGCGCCGCCCAGCGGCAGAACCTTCAGCCGCCGGAGTAGAGCAGCACCGGGCGTGGCAGCCGCAGCTCGGACACGAAGCGAGCGTATGCGATCGGCCGCCTCCGCAATCGACCGGAGCGAATGGGGGATTCACCCGGATGCCGGGACGTGCCTGGGCGGCACGATCGGCCCGATGAAGACGCTCTTCGCGCTCAACGCCTACGGCACCGAGCGGTCCTACAACGGGCTGCGCCTCGCCAACGGCGCAAGCCGTAGACCAACGCCCCTGCTGCGAGGACTCCGACGCCGGCCGCGACGGTGCCGAGCGGGAGCGCGAGCGCGATCGTGACGCAGCCGACGAAGCCCACGACGGGGACGACACGGGCCCAGGCTCCCCGGCCGGCTGGGAGCGTGAAGGCGGAGGCGTTCGCGATCGCGTAGTAGGCGAGCACGGTGACGGAGCTGAAGCCGATCGCAGAGCGCAGGTCTGCCACCGCGACGACGAGAACGACCACCGCACCGACGGCCAACTCGGCGACGTGCGGGATCCTGTGCCGCGGATGGACAGCCGCGAGGCGGTGGGGGAGGTCGCCCTCGGCGGCCATCGCGAAGACCGTGCGGCTGACGCCGGCGAGCAGGGAGAGGATCACCCCGAGCGAGGCGAGCGCGGCGCCGGCACGGACGACCGGCTCGAGCTCACCGACGCTCGTCTGCCCGACCGCCTCCGCCAGCGGCGCCGACGCGTCGGCAAGCCGCTCCGGCCCCAGCACGAGCAGCGCGCCGACCCCGACCGCCGCGTAGAGGGCGAGCGTGATGCCGAGCGCGACGACGATCGCCCGCGGAATCGCCCGCTCCGGCTCGCGGACCTCCTCGCCCAGCGTCGCGATCCGCGCATAGCCGGCGAAGGCGAAGAAGAGGAAGCCCGCCGAGGCGAGCACGCCGTGCAACCCGGCGTCGGGCCAGAGCGGGCTGAGGCGATCCGCGTCCGGCTCGCCGGCGAGCAGGCATGCGGCGACCACGAAGGCGAGCGTCGCGAGCACAGAGGCGACGATCGCCCGCGTGACGGCGGCCGTCTTCGTGATCCCGAGGTAGTTGACCGCGGTGAGGGCGACGACGGCGGCGATCCCCAGAGGTCTCGCGTACGACGGCAGCGCGTAGAAGCCGAAGGTGAGCGCCATCGCGGTCAGGCTGGCCAGCTTCCCGGCCACGAAGCCGAACCCGGCCAGGAAGCCGAAGAAGGGGCCCAGCCGCTTGCGCCCGTACACGTACGTCCCGCCGGACTCGGGGTAGACGGCGGCGAGCCGCGCGGAGGACACGGCGTTGCAGAAGGCGACGACCCCGGCGAGCGCGAGCCCGATCAGCAGCCCCGCGCCGGCGGACTCGGCGGCCGGCGCGAACGCCGCGAACACGCCGGCGCCGATCATCGCCCCCAGCCCGATGACGACCGCGTCGAAGAGCCCGAGGCGCCGCGCCAGCCGCGTCGACGGCGCGCTCACGCGGTCACTCATCGGTAGTAGTTTCGCGGCTATGGCGGCCGGTCGCCCCGTGAGTCACATCAGCCAGGCGTTCGCCGACCGGGTCGAGGTGCGCGGGCGCGACCTCACCGGCGACCTGATGGGTCGGCTGAGCTTCACCGAGTACGTCCACCTGCTGCTCACGGGGGAGGAGCCGACCGAGGAGCAGCGCTTCTTCCTCGACCTCGTGCTCGTCTCGATCGCCGAGCACGGGATGATGCCGACCAACGTGGCCGCGCGGATGACGCTCGCCGCCGACCCGGGGTCGCTGCAGGGCGCCGTCGCCGCCGGGATCCTCGGGGCGGGGCCGGTCGTCCTCGGCACCTCGGCGGAATGCGCCCGGCTGCTCGAGGACGCGCGCGCCTCGGGACGGGAGCCGCGGGAGATCGCGCGTGACATCCGCGCGGCCGGGGGCAAGGTGCCGGGCTTCGGCCATCCGGTACACCGGCCGCTCGACCCGCGGGCCGAGCGGATCCTCCGGCTGGCGGAAGAGCGCGGCGTGAGCGGTCCGCATGTCGCCCTCGCGCGCGAGCTGAGGGGTGCCGTGGCCGAGGAGTGGGGAAGGCCGCTGCCGATGAACGTCTCGATGCCGATCGCGGCCGTGATGCTCGACCTCGGCTTCCCGTCCGCCGCCGTGAACGCCGTCCCGATCCTCGCGCGGACCGCCGGCCTGCTCGCGCACCTCGCCGAGGAGCGGGAGCGCCCGCTCGGTTTCACCCTGGCCCGCGCCGCCGAGGAGGCGATCGAGTACGAGCGCTGAGGTCGAGACTCGGCCTTGGGAGGAGCAGCTCGCGCTCGACGACGAGAGCTATCGCGCCCAGCTCGCCTACCTCCTGGATCGCTCGCCCTTCTATCGCGCGAAGCTCGCGGGCTTCCAGCCGGGCGCGCTCGCGGACATCCCGCAGCTGCCGCTGACCGAGAAGCGCGAGCTCCGGGAGACGGTCACGCCGGAGAGCCCGTTCGGCGCTCATCTCTGCGCCGACCCGTCCGAGATCGTCCGGATCTACTCCACGAGCGGCACGACCGGCGCGCCGAGCTACATCCCGCTGACGGCCGGCGACCTCGAGAACTGGATCACCGGCTCGGCGCGGAGCTACGCGGCGTCGGGTGTGAGGGCGGGCCAGCGGATCGTCTCGACCTACAACGCCGGGCCGTTCGTCGCCGGCGCCGCGCTGGCCGCATTCGACCGCATCGGCCTCGTCCACATCCCGGTCGGGACCGGGAACACCGACCGCCTGGTCAAGGCCGTCGAGCTGCTGCGCCCCGACGCGGTCGTGCTCACGCCGTCGTACGCCGCGTACCTCGCCGAGCGGTTCGACCTGCGGGGCTCGAGCGTCCAGCGCGTCCTCGTCGCGGGCGAGCCCGGCGGCGGCGAGCCGGCGTTCCGGGCGAGGCTCGAGGAGGGCTGGGGCGCCAGGGTGACCGAGGCGATGGGCATCGGCGACATCGGCGTCTCGCTCTGGGGCGAGTGCGAGGAGCAGGACGGGATGCACCTCGGCGCGCGCGGCTTCGTCCACGCGGAGCTGATCGACCCGGACACGGGCGACGCGGTCGAGCTGGAGGACGGGGCGACCGGCGAGCTCGTCCTCACGCATCTCCGCCACCGCGCCGCTCCGCTCCTGCGCTTCCGGACGCGCGACCACGTCCGGGTCCGGACGAGCCCGTGCCCCTGCGGCCGCACGGGCCCCCGCATCCGCTGCATCGGACGCACCGACGACATGCTCATCGTGCGCGGCGTGAACGTCTTCCCCTCGGCCGTCCGCGAGGTCGTGAGCTCGTTCGCCCCCCGTGTGAGCGGGCACGTCCTCGTCAAGCCGCAGGCGGAGGGCGTGAAGCAGGAGCCGCCCCTGCCGGTCAGCGTCGAGCTGGCTCCGGATACGGAGCCGGAGGACGCGCTTGCGGAGGCGATCAGCGCGAGGCTGCGCGAGGTGCTCGTCGTCCGGGCCCAAGTCGAGCTCGTGCCGTGGGGGAGCCTGCGTCGCAGCGAGTACAAGTCGACGTTGATCGAGCGCTGATGCTCGTCACGACCGTCGTCGGGAGCTACCCCCAACCGGACTGGCTGATCGACCGCGGGCGGCTCGGCGACCGGCTGCCGCCGCGTGTGCGGGCACGCGAGCTCTGGCGGGTGCCGGAGCCGTACCTGGAGGAGGCCCAGGACGATGCGACGCGGCTAGCCGTTCAGGACATGGAGCGGGTGGGCGTGGACGTGATTACGGATGGGGAGATGCGGCGGGAGAGCTATTCGAACCGGTTCGCGACCGCGCTCGACGGCGTCGACCTGGACGAGCCCGGGGTTGCCCTCGACCGCACCGGCCACGAGAACCCGGTCCCGCGGGTCGTCGGCCCGATCCGCCGCACCGGGCCGGTCGAGGTGCGCGACGTCGAGTTCCTGCGCTCGCTCACCGACCGGCGGATCAAGATCACCGTCCCGGGCCCGTTCACGATGACCCAGCAGGCCCAGAACGACCACTACCCAGACGAGCGGCGTCTCGCGCTCGCGTACGCGGAGGCCGTCAACGAGGAGCTGCGCGACCTGAAGGCGGCGGGCGCCGACGTCGTCCAGATCGACGAGCCCTATCTCCAGGCACGGCCCGAGCGGGCCCGCGGGTACGCGCTCGAGGCGATCGATCGCGCGCTCCAGGGCATCGAGGGCGAGACGGTGCTCCACACCTGCTTCGGCTACGCCCACATCGTCCACGACCGGCCCTCCGGCTATCCGTTCCTCCGCGAGCTGAACGCGTGCGCGGCGACGCACCTCTCGCTCGAGGCGGCCCAGCCGGACCTCGACCCTGAGGTGCTGCGCGACCTCCCCGACAAGACGATCGTCCTGGGCGTGCTCGACCTGGGCTCGAGCGAGGCCGAGACCCCGGAAGCCGTGGCCGGGCGGATCCGGAGGGCGCTGACCGTCGTAGAGCCGGAGAGACTGGTGGTGGCGCCGGACTGCGGGATGAAGTACCTGCCGCGCGAGCTGGCGTTCCGCAAGCTCCAGTCGATGGTTGCCGCTGCTCGGCTCGTGGGAGAAGATCCCGCCTGAGGCGCTCTAGAGAGGGAGGTTCGGTATGGCAATGAAGCTGAACATGCTTCCGCCCAGCGTGAACAACATGTCCGTGCGCGTCTTCGTACGGGCTGCCGGGCTCGAGTTCGAGGAAGAGAACGTGTGGGGCCACACGCAGGAGGAGCCCTACCTCACGAAGTACCCGGCGGGCCTGACGCCGACGATCGAGAGCGAGGAGCTCCCCAAGGGTGTCCTCGGAGAGAGCTGCGCCGTGATGATGTACCTCGCGAGCCGCGAGGGGCGCGACGACCTCTATCCGACCGATCTCGGGCGCCGGGCGATGGTCGACAGCGCGAACTTCTACACGCTGAGCATCCTCTACCCGCTGCTGACGCGCGCGACCTATCCGCGCCTCGGCTTCAGCGGCTACCCGGGCGAGGTCTCGACGTCCGACGCCTCCGACGAGGACAAGGAAGCGGCCCGCCAAGCGGCGGAGGCTGCGCTTCCGCGCATCCTCGACGTCTATCCGGCCTTCTACGGCACTGACACCGGCTTCATCGGCGGCGGCGACAGCCCGACGATCGCCGACATCCGCCTGGCGGGCACGCTGGAGTTCCTCGCCGTGACGGACACCGGGATCCCTGCGTGGGGGAAGGACTACATCGAGCGCGTCGAGTCGGCGCTCGGCGAGGCGTACAGCGAGCCCGTCGCAGACGTCCGCGGCTACGTCGCGCAGGTCACCGGCCAGGCGGTCGCCTAGCGCGCCTCGCCGAAACCGTGGCTGGTGTAGTCATCCAGCCGAACGAGCATCGCGACCATCATCGCCGGGATCATGGCGCCGCAGGCGAGCGGGCAGATCGATCCTGCCGACACTGCGTCGAGGCGGTAGCAGAGGATCAATCCGAGGACGGGAGCGAACATCGCGAACGACATCTCCGCGCCGTTCGTCCACGCGTGGCCGCGGTGTCGCATCCAGGCGACCATCGGGACGCTCATGGTCGCGGCCATCCCGAGCGCGAATAGCTCGGGGCGCGCGAGTCGCTGATCCTCGAGCGTGCTGCCGGCGGCGCCCAGGACACCCCCGAGCACGAGGCCGTAGACGAACATTCCGAGCATCATCGCGGCAGTCATCTCCAGCAGGTGGCGCGTAAACCGCACGACGCCTCGTATCGTCGTCCCGCGTGCTGCAAGTGCGGTCGTCATACATGCACCTCCTGTGGCGAACGTCACGATGTTGGCCTGCGCTTCGCGGAGGCACATCCGCGTTAGGCCGGATCGGGGCTGCTTCGAACTACTGAGGTGGCGGGCTAGCGCCGCTCGGCGGCTGCGCCCAGCCCCGCGCCTACGGCGAGGAGCGCCGCGCCCAGGCCGATCGTCAGGTCTGCGAGCCGGGACGCAAGGTACGCCTGCATCAGCGCGGTCTGCAGCGTGGTCGACTGGATCCAGAGCGCGTGGTCGGGGTGCTCGACAGGCTGTCCCGTTGCGTCCTTGAGCGCCAGCGCCGCGTCTGACGTCCCCTCGCCGTCCTCGCCGACGTAGGCGGGCGTCTCCGCGTAGGTGTGGCCGCCCGCGGCGTCGAGCGTGCGGCGCCGGATCACCTCGGACATGGACCGGGCGGCGGTGCCGCTCGTGACCGGCGCGCTCGGCGGGCGTGCGTCGGGAGTGCTGACGATGCGCTCGCGCGCGAGGCCGGCCCGCACCTCGCGCCGGGCCCAGAGCCCTGCGCCGACCAGACCGAGCCCGGCCAGCGAGACGACGGCGCCGCTCGTCCTTGCCACCGCGGAGCTCACCGGGCCAGTCTGAACGCATTCCGAATCCGACGCGCCTCCTGCCGCGTAGCGATGAAGAGAGCATTTCCCCATCGGGCGCTCGAGCACGATCGAGGTGATCGCCGTTGACGAGGCGGGGAACGCGTCCCCGCCGGCGACCCTCGTCGTCACGGTTCCCTGAGCGTCCGTGTCGCCCGGTCTCGCCCGCGGCAGGCGGGACCGGGCCCACAGCTCATAAGACCCGGCCGCCGGGGGGATCGAGGGCGAGACCTTCGCGGACCCACGCCACGAGCCCGCCCTCGAGGTTCTCGGCGCGGTAGCCGGCGTCGAGAAGCGCCAGGGTGACCGCCCCGCTGCGGTTGCCGGTGCGGCAGACGGCGACGATCGTCGTCTCGCGCGGGAGCTCGCCCTGGCGCAGCTCGAGCTCGCGCATCGGGATGTGGAGGGAGCCGCGGATCCGTCCCGCGTCCCACTCGGCCGGCTCGCGCACGTCGACCGCCACGGCCTCGCCGCGCTCGAGCAGGTGCGCCGCCTCTCTCGCGTCCACGGTCAGGAGTGTCCGAAGCGGACGTCCGGCAGCACCCGGTCGAGCCAGCGAGGCTGGGCCCAGGCATAGCGGCCGAATACCCGCAGCAGGGTGGGGACGAGGATCAGGCGCACGAGCATGGCGTCCAGCAGGACGGCTACGCCGAGGATCACGCCCATCTCCTTCGGGGGCAGCGGCCCGGAGAGGGCGAAGGTGAAGAAGACGGCGATCATCACCGCCGCGGCGGCGAAGATGACCCGGCCCGAGTGGGCGAGCCCGCCGACGGCGGCCTCGCGCGGATCGCCCGAGCGGTCGAAGTGCTCCTTCGCCGACGAGAGCAGGAAGACGGTGTAGTCCATCGCGATCGCGAACACCATCGCGAAGAAGAAGACCGGCGCCCACGCGTTCATGTAGCCCTGCGACTCGAAGCCGAGCAGTCCGGCGCCGTTGCCGTCCTGGAAGATCAGGCGCCCGACGCCGAACGCCGCGCCGGTGGCGAGCAGGTTCGTGGCGACCCCGAGCGCGGCGATCAGCGGCGCCTGCAGCGCGACGAGCAGAAGCAGGAAGCCGAGCACGAGCACGACGCCGACGACGAGCGGCGTCTTCGCCGCGAGCGCGTCCTCGAGGTCGTGGTTCTCCGCGGCCGCGCCGCCGACCAGCGCACCGGCGGGCAGAGCTGCTCGCAGCCGCTCGATCGTCCGGCCGACGGCCGCGCTGGAGGGGTCGTCCCTCGGCGTCGCCTGCACGAGCACGAGGTCGTCCTTCCCGGGCTGCGGGGGCGCTACACGCGCGATCCCCTCGTCCGCTCGCGCCGCCGCCGCAACCGCGGCCGCCTCGGCGCCCGGTGCGACGATCTGCAGCGCCCCCGGCGCGCCGGTGCCGAACGCGCGCTGCACCTGCTCGTAGCCGATTCGCGAGCCGTCCTCCTTCGGCACGACCGTGATCGACGGCATGCCCGTCTTCAGGCCGAGGACCGGTAGGGCGAGCAGGACGAGCACGAGCGTCGCCGCCGGCCCGTAGATGTGCGGATGTCGCCAGAGCCGCTCGCCCCAGCGGGCGAACGCGGCCGACCGGTGCTCGCCCGAGTGCACCCACCGCAGCGCGAGCGCGTCGACCCGCGGCCCGAGCTTCGCGAGCAGCGCCGGCAGCAGGGTGAGCGTGGCCGCGAGCACGAAGGCGACGCTGAGCATGATCCCGAGCGCCATCGAACGGAAGGCCGGGCTCGGCACGAGCATGACCGCGGAGAGCGAGACGAAGACGGTCAGGCCCGAGAAGAGCACCGCCTTTCCCGCCGTGTCCATCGTGACCGCGACGGCGTCGCGCGCCGGGAGCCGCGAGCCGAAGAACGCGCCGCGGAAGCGGTGGACGACGAAGAGCGCGTAGTCGACCCCCAGCGCGAGCGCGAACATGAGCGCGAAGTTCATCGCCCAGATCGAGATGTCGAAGCCGTTCGTGAGCAGCGCGAGGAGGCCGGCCGAGGCGACGAGC
>DASSSO010000168.1:0-8081 GCA_035776735.1 Gaiellaceae bacterium | reverse complement strand
AGGCTCCTGTAATGGCGGGCGCCGCGTTGACCGCCTACGGTCGCCTCGTCCATCGAGGCGAGAAGGGGGCCTCAGTGTGAGCACGAAGGCCACGGCGTCCGCTCTCTGCGCAGCTCGCGATTGCTGCCGCTCCCCTTGCATCGTCTGCGAGCACAGCAGCGGGCAGCCGAGCTCTACGATCCCACACGGGGACGCTGGAGGCGCGTAGCGCCCATGACAACCGGCCGCGAGCACGCGACGGTCGCCGGCGCCGAGCTGTACACCCCGTAGTCAGGAGAGCGCGTGCTCGAGCGCAGCACGGTCCGTCGGCGCTCCTGCGCCGGGAGCACGAGCTCGACGGGCCGGTCGAGCAGCCTGCCAGTGCCAGAGTCCCGCGTGTAGCTCACGCACGGAGTTAATCGCGGATCTTCCAGAAGCTGTCCTTACGAACGATCTTCCCGTCCTCTCCGAACGTCCACAGATCGCAGCCGCGCACGTCGATGCGCACGCCGGCGACGGTCGTGCCGGTGATCGTCCACTCGGAGACGCCACGGGTCCCGCAGGCGAAGTGATCGTCGTCTCGGTAGGAGACGTCCGGGATGCCCTCGAAGCGCGCTGCGAGACCGCGACGGACCTCGTCCTTCCCGACGAACCGGCTACCCCAACGGTCTGCTCCCCGGGGCGACTCGAAGACGCAGTCCTCGGCGAAGTGGGACATGATCGCGTCGAGGTCGTGCGCGTTGAAGGCGTCGAACACCTCGCGAAGGACCTCGACGTTGCGGTCGTCAGACACGTCTCCTCCTCTCACCCGTCGGCGGAAAGGCGGCGAAGCGCTGCGCGAACAGCGCCGGGCGCCTCGACCCACACGAAATGCCCGGCGCCCTCGACGACCTCGACCCAGGCGCCCGGGATCCGCTCGGCCCCGTCCGTGGAGGCGGCAAGCGGCATCGGGCTCCGCGCGCCGTGGACGAAGCCGACGGGGATGGGAATCTCCGGCAGCCCCGCCTCGAGCGCCGGCAGCTCGGCCTGGATCGACGGCACCATCTCGGCCGACCTCTCCTTCGCGTATCGAAACTCGGGCATCGGCGGCGCGCTGTCGGAGTCGGCGAAGTACGCCGGCCAGACGAGGCGCAACCCCTCGAGCGCCAGCTCGACGTCGACCTGGCCGGCCATCGAGAGCTCGTCGAGCTCGCGCGCCCGCGCGCGCACGGACTCCGGCGTCCGGCGGAACATCTCCTCGTCGAACTCCGGCCAGCGTCCGTCGCCCACCGGCCCGAGCGGGTCGACGGCAAGCACGCCGAGGAGCCGCTCCGGCATCGCCTCCGCGATGTGGAGTGCGAGGTGCCCGCCCCACGAATGGCCGACGACGTACGCCCGGTCCCAGCCGAGCGCGTCGAGGACGCGCCGGGCATCTCCGACATCCGCCGCCACCGTGTAGGGCCCTTCCGACGCCGACGGCTCCAGCCCTCGCTGCTGGTACCAGACGACGTCGTTCTCCTGCGCGAGCTCGTCGGCGAGCCCGCGGAGGTAGTCGAAGCCGAGCCCCGGCCCGCCGTGGAGCAGAAGCACCGGCGGCCCGCTGCCGGCGCGGCGTCCCGCGATCAGCGGCCCGTCGTCCTCGATGCTGAACTCGCTCCACTCCACAGCCGACGATCGTCTCACGCTCGACGAAGAACGCGAGCGCCGCGCTGATGCGCGGCGCTCGCTGGTTTGAGCTACGGCACGATCCGCCAGACCGCCCCGTTGCCCGAAGAGGCTCCGTTGACGGAAACGTAGAGCGCGCCGCCAGCTCCCATGACCAGGCCCGTCGCGCGCGGCAGGCCGCCGATCACGAGCGTCGAGGATGCACCGCCGCCCGGCGGCACCTTCCTGATCGCCCCCGGCCCCGCGAACGGGAACGGGACGCCGGGGATCCCCGATGCATGCTGGAGCGTGTACAGCGATCCATCGGGGCCGAACGTCAGGTCAGTGACCATGGTCAACCCGGTTGCGTACACCGTCGGCGCCTGACCGGGGACAACCCGGTACACGCTCGCTGTTTCCGCGGTGAACGGGAACCCCGTCAGTGACGACACGTAGTAGGCCCCGTCAGGCCCCACGACCACGTCGGTCGGCACGACGTCGCGCGGGCCGAACAGGCCGGGGATCTTTGGAAACGCCGCCAGGGTCGAGATCGAACCGTTCGCAGCGACGTCGACAAGCGAGTTACCGCCGGCATCCGCGACCACGCGGTGACCCGGCAATGCGAGCAAGCCGAAGGGATTGCTATCGACTTGCGCGCCGTCGGGGTTGGCCGACAGCTCGTACCCGGCAACGTCCACGAGGCGCTTCGCGTGTCCCGAAGCCGGAACGTGCATGAGATAGCCGAACCCGAGTCCACTGAGAGGGCCGGAAAGGCTGGCGGGATTGCCACCGAGCCCGATGGTCACGAAGAGCCCTCCCCGACCCTGGAACGAGACGTCCTGCGGGCCTGCGGCGGTGTCGCCCGCCGGCTGTCCGGCGAGAGACGGCAGTCCGGTTGCGATCCGCTCCTGAGTGCCCCGCCAAAGCCGGGAAATCGCCCCGGTGGCGCCGTAGCAACGCGTCCCGGGTCCGTCCGGCAGCGGGACACAGACTCCTGGACCCCCTCTTCCTGCCTCGGCCACATAGAGGCCGCCCTCGGGGCCAAACGCAAGCCCTCGAGGGTTGTCGAGCCCTGTCATGACGGGCTCTGGCACAGCCGCCTGTGCGGCGGCCGGTAGTGCGAACGCCGCAGCAGCGAGCGCGACGAACATCAATCTCCGCATGTCGTCTCCCCTGTTCGCTGTCCGGGACACCCCGGGACAGCCCAGGATCTTATGTCAGCCTATGCAAACCTTCAATAAATCACATGCACCAGCTCCTTTCGCCGCCCGGCGGCCGCGGCCGCTACAAGTCCTGTGAGTGATCTCGCTCCGCCCATCGATTCGAGCAACTACCTCGAGTGCATCGCGCTCTCGGTTGCACCGGACCAGCAGCAATTCGTCGCCTCGAACCTGCAGTCGCTGGCCGATGCGTACGCCTGGCGAGAGGCCGCCGAGCCGTACGCCGTCTACGCGGATGACGAGATGGTCGGCTTCGGACTGCTCTTCCCGCTCGCAGACGGGACGGAAGACGACTCCATCCCCGAGCCCGGCACGGAGCGCGGATACGTCATCGTGCGCCTGATGGTCGACGCCCGCTTTCAGGGACGCGGATACGGACGGGCCGCGCTCGAGGCGATCGTCGACCTCGTTCGCGGCCGCGGCCTCGGGACCATTCGTCTGTCGGTCGTGCCGGAGAACGTGCAGGCGCTGGATTTCTACCGCCGGAACGGCTTCGCGGAGACCGGCGAGATCGACGGTGGCGAGATCGTCATGGAGCGCCAGCTCTAGCGAGGGCGTGTGCAAGCGCGACTCGCACTCACGCGGCAGCAGATCCTCGCGTTCCGCCGGCGGGTCGGCGGGCTTGAGCAGCGAATGCCGAAGGGCACGGAAGCGCTGCGGCGGGCCGCCTGGGCCGGCTTGCAGGACAGCATGCCGAGGGCCGCGCTGCTCTCCCTGCACGCGCGTGTCGACGGCGTGCAGCCGACGACGTGGAACGACCGCTCGCTCGCGCAGCTGTGGGGGCCTCGCTACACCACCTACGTCGTCGCAAAGCGCGACTTCGCGCTCTTCTCGCTGGGGAGGCATCCGGACAACGTCAAGAGCCGCCTGCGAGCCGAGCGCCTGGCCGAGCAGCTACGCGCGCACCTCGACGGTGCGCGCGCGACCGACCGCGAGATCGGGCGCGCGCTCGGGATCGGCAACGAGATGAGGTACGCCGCGACGACCGGCACTGTCGCGATCCGGTGGGAAGGCGCTCGCGCGCCGATGGTCTGGACCGTCGCCGCTCCCAAGATCGACCCGGCCGACGCGTGCCGCGAGCTCGCTCGACGCTACCTCCACATCTTCGGGCCGACCACCGCCGACGGGTTTGCGCGCTGGGCCGGGATCTCGCGGCGCTCGGCGGCCGACGCCTTCACCGCGCTCGAAGGATCGCTCCTGCCGGTCCGATCGCCACTCGGCGAGGAGTGGCTGCTCGCCGAGGACGAGGCGGCAATGCGGGCCGGCGAGTCGAGCGGGGCGCCCGCCCGCCTGCTGCCGAGCGGCGATGCCTACTTCCTGCTCGACGGAGCGGAGCGGACGCTTCTCGTTCCGCGCGCGGAGCAGCGGGAGCGGCTCTGGACGTCCCGCGTATGGCCCGGTGCACTCCTCGTCGAGGGCGAGATCCGCGGGACGTGGAGACGGGCACAGCACACCGTGCGGATCAGCTCATGGGCACGCCTCTCGCGTGGGCTGCGGGACGCGGTCGAGGCCGAGGCCCGGGCCTTGCCGCTTCCCGTCGAGCGGGAGATCGAGGTGGTCTGGGACTAAGAGGCGAGCGCCGAGCTTGACTCCGCGCGGGCCTCGCGCCACCACACGAGCAATTGCCGGGACCGCCGTCGCGAACGGGAGCACGAGCAAGAATCCGACGGCGGGCCGCTGGATCCAGCTAACGGGCCGCGGCCGCGCCGCCTGTCGCGACGTCCGCTCGCACCGCGCTGCGCGCCGGCTCCTTCGCCTGTCGCGCGGCGATGTTCCGCGCGACGTACTCCGCGTCGCGGCCACCGTTCGGAAGGACGTCCGACGTCAGCGAGTACTGGAAGATCAGCCCGGCGAAGTACAGCCCCGGCACCGAGTCGACGACGCCACGCTCGTGCAGCGGCCGGCCGTCGCCGTCGAACGCCGGGAGCTCGATCCAGCTGAAGTCGGTGCGGAACCCCGTGCACCAGACGACATTCGCGACCTCTACGAGGCGACCGTCATCGAGCACCGGCAGCCCGTCCTGAACGCCGGCCACGCGCCCGATGCGCTCTATGCCAACGGCAGCGAAATCGGCCTCCTTGCGGCGGATCAGCGGCGGGCCCTTCGCGGCGATCTTCTGGCCGACCTTGCGGCCGATGCGCGTGTCCGTCCTAAGGACGTGGTGGCCGATGAAGCGGATCGCGCGAAACATCACACGGCTGCGGCGGCTGCCGTGCTGCACCGGGATCTCTCCGCGGTTCGCGCCGGCGAGGAGGCAGCGATGCGTCTCGGCGAGCTCGTAGGCGATCTCGGCACCCGAATTCCCCACGCCGACGACGAGCACGGGGCCATCTTGCAGCTGCGAAGGGTTGCGGTAGGCGGCCGAGTGCAGCTGGACGATCCGCGGGTCAAGTTGCCCGGCGGACTCGGGCAGCTTCGGCACGCGGTGGGCGCCGGTCGCAACCACGACGTTCTGCGCCTCGAGGCGCCTGTCGCCGAGCGACACGACGAACCGGCATTCCTCCTGGACGACGCGCTCGACCCTCACGCCGGTCCGCACAGGCAACGCGAAACGTTCTGCGTACGCCTCCAGGTAGTCCGCCATCTCGTCCTTCGTCGGGAACGACCACCTCGGCGCCTCGAACGGCATCCCGGGAAGGCCGTTGAACCGGGCCGGCGTGAAGAGGCGAAGCGAGTCCCAGCGCTTGCGCCACGCGTCGCCGACACGCTCGTTCTCGTCGAGGACGACGAACTGTCCGTTCCGCTTCGCGAGGTGGTACCCGACGCTCAGGCCCGCCTGGCCGCCGCCGATCACGATCGTCTCGTAGGTTTCTGTGTTCACCGCTCCTCCTCCACTCGACTCGTACAGCGACGGTAGGACGGGATCACGCCGGCAGCATCGCGCGAATCCGCCAACTTCGAGGGCCAGCGCGTGGTTACTTCTGACTAGACGAGGTCGTGCTCGAAGGCGAATGCCGTCGCCGCGGTCCGCGACGAGACGCCCAGCTTCGTGAAGATGTTCTGGACGTGGCGGGCGACGGTGTGCTCGCTCACCACGAGCTCCGCCGCGATGGCACGGTTCGTTCGGCCCGACGCGAGCAGGCGAAGAACCTCCAGCTCGCGGCCGCTCAGGCCGTGGCTCGCGGGTTTGTCGCTGCGACCCGCCAGGTCGTCGACGCGCCTCACCTCCGGAGTTGCGCCAAGCGCATCGAAAACGGCCCGCGCGGCCTCCAGCTCGAGCACCGCCCCGTCCTCGTCTCCGAGCGCCCTGCAGGAGAGCCCCACGAGCAGCCGAACCCGAGCCCCCTCGTACGGCGCGTCGAGCTGCTCCCAGAACTGCCAGGCGCCGCGCAACGAGCGCAGCGCCGCCTGCGGCTCTCCACGGGCGAGCTCGACCGACCCTCGAACCTGTGCCGCGATCGCGGTAAGCATCGGCCGCCCGTAACGGCCGCTGGTCTCGTCGAGTTCCGCGCTCGCCGATGCGGCGTCGTCTAGCGAGCCCTGCGCCAGAGCGACCTCGACGAACGCGGGCAGCAGGACCGCCCGCTGCAGCGGTTCGGGCGTCTCGGCGAGCGCGCGGCCGAGCGCGCCGGCGGCGGCGTCGGTCTCGCCCTGAGCCAAGCGGAGGAGCGCCAGGCCCGGCTGCGGCTCGCGGCCGAAACGGCTTGCGTCCCGGTACGCCGCCTCGGCCGCCGCATAGTCGCCGCGAAGGCGATGAAGCTCGGCCTGCTGGTAGTACGCCTGCCCGGTTGCGGCGCGGTTCATCGCCTGCTCGCAGCGCTCGCGGGCAAGCACCGCTTCCTCGAGCGCATCCGCCCAGGCGCCGTGCAGTTGCTTGATCCCTGCGCGGTGGGCGAGGCATCGCCCCGTGAACGAAACGAGTTGAGGCTGCGCTTCGCACCAGCGGGTGAGCGCATTCGTCCACTCCTGCGCCCGACGCGGCTCGAACGCCTCCTCGCAGCAGGCGATCACACCGCAATAGACGATGCCGGCGAAGAACGGCGAGACCTCTCCCGCGGTGACGGCGACCATCGCCTCGTCGAGGACTTGGAGCCCCTCCTCGACGCGGCCCTGCCTGATCAGCGCCGCGCCGGCGAAGTTCGAGGCGGTGGCGAAGAGATCGTGCTCGCCGAACCGCTCCGCGATCGCCGCCGCCTCGGATGCGGCGCGGTACGTGCCCTCGGAGTCACCGGACGAGATGCGCTGGAAAATGACCGGCAGTAGTAGATAGCCCGGTACGACCGAATCCTCGCCAACCTGCTCCACGAGACGCTCGGCTCTGCCGAACCACCCCATCGCGGGTCCCACCTCGCCGGCGATCGCAAGGTTCATTCCGAGGAGGACGGCTGCCTTGGCAGCCCGCTCGATCTCGCCCTCGTCGAGCCGCAGCTTGTGAAGGCGCTCGAGCAGCGAGTGGTGGGCGTCTCGCTCGCCGACAAGGGCCGCCGAGGTCGCGAACAGCTCGACGTCGGCTGCTTCGAGCGGCGATTCCGTATCGGCCCGTGAGAGGGCGTCATAGGCGTCGAGCCAGGCTTGGCTCGCATACGCCTCGCGACCGCGCGCCAGCTCGTCCACGTTCACGCGGGCATTTTCGCCCGTCTCGGCCGGCCGGCCGAGGGCGCTTCCCACCCGACTCCCGCCGGCGAGATCACCTACGAGTGCAAGGGGCTCGACAATCGGTATGCCGGCTGGGCGCCGTCGAATCCTTTGAGCTCGAGCTGCTCCGGCTCCGCCGTCAGGCCACGCTCCGCCAGCCACGACGCGACACGGCGGTAGGCCTCGTCGCTCAGCAGGATGTCGCCGCCGCCGGCGGCAGCCTGGAGTCGTGCGGCGAGGTTCGTCGTCGAGCCGAGGACGCTCACGTTCTGCTCGTCCACCGACCTGCTGACCACGGCGGGCCCGACGGCGATTCCGATCCCGACCGGGAGGTCCATCAGCGCGGCCTTGTCCCGCAGCGCGAGCGCCGCGTCGAGCGCCTGCAGCGCGTGGTCGACGCGGGCGCCCGTGGCGTTGAAGGTGGCCATGACCGCGTCGCCCGCGAACTTGTCGACGATGCCCTGACGCTTGCCGACCTCCGCTGCCGCCCAGCGGTGGAGCGTCGTCATGCGGTCGGCGAGCTCGTCCGGCGCGCTCGCCGCCGCCAGCGGCGTGTAGCCGCGGACGTCCGCAAACATCGACGTCACGAGGCGCTCGCCGGCCGGCAGGAAGCCCGGCGCAGCCGCCTCTGCATCCGGCTCGTCCTCGGGCAGCGGGATCTCGAGGCCGAAGCGCTCGACCACG
>DASSSO010000016.1:0-7613 GCA_035776735.1 Gaiellaceae bacterium | reverse complement strand
AGGCCGGCTCCATCGCTAGATCGACCCCGAGAACGTGTCGCAGGCGGCCGGCTTGCCGGTCTCGTAGCCGCGCCCGAACCAGCGGCGCCGCTGCTCGGACGACCCGTGCGTCCACGTCTCCGGGTTGACCTGGCCCTGCGTGCGCGCCTGGATGCGGTCGTCGCCGATCGCGGCCGCCGTGTCCAGCCCCTCGTTGATGTCGGCCTGGGTCAGCTCCTCGATCAGACCGGTCTCCACGGCGTTGGCCGCCCACAAGCCCGCGTAGCAGTCCGCCTGGAGCTCGGACCGCACGGCCCGGCTCTCCGGGCCCTGGCGGTCGTTGCCGATCCGGTCGAGGACGCCGAGCTGGTTCTGGACGTGATGGCCGTACTCGTGGGCGATGACGTACGCCTGCGCGAACGGCGCTCCGCCCGCGCCGAGACGCAACTGCAGCTCGTCGAAGAAGCCGAGGTCGATGTAGATCTGCCGGTCGCGCGGGCAGTAGAACGGGCCGACCTGCGAGCTCGCCAAGCCGCACTGCGTCTGCACCTGGTCGGTGAAGAAGACGGTGTTCGCGTACTGGTACCGGCGGCTGCTCCGCTGGAAGACGCCGTCCCAGAAGCGCTGCGTGCTGTTGACGACGGCGACGATCCGGCAGTCCTGACGCTCGTTCGCGTCCTCGCCCGTGCGGCATTCCCGCGAGACCTCGCTCGGGGTGTCGCCCTGCCCGACCTGCTGCTCGTCGAGCGGGGCGAGCTGGCCGAGCCCCTCGCCGCCACCCAGCAGCGTGAGCAAGAGGTAGACGACCACCGCCGCGATTCCGATGCCGCCGCCGCCGACCGCGAGCCCTCCGGGCCGCATACGGCGACCGCGGACGTCCGTGACCTGATCGGTGTCGAGACGGGCGCCTCGCCGAAACCGCATGGGCGTGTTTTACCCCGGCGGCCCGCCCGGAAACGGGGGAGCGGCTGGCCACGTCGCCGACCGGCCGCCCCTGGCTCCCGCTAGCGCTTCTTCCGTACGTCGACGACGAGCACCTTCGTGCCGGCGCCGGTGTGGTCTGCAGTCCCGAGCGCATGCGCGACGAACTCGGCCCGTCGCGCCACGCGCCACCGGGTCACGAACGTCCCGTTGGAGGCGACCCTGACGACCTGTCGCGACCACCGGCGCGACTGGCGCATCCAGACCGTGACCTCCTCGCCGGCCGTGGCGCTGGAGAGGCGCCCGCTCACCGTGATCGTCGCCGGCCTCGAGATCATCCTGCCGCGGGTCGTGAGGCGGAGCGTCCGCGCCGCGCCTGCGTCGCCCCCGTTCGTCGTCGCGTAGAGGAAGCCCGTGCCAGCGAGGGCGTACCCGGTGCCGCCGGCGAGGTCGAGGCCTCTGAGGAAGGCGGGGCTGACGAGCTGCGGCCGCCAGCCGGCGCCGCCGTCGGTCGTCCGGAGGACGAATCCGCTGCGCGCCGACCCGACGGTCCCGACGACGACGTAGCCGTTGCGTGCGTCGGCGAACGCGACCTCGCTCAACCCCCGGCCGGTCGCCAGCAGGTGCACCCACGTGCGTCCGGCGTTCGTCGTGCGCCAAAGCCGCTCGCTCACGTCGAGCAGGTAGCCGGTCTGCGCGGACACGAAGGACACGTCGTCGATCCGGGTGGTCGTGGGCAGCCGCACGCGCCGCCAGGAGATGCCGCCGTTCGGCGAGTGCAGGAGCCGAAGCGACCCGTACGCGAAGATCCCGGTGCCGGCGCTGTCCGAGCCCCAGAGACCGGCGCCTCGGAGGTCACGGTCCGAGACTGGGAAGAAGGTCTCGCCGCCGTCGATCGACCGGCGGACCCCGCGCGTCCCGATGACCACCACGTGGTCGGCGTCGGTCGCCACGACGTCGCGCGCGCCGAACGGTGTCCCGGTGTTGAGAAGGCGGTAGCTCGCCCCGCCGTTGTCCGACCGCTGGAGGCTGCCGTCCCGGTCGAGCACGAACACTCGTGACGCCGTGGGCGCGGCGACGGCCTGGATCGGGACGGACGTCGGCGGGCTCACGCTCACCCAGGTCTGACCTGCGTCCGTCGTCCGCGCGAGAGCGCCCGCGATGCCGCCCGCGTACGCCACGCGGTCTGTCGCCGCCGCGATCTCGTTGAAGGTCTCGGTCAGCCGGCTCCCGACGACGCGCCACGTCTCGCCGCCGTCGTCCGAGATCACCGCGCCGCCGGCGTTACCCACGGCCAGGCTCCGCGTCGACGACGAGAGCTCGACGGCGAACGCCGACTCGGCGGGCGGAGTCGCGGATGTGAACGAGTCGCCGCCGTCCGTCGTCCTGACGATCCAGTTCCCCTGCCTCGTCGCGATCAGGCAGCGGTCGGCGTCGGCACACCGGATCGAACCGAAATCGCCGGCAGGAACGCCGGAAACCGGCTTCTGCTCCCACGTGGCGCCTCCATCGGTGCTCTTGAGGAACTGGAGCCCCTGGCCGACCGCGTAGAACGTGCCGCCGTCCGCCTGCTCGAGCCCGAAGAGCGGAGACGAGAACTGCGCGACCCGGCTCCATGTGACCGCACCGTCGGTCGTCCGGAAGACGGCGCCGCCCGCGACTGCGAAGCAGGTCGTCTCGTTCGTGCAGAGCAGATCGGGCGAAGGTGGCACGGACGGGACGGCAGTCCGCCGGGTGAACGTCTGGCCGCCGTCGGCCGTCGAGAGCACCGAGTTGTTGGCGAGCACGACGTACCCGACGTCCGAGGACGGGAACGAGAATGCCGCCACGGCGGACGGGCAGGTGGCGTCGCTCGCCGAGAACGGCAGTCGGCGGAACGTGGCGCCGCCGTCGTCGGAGCGCCGAAGCGAGCAGCTGCCGCCGACGACGACCCGGTCGGGCGATCCCGCCAGCCGGACGCGGCGGAGGTCGAGCCTGAGGCCGGTGACGACGCCCGTCCAGCTCGACCCGCCGTTCGTGCTCTTGAGCAGCGTCCCGAAGGCGCCGGAGGCGTAGCACGTCGACCCGGCGCAGACCAGGTCGGTCAGGTTGTTCGGGCCGAGCACCGGGTTGCCGGAGTACCAGCCGGAATGCGGCGTGTTCACGCCGGCGGAGGCCCCGGCGATAAGCGTCAGCGCAGCTGTGCAGGCGGCGGCGATCCAATGCATGAGGAACCCCTTTCTCGCGCCCGTCGCGGCGGCGGCGAGGCGCACAGGCGAAGAGGCTTCGAGCTTGGCCGGGTCAGCCGCCGTTTACAAGAGATTCCACAAGAGGTTTGAGGCAATCCTTACGGACTCCTCCCAGTCCGCACCGTTTCCTAACGGATTGCGGGACGCTGAATCAGCCAGAGCCCGCCGATGATCGCCGCGCCGCCGACGACCAGGCCGGGGCCGAGCTCCTCGCCGAGCAGGACGACCGACGACAGCACGCCGAAGATCGGCACCAGCATGGCGAAGGCGGCCGCCCGGGCCGGGCCGATTCTGCTCACGCCCTCGTAGAAGAGGACGAACGCGAGGACGGTCCCGAACACCGCGAGATAGACGATCGGGAGCCAGCCGTCCGCCGAAGCCTCTCCCAGGTCGCGCCAGCCCTGCTCGGCGAGACTGAACGGGATCAGCATCGCCGTCCCGGTCGCGGTGGCGTACAGCGTGGACGTCACCGCGCCGAAGCGGGCGATCGCCGGCCTTCCGATCAGCAGGTAGATCCCCCAGCAGAAGGCGCCGGTCACGAAGAGCGCCGCGCCGAGCAGCCGGTCCGAGTCGAGCTCCCCGCCCGGCTCGACGACGGCGACGAGACCCGCAAAGGCAAGCGCGAGACCGACCACCGCCGACCGCGACACGCGCTCGCCGAGGACCGCCCAGCCGAGCAGCACGGTGAAGACCGGCGCGAAGCCCGGGACGATGACCGCCCCGTCCGACGCCGGCGCGAGCTCCAGCCCGAAGAGGAAGAAGATGTTGTAGCCGGCGACCGCCGTGGCGCCCATCGCCAGGACGAGCCCGAGGTTCGACCACCCGGGCGCCCGGATCGGCCCGTGCCGAGTCCCCGCCCAGAGCGCCAGGAGCGCCGTCGCGATCGTGAACCGTGCGGCGGCGACGGTGAACGGCCCCACCTCCTCGACGGCAAGCTTCCCGGCCGGCCAGGTCCCGCCGAAGCACACCGCCATCCCCAAGAGCAGCAAGTACGCCGACCGATCCCGCACCGCAAGACCCTACGCGGAGGAACGGGCTCTGCCCGTTCGGACGCTTACGTACCTGGAGAAGGAAGCGGCTGCGCTAGGCGAAAAGCGTCAGCTTTTCGCCGGATCCGGAGGTGGGGGCTGCATCATCGCGCCCGGCACCGGGAACGGCTTCGGCTTCGGCGCCGGCTTGCGCTCGCGCGACGGCGCCTCCTCGGCGGGAGCCGGGGCCTCCTCGGGGAAGACCTCCTCCTCCGAGGCGCCCTCGAGCAGCCGCAGGAACTGGTCCTTGTCGATCGTCTCGCGCTCGATGAGGATCGCCGAGAGCCGGTGCAGCTCCTCCATGTGGTCCTTGAGGACCTGGTGCGCGCGGTCGTGCGCCTCCTCGATCACGCGGCGGATCTCCTCGTCGATCTCGCGCGCGACCTCCTCGGAGTAGTCCGGCTCGGCGCTCATCTCGCGGCCCAGGAACGGCATGTCGTGGTTTCGGCCGAGCACGCGCGGCCCGAGCTTCTCGCTCATGCCGAAGCGCATGATCATCTGCTTGGCGGTGTGGGTGACCTTCTCGAGGTCGTTCGCGGCGCCGGTCGTGACCTCGTTGAAGACGAGCTCCTCAGCAGCGCGGCCGCCGAGCGTCGCCGCCAGCTGGTCCATCAGCGTCGACTTGCGCGTCAGGTACCGGTCCTCGCGCGGCAGCGAGATCGTGTACCCGAGCGCCTGGCCGCGGCTGATGACCGAGATCTTGTGGACGTCGGTGTCCTGGTCGAGGTAGTGGCCAACGAGGGCGTGGCCCATCTCGTGGTAGGCGGTCACCTTCCGCTCCTCCTCGGAGAGGAGGCGCGTCTTCTTCTCGGGCCCCGCGATCACCCGCATGACGCCTTCCTCGAGCTCCTCCTGGCCGATCGTCTTCTTGCCGCGGCGCGCGGCGAGCAGGGCGGCCTCGTTGACCAGGTTCGAGAGGTCGGCGCCCGTGAACCCGGGGGTCCCGGCGGCCAGCGTGTCGAGGTCGACCTCCGATGCGATCGGCTTGCCCTTGGCGTGCACCTCGAGGATCTTCTTGCGGCCGCTCCGGTCGGGCCGGTCGACGACGATCTGCCGGTCGAAGCGGCCCGGGCGCAGCAGCGCCGGGTCGAGGATGTCGGGCCGGTTCGTGGCCGCGATCAGGATGATGTTGTCCTTCAGCTCGAACCCGTCCATCTCGACCAGGAGCTGGTTCAGCGTCTGCTCGCGCTCGTCGTGGCCGCCGCCGAGGCCGGCGCCGCGATGGCGGCCGACCGCGTCGATCTCGTCCATGAAGACGATGCACGGGGCCGCCTGCTTGGCCTGCTCGAAGAGGTCGCGGACGCGCGAGGCGCCGACGCCGACGAACATCTCGACGAAGTCGGAGCCGGAGATGGAGAAGAACGGGACGCCCGCCTCACCGGCGACGGCCCGGGCGAGCAGCGTCTTGCCGGTGCCCGGCGGCCCGTAGAGGAGGACGCCCTTCGGGATCCGCGCGCCGAGCGCCTGGAACTTCTTCGGGTTCTCAAGGAACTCCTTGATCTCGTGCAGCTCCTCGACGGCCTCGTCCACGCCGGCGACGTCCTTGAAGCCGATCTTCGGCGAGTCGGGCGTCATCCGCTTGGCGCGGCTCTTGCCGAAGCTCATCACCTTCGAGCCGCCGCCCTGCACCTGGTTCATGAGGAAGATCCAGAAGGCGATGAGGATCACGAACGGGAGCAGCGAGGTGAGCAGCGACCACCACGGCGAGCCGCCCACCGCCTTGGAGTCGAAGGTGACGCCCTCCTCCTTGAGGAGCCTCTCGAACGCGACGAGCGATTCCGGGCTCGGGTAGGCGACCTTGATCTTCCGGTCCTCCTCGCCCCGGTACTCGACCGTCAGCTGCTGCTTGTTCGGGTTGGCGACGATCTGCTCGAACTGACCCGGGTTGTCCGCGACCTGGGTCTGGAGCTGCGAGTAGGTGACCCGCTCCTTCGGCTTGTCGTCCATCAGGGTCTGGCTCGCCAGATAGACGAGCAGAACGATGACGATCAGCGGGAAAAGGGCAGAGCGGAAGAAGCGGTTCATACGCGACCTATCGCCAGGGTAGCAGCGTGTCTATATCGCAAACCTGCCCCAAAAGGGGTGATCAGACCGTCCCTGCCGCGGCCTCGCCCGCCAGGACCCCGACGTAGCGCAGGTTGCGATACCGCTCGGCGAAGTCGAGCCCGTACCCGACGACGAACCTGTTGGGGATCTCGAAGCCCGTGTACCGGACCGGGACGTCGACCTCGCGGCGCTCGGGCTTCGTCAGGAGCGCGCAGATCTCGAGCGAGGCAGGGTTGCGGGCGCTGAGCGTCCGCTTCAGGTACGAGAGCGTGAGGCCCGAGTCGATGATGTCCTCGACGACGAGCACGTTCCGGCCCTCGATCGTCTCGTCCAGGTCCTTGAGGATCCGGACGACGCCCGACGAGTCCGTCGAGGCCCCGTAACTCGAGATGGCCATGAAATCGACCTCGCACGGGACGGTGATGTGGCGCATGAGGTCGGCCATGAAGAAGACCGCGCCCTTGAGGACGCCGACGAGGAGCAGGTCCTTGCCGGCGTAGTCGGCGGAGATCTCGGCGCCCAGCTCGGCGATCCGCTCCTTCAGCGCCTCCTCCTCGATGAGGATCTCGGCGACGCCCTGCTCGACCTCAGTCTTGAACGTACTCAGCCCTCACTCCTTCCGCGTCGACGATCCCCGGCACCGCGACCACCTCGTCGCCGCGCACGACGAGCGGCCAGGCCTCCCGCTCCGAGCGCGGCACCTTGGCGTCCACGAACACATCCTGAAGCTTCTTGCGCCTCCCCGCGAGGCGATCTCCCGCGCGCCAGCCCCGGACCCGCAGGCCGGGCAGATCGGAGGCGATGCGCCAGCGCCCCCAGCGCACCTCGCCCTCGAGCGCGACCGGGCCCCGCTCGAGCCAGACGCGGTCGTATTCCCTCACCGCCTGCAGGCCGCCGCCGAGGTCGACGCGCGCCGAGCCCTCCGCCGTGGCGAGCAGCTCGTCGAGCGGGCTCAGGCGGCCCTCGGCGAGCTCGAGCAGGTTCCGCTCCGCGCGCTCGTCCAGCTCGCGGAGGAGGGGAAGGATCCGGTCGCGGATGAGCCCGCGCTTCGTCTCGGCGTTGGAAGAATCGATCCGATACGGCAGGCCGACCGCGCGGCAGTATGACTCCGTCTCGTGCCTCCAGACCGTGAGCAGCGGACGGACGACCCCGTCTTCGCGCCTCGCCTTGATCCCTCCCGGCGTTCCGCTCGAGACGAGCCGATAGAGGACGGTCTCGACCTGGTCCGAGGCCGTGTGGCCGGTCGCCCGCAATCGGTCGGTCGCGAAGGAGTAGCGAAGCTCCCGGAGCTCCGCCTCGGTGACACCGGGCGCCTCGACGACCTCGGCGTCCAGGACCTCGCGGCAGAAGCGCGCGTCCTCCTCGGATTCCGCTCCCCGCAGCCCGTGGTTCACGTGCAGCGCCGAGACCG
>DASSSO010000198.1:0-25356 GCA_035776735.1 Gaiellaceae bacterium | reverse complement strand
GGGCTCCCCGTCGTGGCGCTGCCCTTCTCGACCGACCAGTTCGCGGTCGCCGCCGACCTGGTCGCGGCGGGGCTCGGAGCGGCGCTCGACCCCAACCGCGCGACCCCGAACGACCTCGCCGCGGCCGTGCGCGCCTCGCTCGCGCCCGGCCCCCGAGGCCGCGCGACGACGCTGGGGCGCGAGCTCCGGAACGACCCCGGCGCACCACGGGCGGCGCGCATCCTCCTCGATACGAGGGCCGGAGCACTCGGCTCCGGCCCTCGGTCGGCCGGACGTCAGACCAGAGCAGGCTGACGCTCGTACTCGGAGATCGCCTCCTCGACGAGCGAGAACTCGCGCTCCACGCCGACGCCGACGGTCGCCCAGATCACGCTGAACTTGGCGTGATCGAGAGCTGCCCGAGTCTGCAGGCGACGAAGGTCCTCCCGCATTCTCAGGGCGGCGAGCTTCTCCGGCGAGCCGAAGACCATGGTGAAGCCGTCGAGCTCGCCCCCGTGGGGCGCGAGCAGGACGGTCTCGAAGCCCTCGATCTCGCCGTCCGCCTTCAGCCGCTCGAGGATCTCGGTCCACTCGGCGTAGTGCGTGCGCGCAGACTGCTCCCGGCCCGGGTAGGTCCCACCCCAACCGATGAACAGGGCTGTGTCACTCACGGTGTCACCTCCTTCCGTGAGGCAACCCAGAGTCTCGTCCAAGGGCGCCACGGGCGCATCGGGGGCGACACTGATCCGCCGATAATGGCGCCGTGACGGAGCGCGAGTGGGCCCTACTCCTCCATCTCTCCGGGGTCCTGCTGCTCTTCGCCGGCATGACGGTCGCGGCCGTCGCGCAGGCGGGCGCGCGTCGGCGGGAAGCGCCCGGGGAGATCGCGGCGCTGCTCGGCCTGACCCGGGTCGGCGTGGCGCTCGTCGCCGCCGGCGCGCTCGTGATCGTCGGCGGCGGCCTCTGGCTGATCGAGGCCTCGAGCGGCGTCTACTCCCTCGGCGACGGCTGGATCGCCGGCTCGCTCGGGCTGCTCGCGCTGTCGTTCGTGCTCGGGGCGATCGGCGGCCGGCGGCCGAAGCGGGCGCGGCGGCTCGCCGCCCAGCTGGCGCGCGACCGCGACGAGCCGCCGGAGGAGCTGCGGGCGCTCCTCGACGACCGTCTCTCGGATGCTTTCAACTACGGCGCCGCGATCGCGGTGATCGCGGCGCTCGTGCTCATGGTCTGGAAGCCGGGCCTCTAGGAGGCCCGGGAGGCGATCTGGAGGCCGGGCCGGCGCAGGTGAACCGCGAGGTAGCGGACGCCCTCGGGGCCGGCCGTGATCCGCCGTGACCGCCCCTTGGCGACGATGAGCGCCTCGCCGGGATCGAGCCGGCGCTCCTCGCCGTCCAGCGTCACCGTGGCCGACCCGTCGAGGACGAGGACGAGAACGTCCCGCTCCGCGTTCACGTGGTCGCTCGGCCCGTTCCCGGCGGACCAGGCGAGGAGCGTCGCGTTGAGATCCTCGGACTCTGCTCCCCAGATCGGCCCCTGACGGCCCTGGGCCGCGTCGGTCGCACCGAGCTGCATCCTCGCAAGAGCTTCCTCGCCCAGCAGTCGCTCGATCAGCGGGAACAGCACTCGCTCCTCGTGGCGGACGTGCGCCTCGAGCAGCCCGCCGAGCTCCCGCATCACGTCCGCCGCCGGCTCGTCGCCGTCGAGGCGCCGCTCCAGCTCTGCCGCCAGTGCGTGGAGGCGCTGGTGCTCGAGCAGCGCCTGGACGAGCGGCTCCTGCACCTCGTCGAACCCGACCGCCGCCGGAAAGAGCGCCTCCTCCTCCTCGCGGAAGTGCCGCGTGGTCTCGGCCGCGAAGAAGCGGAGGAAGGCGGCGGCCGCATCGGCAGCGTCGGGGCCGGCGGCGGCGCGGCGGACGCGGCGCGCCTCCACGAGCGCGTGATGGTGGTCGTGAGAGAGCGGGACGAGCGAGCGGTGGCGTTTCATCGTCCGCGAGCCTAGCCGTGCCCGAAAATCCAATTCGGTATCTACGCACGTAGTTCCCGGTGTACGGCACCCCGCGCCAGGAGGTCTCAGATGCACGCCGCCGCCCGCACCCTCGCCCTCGCAGGGCTGATCACGCTGCTCGCTCTCGTCACGTCGGCCGCCCCCGTGGCGGCGCGCGTGACCTCGGGGCCGACTGTCGACATCCATTCCCTCGCCGGGCTCGCACCCGACGGCCGGTCGATCGGCGTCCAGGTTCTGGCTTCCTGCCCGGAGCGCTGGACGGTGGTCGAGGCCGTCGTCAGGGTCTCGCAGCCGGGCGCATCCGGACAGGCGTCGTTCCCGCTGACCTGCATCGGCTCGATCCGGAGCTTCGGGGTCGTCGTGCCGTCCGGCAGCGGGACGTTCCAGCTCGGCGAGGCGCAGGTCACCGCGTCCGTCGTGATCAAGCGGGGGAAGACCGCGCGGGCCGACGACTCGCAGGTCGCCACGGTGGAACCCGGGGTGCTCGTCGAGCTGGCGGAGACCGCGCTGCTCCAGGCCGGCGGCACCGCCGTCGTGATCGACGTCGCCGTCGCGTGCCCCGTGGGGACGACCGGCCGTGAATCAAGGCTCGTCGTCTCGCAGGCGGGCCGCGTCATGGGGGTCGGCACCTACCTGCCGGTCTGCGACGGGACGCGCCACACGTTCACGGTGCTCGTCCAGGCATCTCAGGGCACGTACGAGCTCGGGATCGCGCAGGCGCTCACGTTCGCCGAGATCGAGCACGCCGGCGAGACGTTTTTCGGGATCGACGACGACGGAGCGCTCGACATCGTGAGCTGATGCGATGAGTTCTCCGGGTTCGTCCGGTCTAGTACTCGAGACGGCCAGCGAGCAAGGAGGATTCCATGCAGAAGATCACGACGTTCCTGACCTTCGAGGACCGCGCCGAGGAGGCGGTCGACTTCTACACGTCCGTCTTCGAGGACTCGAGGATCGTCAGCACCCGCCGCTACGGCGATGCGGGGCCGATGCCGAAGGGGACGTTCATGACGGCCGAGTTCGAGGTCGCCGGGCAGCCGTTCATGGCGCTCAACGGCGGCTCCTCGTTCAGCTTCTCGCAGGGCATCTCGCTCTTCGTCGGCTGTGACACCCAGGAGGAGGTGGACGAGCTCTGGGAGAAGCTCTCCGAGGGCGGTGAGCCGGGGCCGTGCGGCTGGCTGACGGACAAGTTCGGCGTCTCCTGGCAGATCGTCCCGCGCGTCCTGAGCGAGCTGCTCGGCGACGAGGACCCGGAGAAGGCGAACCGCGTCATGAACGCGATGCTCCAGATGGGCAAGATCGAGATCGAGGGACTGCGCCGGGCCTACGAAGGGGTCGAGGCCACCTCGCCGACGTCTTAGGGCAGGAGGCTCGGGCGGCCCGACTGCACGGCCCGCAACGGGGTGCCTGAGGCCGTGGCACCGTCCGTCGACCGCCGCGAGCCCCTCGCTGTCTGCGGTTCTCGGCACAGAAACCCCCCTTCGTGCTTACTGAGTCGCCCGTTCGTGACAGCCGGCGGCCTGGACGGCACGAGACCACGTTGGCCCGCTCTGGACCGCCGGCGGTCCCTGAATTAGGCTCGGCCGCAATGACCGAGAGCACGGGTACGGAGCCGCCGGCCGAGGCGGGGCGCCGCCGCCGCGCGCAGGCCTACGGCCAGGCGCTCGTGGCTCAGGCCCGGGAGACGACGCCGGGCGCGGAGACCGCCCTGATCGTGCTCGACCGGGAGCGGAGCAGCGGAGGCGGCCTCCTGGCGGGTGGCCTCGCCTACCGGTTCTTCTTCTGGCTCGTCTCGATCGGCGCCGTCGGCGGTGCGCTCTCGAGCTTCTGGGCCGCCGAGGACCCCGCCGATCTCGAGGATGCCGCCCGGTCGCTCGGCCTCACCGCCACGGCGGCGGAGTCGTTCCGCGACGCCGTCAACGTCGGTACCACGCCACGCTGGGTGTTCCTCGCCGGCGGATCGGTGCTGACCCTATGGTTCGGGGCCAGCGCCCTGCGGGCGCTCTGCATCGTCTTCGCCCTCGCCTGGCGGGTGCCTGTGCCGAAGATCCGGCGGCGCGTGCGGGGCGCGCTCGCCTTCTCGGGTGCCGCGGTCGGGATCAGCGCGGGCGCCACATCGCTGTCGGCGTTCGAGCTCGACGTCCCGGGCGGGCGGCTGCTCGGCTTCGCGATTCTCCTCGCGTTCTACGCCGGAGCGGCGACCCTTGTCCTGAGCGCGCTGCCGCATGCCCACGGCGCACGTCCGCGTGACCACCTCCCCGGCGCGGCGGTGCTCGCGCTCGGGATGTGGGGCGTCAACGTCTGGGTCGCCGTCTACCTCGCGCCCCGGCTCGGACGCGAGGGCGTCTACGGCGCCTTCGGCACGTCGACGGCAATCCTGCTCTGGCTCTACGTCTGCGCGCGGCTGTTCACGGCCGCCGCGTTCATCAACGCGACGATCTGGGAACGCCGCACGACCTAGGCCTCCAGCGGGGCCTTCGCCTCGGCCACCTGCTCCCGCCTCGCCTGCGTCAGCTCCCTGACGACGATCTGGATCGTGGCCGCGAGCGGCACCGCGGTCAGCGCCCCGAGCACGCCCAGGAGAGCGCCGAAGAGGGTCACCGCGACGATGATGAAGAAGCCCGACAGCTGCACCGCCTTGCCCTGGACCTTCGGGGTCACGACGTTGTTCTCGAGCTGTTGGTAGACCAGCACGACGGCGAGCATGATCAGGGCAGCGGTGAGCCCCTCCTCGGCCCAGATCACAGGCACGAGGATGAACCCGGCGATCGTCGCCCCGAGGTTCGGAATCATGTCGAGGAGCCCCGCGATCACCCCCAGGGCGAGCGCGAAGCTCGAGCCGAGCAGCCACGCCGTCGTGCCCTGGACGGTCCCGGCGATCACGGCGATGACGATGACGCCGATCGCCCAGCGGGAGAGCGCCTCGGTCACGCGCTCCCAGACGCGAAGCCACCGCTCCTCCTGCCCGGGCATGAGCATGCTCGCGAGCGAGCGCTTGAGGTTCTCGACGTCGGTGATCAGGAAGAGGCAGATGAAGAGGATCGTGAAGGCGGCGAGGAAGATGCCGAAGAACGTGCCGGCCACGCCGAGCACCTCCGAGATCGCATCCGGGATCGAGGCCGAGATCTGCTCCGAACCCGACTGGACGTTCTCGGCGGCACCCGAGTCGCCGAGCCAGGCGAGCTCGTCAGACTCGCGAAGGTCGCCGACGATCGTGGGCAGCTCCTGGAGGAAGTCGCGCACGCCGCCCACGATCGGCTCGAGGAACGCGAGGAAGAGCACGGTCACTGCGAGGGCGGTCCCGAGCACCGTGATCGTCGCCGCCAGACCTCGCGAGATCCCCGTCTTCGCCGTCACGAACCGGACCGGGTACTCGAAGACGAAGCCAAGGAAGATGCCGACGAAGACGATCAGGAACGTGTCGCCGATCGCCCAGAAGGCGGCCATCACCGCGACCGCCGCTGCGACGATCAGCACCGTGCGCATCGGCAGCACCAGCTCGATGCGCCGCGTTCGGCCCGGGTCCATCGGCCACAACTCTAGGGTCGAGACCGGTCGGCGCCCCCGGGTCAGGCCCTCGCCGCGGCCTCCGCGCCGGAGTCGGCGGCCACCGGTGCCTGCACGGGCACGAGCAGGACGGGGCGCTGCGAAAGCTGCAGCGCGGCGCGCACGACGGGCGCCCGTCCCGGCGCGACGTCTTGCGCCCAGCCGAGGGCGATGAGGTCGCACTCGAACTCCTCAGCAACCAGCGGCACGAGGTTCTCCGGGCGCCCGATGCGCATCTCGAGCCGGACGCTCGTCAGGCCGGAGGGGCAGTAGCGGGCCAGGAACTCCCTCGCCCAGGCCCTGTGTTCGTGCTGCGGCTGGTCGGTGAACGCGGGGATCTCGTCAGTGCCCAGCACGTGCAGCGCCACGACCTCGAGCGCGACGTCCCTCACCAGCTCGAAGAGAACGCGCGGCGCCACCGAGGAGGAGAGCGTGCCTTCGAGCGGCACGAGGATGCGCCGGATCGCCGCCGTGCGGACACCGTCGGGCGGGACGATCAGCACCGGCTTGGCGACGCTCGTCGCGACCGCCTCCGCCGTCGCCCCGAGGGGGCGCGGATCGGTCGGCAGCCCGCGGGCGCCGATGACGAGGGCGAGAACGTCCGCGTCCTCACCCGCGCGCGCGAGCTCCTCGACCACCTCGCCGGCGACGACCCGAAGGGGGACGCCGGCAGCCTCGGCCGCCGCACCTCCAGCCGGGGGAGCGCCGACCTGGACATGGATTGCCTCGACCCCCGCGTCGAGCAGGTCGCCGAGCGCGTGCGCGGCGGTCAGGACCGGCGTATCGGCCAGGCTGCCGTCCAGCGCGGCAAGCACGTTCGTCATCTCGAGACCACCTCCCAGATGCCGTTCTTCCGACGAAGCCGCAGTTCCTCCGAGTCGACCTCGACGCCGCGCCGGTCGAGCCGCAGCCGGAGCGGCCGGCCGCGAAAGCTCAGCGCCAGCTCGAGCGCGTGCCACTGCGGCGGAAGGCGCGGATCGACGACGAGGCGGTCGCCGTCCGGGCGAACGCCTGCGAAGCCGAAGGCGAGCGCCTGCCAAAGCCCTCCCATCGTCGCCAGGTGGAGACCGCCCGCGGTCGTGCCCGTGAGGTCGTCGAGATCCATCCGCGCCGCGATCGAGAGCGCCTCGAGCGCCTCCTCGAAGCGGCGGGCGCGCGCGAACAGCGCCGCATGGACGGCGGGCGAGAGCGAGCTGCCGTGCGCGGTTCGGGGCTCGTAGTACTCGAGGTTCGGGAGCAGCGAGCCGCGCTCGACCTCGTCCGGGAGCAGGTGGTGGAGCATGAGCACGTCCGCCTGCTTCAGGACCTGTGCACCCCGGACGCGCTGCCGGCCGAGCAGTAGGTCGGCGGCGATCGGCCGCCGCGGGGCGAGCTCGGCGATCAGCAGCGGCTCGAGGCGGTGGAAACCCGCGAACTGCTCGTAGACCCCCGTGGCGGGGTCGTAGCCGTCCACGAGCGCGTCAGCCTTGGCGAGCCATTCCGCGCGCTCGGCCTCGCTGCCGTCGAGCTCCGCCGCCCGGCGCAGGTTCCAGCGCGCCATCACGTTCGTGAAGGCGTTGTCGTCCACCGGCTCGTGGTACTCGTCCGGCCCGATCACGCCGTAGATGTGCGCGCGGCCGTTCGGGTCGAGCCGCACCCGCGACGCCCAGTAGCGCGCGGTCTCGGCCAGGAGCTCGCGCCCCGGGCCGGCGGCGAACTCGGGGTCGCCGGTCCAGTCGAGATACTGCGCGGCCGCCCAGGCGACGTCGGCGACGATGTGCTCCTCGAGCTCGCCGGTGCGGATCGGGACGAGCTCGCCGGTCGGAAGCCGGGCGGAGGCCGGTGTGACGTCGGAGCCGTCGATCGCGGACTCCCACGGGAACCGCGCCCCTTTCCGGCCGAGCTGCGCGGCCGCTTCCCGGGCCGCCGGCAGGCGCCGAATCCGGTACTCCAGCATCGCCCGCGCGGAGGGCGGATGGGTCGCGGCGAGGAACGGGAGCACGAAGACGTCGCTGTCCCAGAAGACGTGGCCGCGGTAGGCGTCGCCCGAGAGTCCGCGCGCCCCGACTCCGGCCTCGCCGGCGCCGGCGACCGATCCCATCAGGTGGAAGAGCGCGAAACGAACCGCGCGCTGCAGCTCGGCGTCGCCGTCGATCACGACATCGGCCCCGGTCCACCTCTGCGCCCATGCCTCTCGGTGCTCCGACAGGAGCCGCTCGAAGCCGGCGCTCTCCGCGTCGGCAAGCGCCGCCTGGGCGGCCTCGCGATCCTCGTCGTAGGCGCCGATCCGCTCGAGGACCCCCTGCCCGCGCCGGTCGCGGAACGCTGCCGCGACCCGTCGGCCGACCGTCCGGCGGCGGCTCCGCGGCAGGGTCGAGGGGTTGCCTGCGGCGCGGAGCGCAACGGTCCCCGGCCGGGCGAGGGACGAGAACCTCAGCGAGGTGACGGCGCCGTCCTCCCGCAGCAGCCCCGAATGAAGCTCGAGCCTCCGGCCCTGCAGATCGGACCGCGCGTTCGACCGGAGGCGCGCCCAGGCCGGGCCCTTCGCGAGCTCGGCGGCAGGCCCGTCCCCGTCGAAGACGCCCGCGATGACGACGTCCGGCGTGACCTCGCCGTCGCCGACCAGCGGCGAGCCGCGCGTCCCGAGCCGGCCGTCGGCGAGCGTGAGGATCGACTCGTGCATGCGCTCGAGCCGCCGGTCGAAGCCGCCGACCTCGACCGTCCACGACGGGTCGTGGTCGACGTCGGGGACGTCTCCCCGCCGCCTCCGGTCGCACTGGTCGGCCAGGATCGCGAGGAAGCGCTCGGGCCCGCCGGGAAGGGCGAGCACGCCCTCGGGGACGCCCGTCGGCTCGACGCCGACGGAGACCGCGGTTGCACGTGCCGCCTCCTCCACGAGCAGGTAGGAGTCGCTGCCGGTCAGCCCGCCCAGCGGGCCGAACTCGTCGCCGGCGACCAGGATCAGGCCCGGCGCGATCCCCCGGCGCCAGAGCTGGTCGACGATCCAGCGCGCCGAGTCCGACTTGTCAGTCAGGCCGATCTCGACATGCTTCGCGTCGCTCGTCACCCGCGGATCGGGGATGCCCTCCTTGCGCGCGGCATCGATGCCGAGCTCGACCGCCGCGCGCAGGCCGCCCAGGCCGGCGTCGAACAGCCGTGCCTCGACGGCCTTCAGGAGCTCGTCGATCTCGGCCTTCGGCGGGTCGACCCAGTCCGGGATCAGGTCGATCTTCCGGCGGTTGAGGCGCTCCGAGACGATCGCCGCCTCGAGCCCGCGCTGCGCGAGCTCGCCGACCGCGGCCGCGGCAGCGCGATCGAGCGCGGCGTTCTCCTCCGCCGTCGCCTCGCGCCGGTAGAGCAGGTGCAGGCCGCTCTCGTCCGCGCGGAACACCTCCGAGCCGCGGTTGACGAGGAAGTGGAGCCGGCCCGGGCCGGTCGGGCGCGCGCGCAGCTGGTCGTCGACGTTCCCGACGTGCGTCCCGGTGACGACCGCGAGGTCGAGGCCGAGCGTGCACAGCTCCTCCACGAGCTCGCGCAGCCCGTCGGCATCGGCGTCGCGATCGGGCACTGCAGTCCCGTCCCAGTCGAACACGACCGCCTCGAAGCGGCGGTCAAGGGCCGGGTGCGGAGGGCGCCGCTTCGGGGCTCGGCGGCGGGGGGCGACGGTCACAGCCGCTCCCAGGCGTACGCCTCCCTCGCGATCCGAGGCGGGAGCTCGATCAGCGGCCGCCAGGCGTCGAGCGCCTCCTGCGTCGCCCAGGCGTTCGGGTCGGAGACCAAGTCGTCCACCATCCACTCAACCTGGTGGCCCTCGAAGAGGAACACGACCTCGCCGGCGGACAGGAAGACGCGGTGCCCGGTGAGCCCGAGGCTGTCCGGGTCGAACGGCGGCCCGGACCGGATCAGGGTCGCGGCCCGCGACTCCGCGCCGGGTCTGAGGCGGACGATCAGCGCAATCGCTTCGATGGTGCCCTCCTTCCGTCGGTCCGTCGCAGCTTCGCGCCGGACGGCCCGACCGCCATCGGTAGCAGACCGGGTCGGCCGTCAGCAAGAACTACGGACGAAACCGCGAAGCGATCCCGTTCCGCCGTACGATTCGGGGAGTGCAGCGCACCGACGAAATGCGCCTCCGGGCCGTCCTCGACGCCTCGATCGCCGTCACCTCCGAGCTTTCGATCGAGGCGGTGCTCCAGCGCATCGTCGAGGCCGCGGCCGACCTCACGGAGGCGAAGTACGCGGCCCTCGGCGTCATCGACCAGACGGGGACCGGGCTCGAGAACTTCGTCACGACCGGACTGGACGAGGAGACGGTGCGGCGCATCGGCGACCGGCCGCGCGGTCTCGGGATCCTCGGCGTGCTGATCCGCGACGCCGAGCCCCTGCGCCTCACCGACATCAGCTCCGATCCGCGCTCGGTGGGCTTCCCGCCCGGCCACCCGCCGATGAAGAGCTTCCTCGGCGTCCCGATCCTCCTGCGCGGAGTGGCCTACGGCAACCTCTACCTGACCGAGAAGGCAGGCGGCGAGGACTTCACCGAGGACGACCAGGAGCTCGTCCAGCTGCTCGCGGCCCAGGCGGCGGTCGCCGTCGAGAACGCGCGTCTCTACGAGTCCGCGACCCGCTGGGGCGACCAGCTCGAGTCGCTCGCCGAGGTCGGCAACGCCCTGGCGACCGAGCTCGAGCTTCCGCGGCTGCTCCAGCTCGTGGTCGCGCGACTCCGGGAGCTGATCGACGCGCGGCTCGTCTTCATCGCCATGCCGGGGCCGGACGGCGACCCCTCGATCCAGACGGTCGCCGGAGACGACGCCGAGATGTACGTGGGCATGAAGCTCGATCCGGCGAGGTCGAAGACTGCCCGCGTCCTCGAGCGCCGGCGAAGCGAGCGCGTCGACTCGCTCATCGACGACCCCGAGGTCGAGCAGCAGGCGGCCAGGCTGATGGGCGCGAGGACCGGCCTCTTCGTCCCCCTCATCGTCCGCGACCGCCCGATCGGCGTCATCGTCGCGCAGGACAAGCTGCAGACGGACCCGAGGTTCACCGACGAGGACGTCCGGATCGCCGAGGCCTTCGCGGACCGCGCCGCCGTCGCGATCGACCTCTCCGAGCGGGTCGCGGGCGACGCGCTGCGGCGCGTGGTCGAGGGCCAGGAGCTCGAGCGGAAGCGGCTCGCGCGCGAGCTGCACGACGAGACGGGCCAGGCGCTCACGTCGATCCTGCTCGGCCTGCGGTCGATCGAGGAGGCCGTGGCCGACCGGCCGGAGGTCCGCGAGTCGGTCCTGGCGCTGCGCGAGCTCGTCGTCGAGACGCTCCACGACGTCCGGCGCCTGGCCGTGGAGCTCCGGCCGAAGGCCCTCGACGACTTCGGTCTCGTGCCTGCGCTCGAGCGCCTGGCGGAGACGTTCTCGGAGCAGACCGCGCTCGACGTCCACGTCCAGGCCGTCCTCGGAGACGAGCGGCTGCCCCACGAGATCGAAAGCGCGCTCTACCGGATCGTGCAGGAGGCGCTCACGAACGTGATCAAGCACGCCCAGGCGACTACCGTAAGCGTCGTGCTGACGAAGAAGGGAGACGGGGTCGCCGTGGTGATCGAGGACGACGGGCGCGGATTCGACCCGTCCCAGGCGAGGGACGACGGCCTCGGGCTGGTCGGCATGCGCGAGCGGATCGCCCTCCTCGGCGGCCGGGTCACGATCGAGTCGAGCGAGCGGGGCGGGACCACCGTGGCCGTCGAGGTTCCGGTCCGCTGACCCTCAGGATCGTGATCGTCGACGACCACGCGGTCGTCCGCTCCGGGATCCGCATGCTCCTCGACGCGGAGGAGGACTTCGAGGTCGTCGCGGAGGCGGCCGACGCCCGCGGCGCGGTCTTCGAGCTGCGCGCGAACAAGCCGGACGTCGTTTTGCTCGACGTCGTCATGCCCGGCCGGAGTGGGATCGAGGTCATCCCCGACCTGCTCAGGGAGTCCCCGGAGACGAAGGTGCTCCTGCTCTCGATGCAGGACGACCCGGCCTACGTCCGCGAGGCGTTCGCAGCGGGGGCGAAGGGCTACGTCCTCAAGGAGGCAGCCGACGCCGAGGTCGTCGGCGCGATCCGCGAGGTCGCCGAGGGCCGGCAGTACGTCCACCCTGCGCTCGGCGCGCGGCTCGTCGCGGCCGACGCCGAGGAGCGGGCGCGGGCCGAGGAGGACCCGCTTTCGGACCGCGAGCGGGAAGTCCTGCGCCTGCTCGCGCTCGGCCATACGAATCAGGAGATCGCGCAGGCGCTCTTCCTCTCGGTGCGCACCGTCGAGACGCACCGGGCCCACATCATGCAGAAGCTCCGGATCACGACCCGCGCCGAGCTCGTGCGCTACGCGCTCTCCGCCGGGCTGCTCGAAGACTCGGCCGAGCAGTCGTCCTGACACAGAGCGGCGGCCGGCGCGAAGGCCGGCCGCCGTCCGGCGAGGGAGCTTGGAGCGTCAGTGCGACATCGACCCTTCCGGGTTGCCGACCTTCAGCAGCCCGACCTGGCCGAGGTCGACGTGCGCGAAGGCGTGCGAGACGAACGGGTAGAGGCCCGGCTCGTCGATCCTGACGTCGAACACGGCGCCACCTCCGGCGGGCACGGAGACCGTCTGGACGCCGCGCTGGAAGCGCGTCATGTCCTGGTTCACCCAGGCGCGGTCGAGGATCGTCCCGACGACGTGGAAGTTCGTGTCGAGGGTCGGCCCCGCGGCGACGACCCAGAAGCGCACGGTCTCGCCCGGCGCCGCCGTCAGCGGATGGTTGACGTACTGGTTTGCGTAGCCGTTGAACGTCGTCCAGTCGGGCAGCATCGCGCGGGCCTTCCTCATGTCGAGGCTCGCGGGCTGCTTCGTCCCGTCGCCGTCCAGGTACCACTCGCTGGCGACGAGGACGTACTCGCGGTCGGCCTCGGGCAGCGCCTGCTTCGGCTCGACGACGATCGCCCCGTACATGCCGTTGGCGATGTGGGCGAGAACGGGCTTCGTGCCGCAGTGGTACATGAAGACCCCCGCGTCGTTCGCCTTGAAGCGGAACGTGAACGACTCGCCCGGCGCGACGTCCTTGAACGCGACGTTCGGCGCGATTCGAGCGGCGTGGAAGTCCATCGAGTGCGGGATCTGGCCGCCGTTCACGAGCGTGAACTCGACGGTCTGTCCCTGGCGGACGTGGATGACGGGGCCGGGGGCGGCCGATTTTCCGTCGAAGGCCCAGACGTTGTACTTGACGCCCGGAGCGATCTCCACGGTCTTGTGCTTCATGACCATGCGCACCTTCACGACGTCACCTGCGGGGATCGCCGGGAGCGCCGCGTCGTAGGGCGTGCGGGCGGCGGCGATCTCCTGGGCGTTGGCCGGGACGACGCCGGCGAAGCTGTTCAAGGGCAGGGCGGTGTTGTGGTCGGCGGCGTGCGCGGCCGGCTCGGCGGGCGCCGCCGCGGCTGAGCCGCCGTCGTCACGGGCGTCGAGCCACATGAGCAGGGCGAAGATGCCCACGACCCCGACCAGCACGCCGAGCAGAACCGCCGCCATCTTGGCGAAGGCGCTCGAGTCCGTCTCGGGCCCACGGTAGGGGCTCGGAACCGAATGGGTCGACATTTCAAGAATCTCCTCTCGTTTTCTTTCCCGGAGAGATAAGCGGCCTGGTGCCTCGCCACGTCCGAAGGCGTCCACACGACCGCTGCGGATTTCCCGCAGAGCGCGGGCTCAGCCGAGCAGCAGCGCCTGGAGGGCGACCATGCCGAAGGTCGAGATCCCCGTCGCCGCGGCAACGGCGCGGGGGCCGGCGGTGCGGAGCGCGTCCGGGATCAGCTGCGCCGCCACCATCCAGACCATCGCGCCTCCGGCGAAGCCGAGGCCGACGGGCAGGAACGGCTCGAACCACTCGACGAGCAGGAAGGCCGGCACGGCCATCAGCGGCTGCGGGAGGCTCGAGAAGATGCTCCAGCCGGCCGCCCGGAGCACCGTCACCCCGCGGGGCACGAGGACGAGGCTGATCGCGAGCCCCTCCGGGATGTTGTGGACGGCGATCGCCGTCGTGATCAGGGCGCCGAGCGTCTCGCCTCCGCCGAACGCGACGCCCACGCCCACGCCCTCGGTGAACGAGTGGACGGTCATGACGCCGACGATCATCAGCGCTCCGACCGCGTCGGCCCCGCGCAACCTCCCGAACGTGACCTCTTCCCTGTCCCCGATGAGGCGCCGAGTCACGACGATGAAGACCCCGCCGAGCAGCGCGCCGACGACCACTCTGAGGGCACCCACCCCGGCTCCCTCCCAGAAGAGGCCGGCGCTCGCGCCGAGCATGAACCCGGCCGCCACGGCGGTCGAGAGGCCGAGGCCGCGGCCTCGAATCTGCCGCCCCAGCAGCAGCGGCAAGGCCCCCAACCCGGTCGCGAGGGCCGTGATCAGTGCGGCGACGAAGACGACTACTACTTGGTCCACGGTGCAACCCTAGGAACCAGAGAGGGCGGCCCGGAGGCCGCCCTCTCGTCGCGAGCGGAGTCGCCGCTCAGCCTGTGGCGGGCTCGGCCCGCCGAACCGTCTCGCGCACCGAGGGGGTGTGCTGGATCGCGCCGCCGAGCGTCAGGATCAGGAACCCGATGCCCGTGAGCAGGAGCGCGAGACCCATGACCATCCCGAAGACGGCGATGCGCTCGCCCAGGAAGGCCATGTTGAGCGCGGTCGTGAGCGCGGTCTCCGTGACCCAGAGGTTCCGGAGCCCGTTGGCGACCGGCTGGCCGGTCTTCGGATCTTTCGCGGCCGCGGCCTCGTCGTTGGTCTCGTTGCCCTGCGCGTCGAGGTACCGCCCCATCTCCGCGTACGTGCGGCCGTCCGTCGACTCGAGCACGTGCGCGCGCATCGTGGTCGCGAACGCGCGGGCCTCCGAGCCGGTGTCCACCTTCTGGCCCGGAATGGACGAATCGGGCGTCCCGACGATGTTCTCGCGGGCGAGGCTGTCCCGTACCTCGTTGAAGCCCCAGGCGCCCAGGCCGATCGAGCCGGCTCCGAAGGCGATGAGGACGATGCTCGCCGCAATCCCTCCGTACTCGAAGATCTTGCGCTTCATGGCGACTCCTTTCTCGTGTGCTGCCATGGACGGACTCTGAGCGGCAGCGGTAGGAGCGCCATCGGGGCCGAGCCGCCGCGTCACTGCGGCTTTTCGCGGATCGTCGCTGTGGGCGAACGCCGGTCAGACCGGCGCGAACTCCGCTGCGCGAACGACCGGGGTGACCTCGACGGGAGCCGAGATCGCGCACGAGACGAGGCACGCCGTGTCGGCCGCGCGGGCGGTCTGCTCGGCGGCCGCGACGAACGACTCGTCGGTCTGGACCCTCGGCGTCAGCTCGATCGCGATGAAGCCCATGCGGCCGTCGTCCCGGTGTCCCACGTGCCCCGTGCCCGTCACGCTCAGGGAGTGGACCGGGATCCCGCGGCGCTCTGCGACCGCGGCGAAGGTGACCGCGTAGCACGACGCCGCCGCGGCGACGAGCAGCTGCTCGGGGCTCCAGCGGCCGCCGGGTCCGTGGAACTCGGGCGGCACGGCGACGGTGATCGGCTCGAGGTCGGGCGCGGTGGCGGACGCCAGCCGCTCGCCCTCGTAGACGACGGAGACCGGGAAGCGGAAATCCTTCGAGATGGTCATCGGAAGCCTCCTTGTCTGTCGCCCCCAATCGTGGTTTCCTCGGCCCGCGGCGACATCGGCGGGCGCACCGATGGGGTGCGCGGGAAAGTACGGAGGTCCTCGCCGACCTTCCGCCCGTCCAGCATCCGGACGATGCGGTCGGCGCGCGCGGCGATCCGCTCGTCGTGGGAGACGATCAGGAGCGTCAGCCCGCGCCGCTCACGGAGGCTCTCGAGCAGCTCCAGGATCTGGGCGCCGGCCTTGGAGTCGAGGCTGCCGGTCGGCTCGTCGGCCAGGAGGATCGGAGGGTCGTTGGCGAGCGCGCGGGCGATCGCGACCCGCTGGCGCTCTCCGCCCGAGAGCTCGGCCGGCCGGTTGCGGTGGCGCCGCTCGAGCCCGACGAGCGCGAGCAGCTCGTCCGCCCGCCCGCGCCGCTCGTGGGCGGAGCGGCCGCCCTCGAACATCGGCACCTGGACGTTCTCCGCGGCCGACAGGCTCGGGAGCAGGTTGTGGAGCTGGAAGACGAGCCCGACGTGGCGGGCCCGGTAGTGGTTCAGGTCGCGGCGTGTCGAGAGCTCGTGTCCCCCGACCTCGATCGTCCCCGCGTCGGGCTGGTCGAGCGCGGCGATCAGGTGCAGGAGCGTCGACTTGCCGCAGCCGGAGGGTCCCGTCAGCGCGACGAACTCGCGCTCGCCGACGTCGAGGTCCATCCCGCGCAGCGCGCGGATCCGTCCGGCGTCGAAGCTCTTCTCGACGCCCGCGACCTTGATCGCCGGCGGCCTACTCATGGCGCAAGGCCTCGACGGGCAGCAGCCGGACCGCCCGCACCGCGGGGTACGCCGCGCCGGCGAGCGCGACCCCGACGGCGACGAGGAGCGCGCGGAGGACCAGCTCGGACGAGAACTCCGGCCGCAGGAAGGACTCGACGCTCGGGATCTGCGCGACCGCCTGCGCCGCGAGCCACCCGAGGCCCAGGCCGAGCACCCCGGCGACCAGGCACAAGAGGAGCGACTCGCCCAGCACCATCCGGACGATCCGCCGCCCGCTCCAACCCACGGCGCGTAGGATCCCGATCTCGCGGGTGCGCTCGAAGACGGACATGATCATCGTGTTCATCACGCCGATCCCGCCCAGCAGCACGGCGAGGACCGAGATCGCGACGTTGCCCGCGTCGAGGAACTTCATGCCCTGGTCGACGTCGCCGTAGTCGCCGAGGGTGCTCACGCTCGTGAGCTCCGGGTTCTCCTCCTCGATTCGGCCCGCGAGCGCGGCGGCGTCGGCGCCCGGCTCGGCGGTCACGTACACGGCGGTGACCGCGTCGCGCTTGCGCGCGAGCCGCTGGACGGTGTCGAGCGGCGCGTAGGCGCCGCCGTCCTCCGCGACGCTGCCGGTGCGGTAGATCCCGACGACGCGGAAGTCGGTCTCCTCGATCGTGACGGTGCCGCCGACGGTCGCCGCGAGCCTGGTCGAGGCGTCCGAGCCGAGCAGCGCCTCGCGCGGCGCGCCGGCGGCGAGCAGGCGGCCCTCGACGAGGGCCGGCGGCGAGGCTCGAAGCTCCTCGGCCCGCACGCCGAAGGTCACGAAGAACGGGTTCGAGCCGACGCGGGAGTAGTGCAGGAGCACGCCGAGCGTCTGCTCGACGCCCGGGGTCTCGCGCACGGCGCGCTCCTCCGCCTCGGAGACCGTGCTGAACGACAGGTCGGAGGCGCCTTTCTGGGCGACCATGAAGTCCGCACCGCCGACCCGCATGAGGTCGCTCGCCATCGCCTTCAGCCCGCCGGTGATCGCGCCGAGGGCGACGACGGTCGTGATCCCCACGCCGATACCGAGAATCGTGAGGAGCGTCCTGACGCGCTGGCGGACCAGGTTCTTGAGCACGAGCGTCGAGAACCTCATGCAGTCACTGTCCCGCCGGCCGCCGCGCAAGTCATCGGCAGACACCCGATGGGGTGCGCGGAAAAGTACGGACGCACCCGCCTCCGCGTCGGTCGATCATCGTGGCATGCCGATCACCTACGCCGTCACGTGGCAGGAGCCGGACGGGGACCGCCATTCCGGCCGCCTCGAGCTGGGCACCGACGCGCTCCGGCTCGAGGGCCGGAACGGCGCCGGCGCCCTGAAGCGGAGCGTCCGCTACGCCGACGTCGAGCGCTACCGGCTCGCCCGTTCGAGCGGCGATCGGCTCCAGGGCAGGCCCACCCTGATCCTCGAGCTCACCGATGACGACGAGATCAAGATCGCGAGCGTCGCGCAGCCGGGGATCATCGGCGAGGTCGCCGAGCGCCTGGCGGGCCTCTCCGCGAGGCCGGCGCGAGTGGAGCGGGCCGCGCTCGTCGTCCCTCTCCGTCCGGGCGCGAAGGCCGAGGCGGAGGCGCTGCTCGACAAGGGGCCGCCGTTCGACCCGCGCGCACTCGGTCTCGAGGGCCACGAGGTCTACGTCACCGACGACGAGGTGATCTTCCTCTTCGAGGGGGTCGCCTCGGAGTTCGTCGAGCATCTCGCCGCCGACGAGACCATCTGGGAAGCCGCGAGTGCGTGGCGCCCCTTGATCGACGGACGGATCCGGTACGCCGACCAGGCGTACTCCTGGGGCGGCTAGCGCCGGGCCAGCGTTTCGCGCACCGACTCGGCGATCACGAGCTCCTCGCGGGAGCCGACGACCTCGACGCGGAAGTCGCCGACGAAGCGCAGCCTCGAGGCGATCGCGTCGCGGACGTCGGGGCGGTTCTCCCCCACGCCGCCCGAGAAGGCGAGCACGTCGAGGCCGCCGAGCGCCATCGCCATGTGGGCGGCGACGCCGGCGATCCTGTACGTGTAGACGGCGAAGCCCAGCGGGTCGTCGAGGCCGCCGAGCGCGGCGAGGCCGGATTCGTGCTCGAGTCCATGGTCGAGCTCTTCCACCGTGAGGCCGCGCTCGCGAAGGAGGTAGACGAGCGCCCCCGGGTCGATCGAGCCGGAGCGGGTCGCCATCGGGACGCCCTCCAGCGGGCTGAAGCCCATCGAGGTGTCGAGCGCGCGTCCGTCGCGCACGGCCGTCACCGAGCACCCGCCGCCCAGGTGGCAGACGACGATGCGGGCGGCATCGAGCCGCTCGACGACGGATTGGACGGCGATTCCGTGGAACCCGTAGCGGCGGACGCCCCACTCCGACCGCCAGCGCCGGGGGATCGCGTACGTCGCGGCCTCCTCGGGGATCGTGGACATGAAGGCGGTGTCGAACACGGCCACGTGGGGGATGTCCGGCAGCGCGGCCTGGGCCTCGCGGATCGCGCGGAGCGCGGGCTCGTTGTGCAGCGGCGCGAGCGGCCGGAGCTCCTCGATCGCGGCGACGACGTCGTCGTCGATCAGCGTCGGCTCGACGAAGCGCGCTCCGCCGTGCACGACGCGGTGGCCGACCGCGTCCGCCGCCGCGTACCCGTCGACGGCCCGGGCCTCGCCGCTGTCGACGAGGTGCCGCTTCAGGCTCGTCGAGCCCGCGTTGACCGTCAGTACGGCCAGGTCCAGCCGCTGATCTCGGGGTCGTCCTCGCCCTGCTCCCGCGTGTACGCGCGGGCCTTCAGGCGCCGCTCGACGAGCTCCTCCCTCAGCCCGGCGGCGCGGGCAGCGAGCCCCGGCACCCGGTCGAGGACGTCGACCGCGAGATGGAAGCGGTCGAGGTCGTTGAGCATGACCCTGTCGAAGGGCGTCGTGGTCGTGCCCTCCTCCTTGTAGCCGCGTACGTGGAGGTTCCGGTGGTTCGTCCGGCGGTAGGCGAGCCGGTGGATCAGCCAGGGGTAGCCGTGGTAGGCGAAGACGATCGGCTTGTCCGTGGTGAAGATCGAGTCGAAGTCGGCGTCCGAGAGCCCGTGCGGGTGCTCGGTGTCCGGCTGGAGCCGCATCAGGTCGACGACGTTCACGACGCGCACCTTCACGTCGGGCAGCCGCTCGCGCAGGAGCGCCGCAGCGGCCAGCGTCTCGAGCGTCGGGATGTCGCCGGCGGCCGCGAGCACGACGTCCGGCTCGCCGCCCTCGTCGTTCGAGGCCCACTCCCAGATCCCGAGCCCGCGCGTGCAGTGGACGATCGCGTCCTCCATCGAGAGGTAGTTCAGCGCCGGCTGCTTGCCGGCGACGATCACGTTCACGTAGCTGCGGCTGCGGAGGCAGTGGTCGGCGACCGAGAGGAGCGTGTTCGCGTCCGGCGGCAGGTAGACGCGGATCACCTCCGCCTTCTTGTTCACGACGTGGTCGATGAAGCCGGGATCCTGGTGCGAGAAGCCGTTGTGGTCCTGGCGCCAGACGTGTGAGCTGAGCAGGTAGTTGAGGGACGCGATCGGCCTGCGCCAAGGGATGTCGTCGGTCACCTTCAGCCACTTCGCGTGCTGGTTGAACATCGAGTCGACGATGTGGATGAACGCCTCGTAGCAGTTGAAGAGGCCGTGCCGGCCCGTCAGGAGGTAGCCCTCGAGCCACCCCTGGCAGAGGTGCTCGGACAGCACCTCCAGCACGCGGCCCTCCGGCGCCAGCCCGTCGTCGCCGGGCTCGATCTCGGCGTTCCACACCCGGTCCGTGACGCTGAAGACGTCGCCGAGGCGGTTCGAGGCGGTCTCGTCCGGGCCGAAGATCCGGAAGTTCTCGGGGTTCCGGGTTACGACGTCGCGCAGGAAGCCGCCGAGCACGCGCGTCGCCTCGCTGGTCGCCGTCCCCGGCCCGTCGACGTCGACGGCGTAGTCGCGGAAGTCGGGAAGCGCGAGGTCGCGCAGGAGCTCGCCGCCGTTCGCGTGCGGGTTGGCGCTCATCCGCCGCGTGCCCGCCGGCGGGAGCTCCGCGAGGTCCGGGCGCAGCCGACCCTCGCCGTCGAAGAGCTCCTCGGGGCGGTAGCCGCGCAGCCACTCCTCGAGCAGGGCGAGGTGGGCGGGGTTGTCGCGGACGTCGGTCATCGGCACCTGGTGCGAGCGCCAGCTGCCCTCGGTCCGCAGGCCGTCCACTTCGGCCGGCCCCGTCCAGCCCTTCGGCGTGCGCAGGACGATCATCGGCCAGGAGGGACGCCGCGTCTCTCCCCCGTCGCGCGCGGCGCGCTGGATCTCGGCGATGCGGTCGAGCGACCGGTCGAGGGCGGCGGCGAACGCCTGGTGCACCGCCTCGGGCTCGTCGCCCTCGACGAGCAGCGGCTCCCACCCGTAGCCGCGGAAGAGCGCGACGAGCTCCTCCTCGGGGATCCGGGCGAGCACCGTGGGGTTCGCGATCTTGAAGCCGTTCAGGTGCAGGATCGGCAGGACGGCGCCGTCGGTCCGGGCGTTCAGGAACTTGTTCGAGTGCCAGCTCGCCGCCAGCGGCCCCGTCTCGGCCTCCCCGTCGCCGACCACACAGGCGACGACGAGCTCCGGGTTGTCGAACGCGGCACCGAAGGCGTGGACGAGCGCGTAGCCGAGCTCGCCGCCCTCGTGGATCGAGCCCGGGACCTCGGGCGCGACGTGGCTCGGGATCCCGCCAGGGAAGGAGAACTGCCGAAAGAGCTTCCGAAGGCCGGCCTCGTCCTGCGAGACGTCGGGGTAGCGCTCCGTGTACGTCCCCTCGAGGTACGCGTTCGCGACGAGCGCCGGGCCGCCGTGGCCGGGCCCGGTCACGTAGATCGCGTCCAGGTCGCGCTTCCGGATCGCACGGTTCAGGTGGACGTAGATGAGGTTGAGGCCGGGGGTCGTGCCGAAGTGGCCGAGGAGACGAGGCTTGACGTGCTCGGGCTCCAGCGGCTCGCGGAGGAGCGGGTTGTCGAGCAGGTAGACCTGGGCGACGGAGAGGTAGTTCGCCGCCCGCCAGTACGAGTCGAGGAGCCGGAGCTCCTCGGTCGCGAGCGGTTGCGCCGTCATCGTCTCGCTCGTCGCAGTCACGTGCCTCCTCTTGGTACTGACGCGGCCACCGGCTCGGGCTTCTCCCCGCCGGCTTCGAGGCGGACCGGAATGAGCATGATAGGGAGCGGAGAGCGCTCGAGCGTCGCGCGCACGACCCGCGCCCGCCCGGGGGCCAGCTCCTGCGCCCAGCCGAGCGCGATCAGGTCGCAGCCCAGCTCCTCGGCGACGAGCGGCACGAGCTCCTCGCGCGGCCCGGCCCGCGACTCGAGCCGCACGAACCCGATGCCCGAGGGGCAGTAGCGGCGGAGGAACTCCTCCTCCCGCTCCAGGCGGTGCTCGCCGACGTGCAGCGCGACGACCTCGATGCTCGCGTCCCGCGCCAGCTCGACGACGGAGTGCGGCGCGAGCGACGTGGACACGGTGCCCTCCAGCGGCACGAGCACCCGATCGATCCGAGGCGCAATGCGTCCGACGGGCGGGACGACGACGACCGGCTTCGTCGACGAGGTCACGACCGCGAGGGCAGTCGAGCCGAGCGTGCGCGGGCTCGCCGGCGACGAGCGGGCGCCGATGACCAGTGCTGCCGTGTCCTCGGCCCGGTCGGCCTCGGCGAGGCGCTCGACGACCGGCCCGGCCACGACCCGGAGCGGGACGCCGACGGCGGCGGCGGCGCGGTGCGGCGCCCCGTCGCCGTCGGCGACGACGTGGAGGCCCTCGACGCGCGCGCCGAGCATCCGCGCGAGCGCGCGCGCCGTCACGAGGACCGGATTGCCCGCCAGGCTGTTGTCGACGGCCGCGACGACCTTGGCGCTACTCATACCGGAGCGCCTCGGCCGGGTAGACCCTCGACGCGCGGACCGCGGGCGCGAGCGTCGCGAGCAGCGCGGCCGCGTAGACCGTGCCGAAGATGATCGCCATGTTCACCCACGGGACGAAGACCTCGATGTCCGACCAGCTCGACTGGCTCGACGAGTCGCCGATGATGTTCACCGAGACGATCAGCGCCAGGAACGTCCCCACGAAGATCGCCGTCAGCGCGATGAACGACGACTCGATCAGGAAGCTCAGCTGGATCATCCGACGGCGGAAGCCGAGGGCCCGCAGGATCCCGATCTGCTGGCGGCGCTCGACGACTGCCCGGGCGCTGATCACGCCCAGGGCGGCGATGCCGACGATCAGGCCGAGGCCCATGAACCCCTGGATCAGCCGGTTGAACGTCCACTGCACGGCGATCGAGTCCTCGAGGACCTCCTCGAGCGCGTCCGCCTCGAGACCGTTGGCGACGAATGCCGACTCGAGCATCGGGGCCGTCGCCCGCGGGTCGACGCCGTCCGCGACCGCGTAGTAATACGCGGTCGGGCGAACCCGGTCGCCGTACGCCTCCTGGAGGGTCGCCTGCGAGGTCGAGATCCCCTGCATCGCGAACGGGACGGTCTCGGCGAGGATGCCGATCACCGTCACCTGCAGGGCCCGGCCGGTCTGCGGGTCCCGTGTCGCGATCGTGAGCGGGTCGAAGACGCCGTCCTCCAGCACGAAGCCGTGGAGCTTGAAGTCGGGCAGGACCGCGCCCGCGTTCCAGTTGTCGCGCCGCGGCGCGACGATCGCGTCGACGACCGCGAGGCCGGGCCTGTCGGCCATGGCCCGCCAGACGTCGTCGGCCCGCTCGTAGCCGCGCGCCATGGCGGCGAACTCGTACGTCGTGTTGCGCAGGAACGCCTCGTCGAGCCCACGCACGCCGTAGTCGGCGAACGCGTCGTCGTATCCGACCTGCTTCGCCTCGGCAGCCAGGAACGACTGCTCCGAGACGACGCTGAAGTCCGCCGGCTCGAGGTTCGGTGCCTGCCGGATCGCCTTCTGCATGTCCGTGATCGGGTTCGTCGGCGCCGCCTGCGCGCGGATGTCGAACCCGCCGCCGAACTTCTCCGGGTTGTCCATCGCCCTGACGAACGAGCCGGAGATGACCGCCGCCACGACGAGGTTGAAGACGACGAGCGTGAACATCGCGAGGGTCACGCCGGTCCGGAACCGGTTCCGAAGCGGATAGACCATGGCCATCTTCAGGATCGGGGTGAGCGAGCGGATCCGCCCGAAGGTCGCCGCGACGACGCCGAGCAGGATGTCCGCGTTGAAGATCAGCACCCACGCCGATCCGAGCACGACGAAGATCCCGCCCATGATCCAGACGTTGAAGCCCCACGTCAGCTCCTTGCCGGCGAGGGTCTCGACGGTGTCGAAGGGCAGGAGCCACAGGACGACGAGCAGGAGCCCGGAGACGGTGTAGACGAGCCGCTCCGGGAGCCCGGCCGACCGCGCGAGCGGCACGGGGCCGACGATCAGGAGCGAGACGCCGAGCATGAGCGCCGACGCGTCGGCGGACGAGAGCCCGGAGACGACGAGGAAGATCCCGAACAGGACGGCAAGCGATCCCGGGATCCACCGCCGCTTCCGCGACTTGCGGACGAGGGGCTCCGGCGTGTTCCGGATCGCCGCGACGATGTTCAGCCGGCTCACGCGCCAGGCGGAGAGCGTGACGATCAGGAAGGTCAGCAGGACGCCGAAACCGAACCCGACGACGAGGCTCTCGGCCTCGACGTGATGCCTGATCTCGACGCCGGTGAAGTCGAGGGCAGAGGCCATGATGAAGACCATCCCGAAGGCGACGGCCACGCCGAGGAAGGCGCCCACCGCCGCGGCGATGAGGTCGTAGGCCAGCCCCTCGAAGAGGTAGAGCTGCACCAGGTGCCCGCGGCGCGTCCCGACGGCCCGGGCGATCCCGAGCTCACCTCGCCGCTCTGCGGCGAGCATGACGAAGATCAGGAAGATCAGCAGGCCGCCGGCGAAGATCGAGAAGCTGCCGAAAGTCGTGAAGATCGACATGAACGCGTTGCCCTCGGCGTCGGCCGCCTCGAGCGCGTCCTGCTTGATCGAATCGACCTCGAGCCCTCGCGGGCCGACGACGGGCTCGACGACGGCGGCGACCTCGTCGCTCAGCTCGGCGCCGGAGACCTCGTCGCCGCGGTTCGAGATCAGAACGTGCTTGATCTCGCCGACCCGGTCGAGCAGCCGCTGTGCCGCGTCGAGCGGCATGAGTAGGGCGGCTCCGTCGGTGCCGGCGCCCTGGTAGTCGACGATCTCGCGGACCTTGACGGGCAGGGCGTCGCCCTCGGCGTAGAGCCTGAGCTCGTGTCCGGGCGCCGCGTCCAGCTCCTCCGCACCCTCGGCGTTGAGGAAGACCTCGCCGGGGCGCAGGTCGTTCAGGTACTGCGGCTCACCGTCGGCGTGCCGCTCGATCCGGCCGAACGCGCCGAGGTGGGCCTGGCTGCTGGCGAAGAGCGTGACGTCGGGCTCGCTCTGCCGGGTCGTGACGCTCTGGACGGCGAGCGGCTCGATGATCGCAGGCGCGACGCCGTCGATCAGGTCCTCGTGGCGGAGCAGCAGCTCGTACTCGACCTCGGGGAAGATGTCCTCGGAGAAGTACTCGACGCCCGTGGTGCCGCCGACCTCCTCCTCGGCGTCAACCTCGGCGCCACGGACCGAGACCAGCTCGTCCGTCTGGCCCAGCGACGTGATCGCCGAGGTGCGGATCGTGTAGCTCATCGTGTCGCCGGTGACGAGGGCGGACGAGATGATCGTGGTACCCAGCATCAGCCCGAGGACGATCAGCGCCGTGCGCGCGCGCCGGCGGCTGACGTTGCGGAAACCGAGCTTCAGGAAGATGCGGTTGCGCAGTGCGAGAGCGCCGACGACGCCCAGGACGACCGCCAGCGCGACGAGCACGCCGACGGCCAGCGATTCCATCGGAATGCCGAAGAGCTCGTGCATGGCGACCTCCTCACGTCCCGATCCCGACCGGCTGGTCGGCGAGGGCCACCTCATATCGGCCGCGGCCCGGCGGCGACGCGAAGATCGCCGCGTACCGCGCGAGGTGCTCGGAGTACTGACCCGCCGGGGCATGCGCCTCGGCCTGCTCCTCGGTGTCCCAGAAGGTCAGGAGGAGCGCCTTGCCGTCGGGGTTGGCGAGCACGAACGTTCCGTGGTACCCCTCCTGCTCCGAGACCTGCGGAAGCACCTCGTCGCGGAACATCTGAACCGCGGAGTCCATGTCGATCCGTGTCGTGTCGATCTCAAGCTGCGTGACCCGCGCGTACATGCGGCACCTCCAGGTACTGGTCCTCGACGACACCGCCGTCGAGCATGCGGACGATCCGGTCGGCCTTGCGGCCGACGCTGAGGTCGTGCGTGACGATCAGGAACGTCAGCCCGCGCTCGACGTTCAGGTGGCGCATCAGCTCGGTGATCTCGGCGGCGTTCTCGCTGTCGAGGTCGCCGGTCGGCTCGTCGGCCCAGACGATCGCGGGATCGTTCACGAGCGCGCGGGCGATCGTCGTCCGCTGGCGCTCGCC
>DASSSO010000167.1:0-5911 GCA_035776735.1 Gaiellaceae bacterium | reverse complement strand
AGGCCGTCGAACTCGCCCGCGTAGTCCGGCGAGGCGACGACGACGAGACGCGCAGGATCGAGCGCCCGGCCCGCCACGATCACCCAGTCCACGAGGCGGCGTCCGAGGAGCGGATGGAGATGCTTCGGCCGCGAGGAGCGCATTCGCGTCCCGAGCCCGCCTGCAAGGACGACGGCTGCCAGTTCCGATCCGTTCACGGGGCCTCGCGCAATGGCTGGGGCGCCAGGATTCGAACCTGGGATCGCGGGACCAAAACCCGCTGCCTTACCACTTGGCTACGCCCCACCGATTCGACCTTCAACCAGAACAAGTCTGCCAGCGTCGCGAGCAACGGCCCGCCGGCGAAGCCGACGGGCCCCCAAATCGGCATCGCAAGCGACGCCTCAGCACTTGGCTACGCCCCAAAAGGAAGAGTGGTGCCGACCGATGCGTGAGTCTAGCGGCGGGTGAACAGGACGATGAGCGCGACGACGGCGAGGACCGCCACCGCCAGGAAAGCGAGGCCGGTCAGCACGGCGAGGAGGAGAGGCACGAGCGCGACGAGCGCCTGCGACACGGCGGCGATCCAGAAGACGTCGTGCGCCACCTGCGGCCGGAGTCTGCGTCCCAGCCAGAGGTAGCCGAGAATCACCACGACGGCGACGAGGAGGGCGAGCGGGCGGCTGATCGCGCCGGTGACGAGCAGGATCGCCTCGGCGAGGGCGATGACGACCGCAAACTGCGTCCGGTGGCGGCGCAGCCAGCGCCCGCCACGGGTCGAGCCGTGCTCGAGGACCGGCTGCTCGATCATCCGTCTGACGCTACCAGCCTGGTGCCGTGACCCAGACCTCCCCGCGGGCGTCGAGCGAGGCGGCCGCGGTGACGGCCTGCGCCTCCTCGGCGAAGAGCCCGTAGACCGCCGGGCCTGCCCCGGTGACGTCCGCGCGGAACGCGCCCAGCTCGCGAAGCTCCTCGGTGAGAGGAGAGGAGGCGAGATCGTTCGGGGGGAGCGCGGCGAGGTCGCCGAGCATGAGCGCGCGGTGCAGCCCGGCGCGACGCTCTTCGAAGCCCTCGGCGCCTCCGCGGCGGTCGAAGTCCTCGTAGACGGCGGCGGTGGACCTCTTGGCCTCGCCGTGCGGCATCACGACCACGACCCAGTAGTCCTGCGGGAGGTCGAGCGGCCTCAGCCGCGTGCCGTCCTCCTCGCCGAGCTGCGGCCCGGCGGTCAGGAAGAACGGGACGTCGGCGCCCAGCTCCGCGCCGAGCGCGAACAGATCGTGGGCGGAAAAGGGCGCGCCGAGCACCTCGCTGGCGAGCCGAAGCGCGGCCGCCGCGTCCGAGCTGCCCCCGCCGAGCCCGGCGGCGACCGGAATCCGCTTCTCGATCGTCGCGCGCCAGCGGGGCTCCGCAGCTGCCCGCTCGGCGACGAGCTCCAGCGCTCGGCGCACGAGCGTGTCCTGCGCGAAGCCTTCGACGCAAAGCTCGTCGGCCGGCTCGAGCGCCACGGTGTCGGCGAGAGCGAGGCGCTGGAGCACCGTCGCCACCTCGTGCTTGCCGTCGGGCCTTCTCGGCCCGACGACGAGGGCCAGGTTGAGCTTCGCGGGCGCCAGCAGCTCGTTCACCGGAGCGCGCTCGCCAGCTCGACGAACTCGGGCGGCGCCAGCTCCTCCGCCCGCACGGACGGCGGCCGGCCGATCGCGGCGAGCGCCGCCTCGGCCTTCCGTCTGCCGGCGAGGCCCGCGAGCTCGAGCGAGTTCGGGAGCCGTTTCCGGCGATGCGCGAACGCCGCCTCGACGACCGGCTTCAGCTCGCGCCACGGGACCGGCGGCGGCTCGTCTCGGCGCCGGAAGGCGACGAGCGCGGAGTCGACGTTCGGACGCGGGCGGAAGACCTCGCGGGAGACCGGGTGGAAGCCGGTCCGCTCGGCCACGAGCTGGATCAGGACGGAGACCGCGCCGTACGCCTTCGTCCCCGGCTGGGCGAAGAAGCGGTCGGCGACCTCTCGCTGCACCATCACGCACCAGAAGGTCACGCTGGGCAGCCGTTCGAGGCTCTCGACGACGATCGGGGTCGCGACGTTGTACGGCAGGTTGGAGACCATCTTCGCCGGCGGCGGATCGAGCTCCGCCGGGTCGAGCTGGAGGGCGTCGGCGAAGTGGAGCCGGACGTTCTCCGCCTCCGCGAACCGCCTCCGGAGGTACGGCTCGAGCCGGCGGTCGAGCTCGACGGCGTGGACGAGGCCGGCGTGCCCGGCGAGGAACGCGGTCAGGACGCCCCGGCCCGGGCCGATCTCGAGCACGACGTCGTCCTCGCGAAGGTCTGCGAGCCGCCCGATGACGCGGACGATGTTCTCGTCGACGAGGAAGTGCTGACCGAGCTCCTTCCTCGGTGCAGGCAGGTCGCTCACGCCAGGCCGAAGGCGGCGTCGGCGTTGCGGTCGATCTGCGCGGCCAAGTCGTCGGCCTCGACGCCCCTGAGCTCGGCGAGCGCCGCGACCGTGTGGACGAGGTTGGCCGGCTCGTTCGGGCGGCCCCGCCGCGGCTGGGGCGACAGGTACGGGCTGTCCGTCTCCGCGAGCAGCCGGTCGTCCGGCACCTCGCGGGCCGCCGTTCGGACGTCGTACGCGTTCGGGTACGTGACGTTGCCGGCGAACGAGACGTAATAGCCGCGCTCGAGCGCCGGCGTCAGGAGGCCGGGCGACGAGAAGCAGTGCAGGATCGCGGTTCCGTCGAAGTCCCCCAGCGCCCGGGCCACGTCCGCGTCCGCCGCGCGGCAGTGGATCACGACCGGCTTCTCGAGCTCCTCGGCGATCGCGAGGTGCGCCTGGAAGAGCTGGCGCTGTGCTTCGCGGGGCGCGTAGTCACGGTAGTAGTCGAGCCCGGTCTCGCCGACGGCGACCGGGTCGAGGTCGCGGAGCGCCTCGAGCTGCGAGGGGTCCGCGCCGCCAGCGTCGTGCGGATGGATCCCGAGGATCGGCCACACGCCCTCCGTCCGCACGCAGAAGTCGACGACCTGCGACCACGATCCCGGCCAGGCGCCGACCTCGAGGATTCGGTCGACGCCCGCCTCGCGGGCGCGACGTACGAGCTCCTCGATCGGATCCGCGCACGCGTGCAGGTGCGCGTGCGTGTCGATCACGCAGCGGCTGCGGGCGCCTCGACGCGCGGAAAGAGCGGTTCGGCCGACTCGACGCCCTCCGCCTCCGCCGTCTGCCCGGGCGCGACACGCGGCCAGCCGAAGTCCTCCGGCTGGCCGAGCGCACGGAGGATGCGCGGCGTGGTCTCCGGCAGGTACGCGTGCAGCGCGACCGCGACGACCCTGATGCCGTCGGCGAGCCCGTAGAGCACGCGGTCGAGCTCGTCGTTCGCGCCGTCCTTCGCGAGCTCCCACGGCTTCGTGTCGGTGACGAACTTGTTCAGCGCGCGGACCGAGTCCCAGATCAGCTCGATTGCTCCCGTGAGGTCGAAGACGTCCAGCCGCTTCGCCACCTCGTCGCCCAGGTGATCGAGCGAAGGCGCACCCTCTGCGCCCGGCGCGATCGGGACCCGCCCGTCGCGGTACTTGGCGATCATCGCGGTCGTCCTCGAGACGAGGTTGCCGAGGTCGTTGCCCAGCTCGCGCTCGTAGCGCTCGTGGAGCGAGTCGATCGAAACCGAGCCGTCCTGGCCGAACTGCACCGAGCGCGTCGCCCAATAGCGGACGGCGTCGGAGCCGTAGACGTCGACCAGCTCCAGCGGGTCGATCACGTTCCCGAGCGACTTCCCGATCTTCCGGTCGTCGAGCAGGAGGTAGCCGTGCACGAAGATCCGGCGCGGCACGTCGTAGCCGGCCGAGAGCAGCAGCGCCGGCCAGTAGACGCAGTGGAAGCGAAGGATGTCCTTGCCGATCAGGTGTCGGACCTCGGGCCAGTAGCGCTCGCGAAGGTCCTCTCCCGGTCGTGCGTACGTGAGTGCGCTGAGGTAGTTGATCAGCGCGTCGACCCACACGTAGACGACCTGCTCGGGATCCCAGGGGACCGGGACGCCCCACGGCTGCCCCGCCCTGCTCAGGCTGAAGTCCTGCAGGCCCCCGGAGATGAAGCTGCGCGCCTCGTTGCGGCGGAAGTCCGGAAGGACGAAGTCCGGCTGCTCGTCGTAGAGCTGAAGGAGCGGCTCCTGGTACTTCGACAGGCGGAAGAAGTAGTTCTTCTCCTCGATCCACTCGGGGACGGTGTCGTGCTCCGGGCACTTGCCGTCCACGAGCTCGTCCTCGTTCTTGAACGCCTCGCAGCCGACGCAGTAGAGACCCGCGTACGTGTCCTCGTAGATGTCCCCGTTGTCGTAGATCCGCTGGACGAACTCCTGGACGAACCGCTTGTGGCCGTCGTCGGTCGTCCGGATGAAGAAGTCGATGTCCGCGCCGACCTGCTCAGGGACATCCCGCCACTTCTCGGCGATCTGGTCGACGTACACCTTCGGGTCGAGACCCTCTTCCTCGGCGACTCGATAGACCTTCGATGCGTGCTCGTCCGTGCCCGTGAGGAAGAACGTGTCCTCGGCGCGCTGCTCGTGATGGCGCACGAGGATGTCCGCCGCGAGCGTGGTGTACGCATGCCCGATGTGCGGCGTCGAGTTCACGTAGTAGATCGGTGTTGTCAGGTAGAAGGTCATCGGCGTCCATGATAGGGGCGGGTCTGTCGGTGACCCGAGCCGGCGCCAGGCCCGTTCGCCCGTGGCGCAGCGCCACCAGCGCGGCGAGCACGAGCAGCGCGGCGACCCCGAGCGGCCAGGGCGGACGCGACCTGTCGACCGCGGGCGCCGCCTGCGGAGGCGCCGGCACCTCGGCCTCGGCGGGAGGTGAGGTCACCGAAGACACCGTGGGACGGGCCACCGCAGGCTCGCTCGTGGCCCGGCGCCGGGACCGGCGAACGGTCGAGGCCGCCGGACTGGCCGGATCCCTCGCCACCGCTGCCGCTTTCGGACGCCGCGGCGTACGCGTGCGCGGCCGAGGTCCGAGCGGGCGTGGCGCTGCCGATACCGCGGCCCCCGCGCGAAGGCGCCGCGACGGGCGGACGACCGACGGCTGCGCGCCGGAAGGCGCCGTTCCCCGCAAGGGTTCGTCCGGCGTGGGCGCCGCGCCGCTCCCGACCTCGCCGCTCCCGAACTCGCCGCCGACGGGTGCTGCCTGCCGTCCGGGGCCGACAGCCGCAGGAACCGCCGGGGGAGCCGGCGCCGCCGCCCGTGGAGGCAGCAGCGTCAGCGGGTCGACGTAGCCACGCGGGTCGTCCGCCCGCCGAACACCGAGCTGGACGTGGGAAGGCTCCTCGTCGCCGCCGGCGCCGATCGCCCCGACCGGCTCGCCCTCCGCCACTCCGTCCCCGGCCGAGACCGCGATCGACCCCAGATGCGTGAGCGTCACCGCCCAGCCGTCCGGGGTCCGGATCGACACCGTCCTGCCGTTCGTGGGCAGCGAGCCGGCGAACGACACCCGTCCCGCGGCCGGCGCGCGCACCGCAGAGCCCACGGCTCCGCCGATGTCGACGCCGCGGTGCCCCGACGCCGTGTACGCGCCGCCGCCGTAGTCGAATCCGCGCAGGATCTCGCCGTCAGCGGGCCAGGTCCAGGCGAGCCCCGCCGGTGGGACGGCGAGGGCCGCGATCGCGAGTGCCGTTGTCAGTCGTGCGAACATCGCCGGCGAAGGTAGCAAGGCGGTCGGCTGTTGTCAAAGAAGGCTACAGCGACGCGTCGTAAAGCCGCTTGCGCGGCACGCCGGTCAGCCGCGAGACGACGTCGGCGGCCGTCTTCCGCGAGCTTCCCCCGCGCACGAGCATCGCGACCGCCGCCAGCGCCTCGTCCGGCTCGGGCTCGGCCGGGACGGAGGCGGGCCCGACCACGAGCGTGATCTCGCCCTTTGCGCCGGCCGCAAAGCGCTCGGCGACCTCAGTCGCCGGCCC
>DASSSO010000145.1:0-2004 GCA_035776735.1 Gaiellaceae bacterium | reverse complement strand
AAGCGACCCGTTCAGCTCCCAGGTGCCGCCCTCGCTGTCGGCGAGAATGCCCAGGTGGCCGTGCCCGGAGGCGCCGGCAAAGATGCCGGTGCCGCCGGTGATCGTGTAGGGCCCGTTGGCCCTGTGCTGGCTGGGCCCGACAAGGGTCAGATCACCGGTGAACACACCAGGCGCCTTGTAGGTGGCGTGCAGCTCGTCGCCGTCCGGCGTGACGAGCGTCAGCACACCCGCGTCGATCCGGATCACGGCGAGCTCGTGCTCAGTGACGACGAGCAACAGGCTGCAGTGCTCGCTCGAAGCGGTGACCGGGCCGGTATAGGCCCCGCTCGTCAACACGCCCGATTGCTCTGACTGCACGATCGCCTGGGGGTAACCGGGCGGACAGCGCGCCGCGACGGCGGCCGGATCCTGGTTGAAGCCGACGATGAACCCCTCCGGCAGCGATGCTGTCATCGCATTGCCCGTCGCGGCCGGGGTCGCACCCACAACCGTTAGCGCCCCAAGCAGCACGGCTACTTGAAGTAGCTTGATCATCACAGACCTCCTTTGTCATTAGCAGCGTGCGCCCAGACGCTCCAGAAACGCTCTGGAAATGCTCTAGAGACGGGATACAGTCGTCGTGGTAGAGGGAGGTAGCGCATGGAGTTCGCAGTGCTGGGCCCGCTCCGCGTGCGCTCCGACGACGGCGCGCCGGAGCCTCGGGTTGGGGCGCAGCACGGGCTGCTGGCGGTGCTCCTGACCTCGCCGAACGTCGCGATCTCGGACGACCGCCTGATCGACGAGCTGTGGGGCGGCGATCCTCCCGCGAGCGCGCGTCATCTGCTGCAGGTGTACGCGTCGGAGCTGCGCGGGCTTCTCGGCAGGCTGCCGGATGGGCCGCGCATCGTCCGCGACCGGAACGGCTATGCGCTGCGAGTACAGCCGAACGAGCTCGATGCCGAGCGCTTCGAGACGGCGGTAGTTCGGACTCGGGAGCTGCAGGAGGTCGATCCCGAGGCTGCAGACGGCATCCTCGCGGAGGCGATGCGGCTCTGGCGCGGCGCTCCCTTCACCGGCGTCCGGCACCCCTCGCCGGCGGTTCGCACGCAGGCCGAGTATCTGGAACGGCTGCACCTGGAGGGACTGGAGATATGGATCGAGGCCCGCCTGCAGCTCGGCCGGCACCGCGAGCTGGTCTCCGAGCTGAGCGCGCTCGTGGCGGAGCACCCGTACGACGAGGCACTCCACGCGCAGCTGATGCTGGCGCTCTACCGCTGCGGGCGCCAGGCGGAGGCGCTCGAGACGGCACGTGCGCTCGAGTCGCGGCTGCGCGACGACCTCGCAGTCGAGGCCTCTGCACAGGTGCGCGATCTCTATCGCCGCATCCTGCTGCAGGTGCCCGAGCTCATGCTCGAGCCCCCCGAGCCCCCGAGCAATCTCCCGGGCCGGCTGACCACGTTCGTCGGGCGAAGTCGCGAGCTGCAAGAGGTGATCGAGCTCGTCGAGGCCAGCCGGCTCGCGACCCTGACCGGGCCGGGCGGAGTCGGGAAGACGCGTCTGGCCGTCGAGGCGGCGCAGCGGCTGCGTCCACGGTTTCCAGGCGGAGTGTGGTGGATCGATCTGGCGTCGGTCACCGACCCCGGCTTGGTCGCCGACGAGGCGGCGCGCGTCCTCGGCCTGACGGTCATGCCGGGACAGGAGGTCGTCGCAGCCGTCGCTCGCGCCTTCGGCCGGCGGCGAGCGCTCGTGCTGGTCGACAACTGCGAGCACGTGGCCACCGCGGCCGCCGAGCTGGCGGCGGCGGTCGTGGGCGGGACCGCCGGCCCGTACGTGCTGGCGACCAGTCGTACGCCCTTGCGCGTCGAAGGCGAGCACCTGTGGACGGTGCCGCCGCTGAGCCTGCCGGCCGACGGGGCTCAACCTGCGGAACTCGTCGAGTTCGATGCCGTGCGCCTGTTCGTCGAGCGAGGCCGTGCCGTCGACCCCTCGTTCGCGCTCGACGCCGGAACTGCGCCGGCCGTGCTG
>DASSSO010000080.1:0-7296 GCA_035776735.1 Gaiellaceae bacterium | reverse complement strand
GTCGCGCTTGCGTTCCTGTGTCTCAACATTGCGGTCTTGCTCTAGAGGAAGGGGTCCATGTTCAACCGCCGCCACATACCGTTAGCCGTCGCTGCCACCTGCGTACTCGTCCTCGCGGCGAGCGCCGCTGCGGCGCCGAACACGTTCACCGCCGCCTTGACACCGGCATTCGTGAAACCGGCGACGGCCGCTACCTACACGCTCACGTTGGTGAACGGACCCACATCGGCCGAGGCGGGACGTGCCAAGGTCGGGATACCGGCCGGTTTCACGGACGTCAGCTCCGTGACCGCGAATGCAACGGCGGCCGGAAGTTGCCAGGCCTCCGCTTGGGAGGCGGACGGCACGCTGATCGCCGACGGAAAGATCAATCTCAAGCGGCCAAGCGGCGGAGGCAACAGAAACCTCTGTCCAGACGCGACGCTGACGGTCACCTTTTCAGCGGTCTCGGCCGGGAGCCCCGGCACCTATCCGTGGACGCCCGAGCTGTACGGCTCATCGGACACTGACGAGCCGTTTACCTTCAGCGGCAACCCCGCGGTCACCGTCGACGGCACGGCGCCGGACACGGCGATCACCTCGGCTCCGCCCGCGATCACCAACTCGACGAGCGGCAGCTTTTCGTTCGGCTCCAGCGAGACCGGAAGCACCTACCAATGCCGGCTCGACGGCGCCGCGTTTGCCGCCTGCACGAGCCCGCAGGCATACCCAGGCCCGCTCGCTGGCGGCAGCCATACCTTCGCCGTGCGCGCGATCGACCCGGCCGGAAACGTCGACGGCAGCCCGGCAAGCCACACCTGGACGATCGACACGACCGCCCCCAACACCACCATCATCTCCAGCCCACCCCTCGTCACGAACCAGACAAGCGCCGGCTTCACGTTCACCTCGACCGAGGCCAACAGCACCTTCCAATGCAGCCTTGATAACGCTGGGTTCGCGGACTGTCCCAGCGGTCCATACACCGGGCTGGGCGCAGGCATCCACAACTTCCGGGTTAGGGCGACCGATCCCGCCGGAAACGCCGACGCCACACCAGCGAGCTACACCTGGACGATCGACATCATTGCTCCTAACACCACCATCACCTCCAACCCGCTTTCGGTCACGAACCAAACGACTGCCAGCTTCGGGTTCTCGTCAACCGAGGCGGGCAGCACGTTTGAATGCAGCCTCGACGGAGCGGCGTTTGCCGCCTGCACCAACCCGAAGAGCTATACGGGGCTGCCTGGAGGTACCCGGAGATTCGAGGTGCGTGCCAAGGATCCGGCTGGGAACACGGACGCGAGTCCCGCGATCTACCAGTGGACAATCGATCTCGTCGGGGTTGCGGCCGTCATCGGGATCGCACCGCCGAGCGTGACCTCGTTGACGAGCGCAAGCTTCACCTTCAGCTCGAGCGAGCCGGATGCCACTTTCGAGTGCAGCCTGGACGCGGCGCTCTTCACCGGCTGCAGCTCGCCCCTGACGTACAACAACCTCACTGACGGCCCTCACACCTTCAAGGTCCGGGCGATCGACCATCCGGCCGGGAACACCGGGCCAGAGGCGTCGCATACCTGGTCCGTCGACACCCGACCGCCGACCGCGACCGTGACATCCGGGCCGGCCGCGCTCGGCAACAGCCGCTCGGCGACGTTCACGTTCTCCGCGGACGAGCCCTCGTCGTTCCAGTGCAGTCTGGACGGCGGCGGCTTCGTGCCCTGCAGCTCGCCGACCTCATACGCGGACCTCGGCGACGGCGCTCACACGTTCGTGGCGCGACCGACCGATGCCGTCGGCAATCCCGGCGCCTCGGGGTCGTACGCCTGGACGGTGGACGGGACGGCTCCCGACACGACGCTCCTCGCGGCGCCCCGCTCAACGACGACGAGCATCGCCGCGTCGTTCCGCTTCTCGGCGAGCGAGTCCGCGGGGTTCCAGTGCAAGCTGGATGCCGGAGCCTTCGGGCCGTGCAGCTCGCCGAAGAGCTACGCGCGGCTGAGGCGAAGCCGACACACCTTCCAGGTGAGGGCGATCGACCCCGCGGGCAACGTCGATCCCACTCCGGCAGTCCGCCGCTGGACGATCGCCGCTGCTACGCCGCGGACGGCGCGGACCGCCTCGGCGCTGCTTGCCCCACGCGCCGGCTCGCGGGTGACGTCACCTCCGCTGCTCGCCTGGCGGCGCGTCTCGCGAGCCTCCTTCTACAACGTCCAGCTCTACCGGGGCCGGGTGAAGGTGTTGAGCGCATGGCCGACTCGGACCCGCCTCCAGCTTCGCGCGCGGTGGAGGTATCTCGGCCGGGAGCATCGACTCAGTGCCGGCACCTACCGCTGGTATGTCTGGCCGGGCTTCGGTCGCGCATCCGCGCAGCGGTACGGTCGCCTCTTGGGGCAGAGCACGTTCACGGTCACGGGCCGGCGCTGACCGCGTGCTGGTAGAGAGCATTGCCGCCGCCGCGCTGATCTGCATCGACCCGGGACATGGGACGCCGCCCGCGATCGGGCGCCAGCGCGAGCCGATCGGGCCGGGAAGCCGCAGCCTGAAGATCAAGGACGGGGGCGGCGCGGCAGGCGAGGCCGAGGCCGTCCTCGCCATCGCCAGGCGGACGCGGACGCTGCTGCTCCGCCGCGGCTACCGAGTCGCGATGACGCGAACCGGAGCTTCCTTCCGCGGGGGGAACGTCGAGCGTGCCCGCTTCTGCAACCGCCGCGGCGCCGCGCTCATGCTCCGGATCCACGCCGACGGCTCGCCCGACGCGTCGCGGAGCGGCGCGTCGACCCTCTTCCCCGCCCGCATCGGGGGCTGGACGGACGACGTCTACGCACCGAGCCGCCGGGCCGCACGCTCGATCCAGCGTTCGCTGGTCGGCGCCACGGGGGCCCGAGACCTCGGGCTCGTCGAGCGGAGCGACCTCACGGGCTTCAACTGGGCCGACGTGCCCGTCGTGCTCGTCGAGACCGGGTTCATGTCGAACCCCCGAGAAGGCCGGCTGCTCCGCTCGAGCGCCTACCGGTGGCGCGTCGCGCGGGGGCTCGCGGCAGGTGTCGGCGCGTTCAGTCCTCGCTAGCGCGTCGCATCCGGTCGACGGCCTCGCGGCCCTCCGCGTGCACGGCCCGGCGCCGCTCGTCGGGGTCGGGGACGGCCTCGACGGCGTCCACCGTCGTCTCCGCCGCCTCGAACTCCTCGCGGTCCTCGACCACCGCCCGGGACTCGTCCAGCCGCGCCCGGAGCGCCTCGGCGCGGGGGTCGACCGGCTCCTCCGGCGGGGGCTGTCGCCGGACGGTTCGCCACAGCGCGGCGAGGCCGAGCGCCGCTCCTCCCGTCAGGAACGCGAGGCGCCGGTTCACGAGGCCGATGCTACACTCCCGCCCGCTTCCTGCCCTGCCCGCCTGCGCCGCCCGAAGCGCCGACCACACGGCAAGGCCGCCTAAGACCGAAGGAAGGAGACATCGGGACCGTGACGCCCTACGAAATCCTGCTGATGCTCGATCCGGAGCTCCCCGAGGAGCGCCAGTCCGAGATCGTCCAGCGCACCCGTGAGCTCGTCGAGCGCGGCGGGGGGAGCGTCGACTCGCACGACGTCTGGGGCCGCCGCAAGCTCGCGTACGAGATCGACCACAAGACCGACGGGACGTACCACCTGCTGACGTTCTCGGCCGAGGCGGAGACGCTCGACGAGATCTCGCGCGTCCTGAAAATCACCGACGGAGTCATGCGCCATCTGGCCGTCCGGCGAAGCGAGCGCAGTCCCGGACGGACGGTGGCGGCGTCCGCCCCGGCGCGGCAGGATGGAGCCGAGGCCGCAACCGTCGCATCGGAGGAGGAGTAACCATGGCCAACATCAACCGCGTCGTCCTCGTTGGGAACCTGACCCGCGACCCGGAGCTCCGGCACACGCCGTCCGGCACCGCCGTCTGCAAGCTGCGGATCGCCGTCAACACGCGCCAGAAGGATGCGTCGACCGGCGAGTGGGGCGACAAGCCGAACTACTTCGACGTCACCGTCTGGGGCAACCAAGGCGAGAGCTGCGCGCAGTTCCTCTCCAAGGGCCGCCCGGTCGCGGTCGACGGGCGCCTCGACTGGCGCGAGTGGGAGGCCCAGGACGGCACGAAGCGCCAGGCCGTCGAGATCATCGCCGACACGGTTCAGTTCCTCGGCAGCCGCGGCGACGCCGAGGGCGGCCAGCGGGAGTTCGTCCCGGCCGGCGCGGCGACCGAGAGCGGCGCCGACTTCGGCACCTCCGGCGCCGACGACGACATTCCCTTCTAAGGAGCGCCCGGATGCCGAAAGCACGACGAGAGCAGCGCACCTCGAGACGCGGTCCGCCCACAGGGCCGATCAAGCGGCGGTCCTGCCAGTTCTGCCGCGACAAGGTCGAAGAGGTCGACTACAAGAACACGAACCTGCTGCGGCGGCACGTCTCCGAGAAGGGGAAGATCCGCTCGCGGCGCATCACGGGCACCTGCCGGCGCCACCAGCGCCAGGTCGCCGTCGCGGTCAAGCGGGCCCGTGAGATGGCGCTCCTGCCCTACGCGACCACCTGACGCACCGATGCAGGTCATCCTCCTCAAGGACGTGGACAAGGTCGGCCTGCGCGGCGACGTCGTGGACGTCGCGCGCGGGTACGCGCGCAACTACCTCCTTCCGCGCCGGCTCGCCGAGCCGGCGTCGCCGGGGCGGCTGGAGGAGCTCCGGCGCCGCGACGAGCTGCGCGCGCGCCAGGAGGCCCGCACGCAGGACGAGGCCCGCGAGATCGCCTCCCGGCTCGAGCAGGCGGTGATCAGGTTCGACGTCAAGTCCGGGCCGACCGGGTCGCTGTTCGGGTCCGTGACTGCGACCGACGTCGCCGACCGCCTGTGGGGCGACCACCGGATCCGTGTCGACCGGCGGAAGATCGAGCTCGGCGACCCGGTCAAGCGGGTCGGCCGGTACGAGGTCCCGGTCGAGGTCTTCTCGGAGGTGTCCGCCACCGTGCGGCTCGAGGTCGTGCCAGAGGGCGGCGACATCGCGCAGATGGAGGAGCTCCAGGCTGCCGCGGAGGCCGAGGAGGCCGCCGCGGCCGCGGAGGCGGAGGCGGAGGCTGCCGCCGAGGCGGCGGCGACTGCCGAGGCCGAGGCGATCGAGATCGTCGAGGCGGCCGAGGCGGCGGAGGCGGAAGGCGAGATCGAGGCGTCCGGCGAGCCCGAGGCGGGCGAGCCCGCCGAGGAGGAGCCCGTCGCCGCCGAGACCGAGTCTGACCGGTAACGATTTCGTCACGACTCGTCCACAGGCTTTTCCAGAGCCTGGGGATGGGCGTTCGAAAAAGCCGCACGCAGCGCGATTTTCCGTTGGCCGGTCGGGCAGCCCTCGTGGGGACAACGTCCGGCCCGCCGTGGACAATGCGGGGGAACATGTGTTCTTTCGCCTGCAAATGGTCCCCTTTTCTGCCTAGTAGTAAGGGACAACCGGCTTGACGGCACCCCCCGGCAACGGCTCGAATCGTGGAGTGGTCGCCCAAGTCGCCCAGCCGTCGCAGGCGGCCCCGGTCCCACCCCAGAATCTCGACGCAGAGGAGTCCGTCCTCGGCGCGATGATGCTCTCCCCCGGGGCGATCGGGGCTGTCAGCGAGCTCCTCGACGCGGGCGACTTCTACCGGGAGAGCCACGCGAAGGTCTACCGGGCGGCGCTGGCGCTCTACGCGCGTGGCGAGCCCGTCGATGCCATCACTCTCGTCGACGCGCTGGAGGAGCGCGGCGAGCTCGAGGACGCGGGCGGTCGCGTCCGGATTCACGAGCTCGCGGCGCTCGTCCCAGCCACCGCGAACGCCGCGCACTACGCGCGGATCGTGCGGGAGATGGCCACCCTTCGCGGGCTGATCCGGTCGGGCCAGGAGATCGCGCGCCTCGGGTGGGAGCGGCCGGGCGAGGCGCAGGATCTCGTCGACCAGGCCGAGCAGGTGATCTTCGAGCTCTCGCAGGCGCGTGTGACCGGCGAGTTCGCGCACATCGAGGGGCTGCTGAAGGACAGCTTCGAGCGGATCACGGCGCTCTACGAGGCCGGCGAGGAGATCACCGGCGTCCCGTCGGGCTTCCGGGACATCGACCGCCTGACCTCCGGCTTTCAGCCCGGGAACCTGGTCATCCTCGCGGCGCGACCCAGCATGGGGAAGTCGGGCTTCGCGCTCTGCACTGCCACGAACATCGCCGTGCGGCGCGGTGTCCCGGTCGCGCTGTTCACGCTCGAGATGTCCAAGTCCGAGGTGACGCAGCGGCTGATGTGCAGCGAGGCGAAGGTGGAGTCGCAGCGGCTCCGGAACGGGAAGCTCGCGGCTGACGACTGGCCCCGGCTCACCGCGGCCTGCGACAAGCTCGCCAAGGCGCCCATCTACGTCGACGACACGGGCTCGATCACGATGATGGAGATCCGGTCGAAGGCCCGGCGGCTGAAGACGAAGGAACCGAACCTCGGCCTGATCGTCGTCGACTACATCCAGCTGATGACGTCCGGCTCCACCGCCGAGAACCGGGTCCAGGAGGTCTCGCAGATCTCGCGGAACCTGAAGGTGCTGGCGCGCGACCTCGACGTGCCGGTGCTGGCGCTCTCCCAGCTGTCGCGCGCCGTCGAGCAGCGCCACGACAAGCGCCCGATCCTTTCCGACCTGCGCGAGTCGGGCTCGATCGAGCAGGACGCCGACCTCGTCTTCTTCATCTATCGCGACGAGTACTACAACGACGAGACCGACCAGCAGGGGATCGCCGAGATCCACCTGGCGAAGCACCGCAACGGGCCGACGGGGACGGAGAAGGTCGCGTTCCTGAGCCGGTACGCGAAGTTCGCCGACCTGGCGGCGGCGTAGCCGTGTCCGGCCCCGTTTTCGCGTCGCCGCCCGAGCTGATCGCACCGGCCGGGTACAGCCACGTGGTCACGATCCCGCCCGGCCGGCTCGCGTGGACCGCGGGTCAGGTGCCGATGACGCGCGACCGCACCGTGCCCGACGGCTGGGAGGCGCAGACGCGGCTCGCGTTCGAGAACACGGGCCGGGCGCTCCGCGCAGCGGGCGCGGCCTGGCCGAACGTCGTCAAGCTCACCCTCTACGTCGTCGACATCTCGGAGCTGGCGACCGTCCGGCGCGTCCGGGACGAGTTCGTCAACCTGGCGTCGCCCCCGACGAGCTCGCTCGTCGAGGTGAGCTCGCTCTTCGATCCGGGCGTGCTGATCGAGGTCGAGGCCGTGGCCTTCCTGGCCGACGACGAGTAGCCGACCGATCGGGCAGACTCGGAACGTGCCTGCGACCGTCATCGTCGGCGCGCAGTGGGGAGACGAGGGCAAGGG
>DASSSO010000196.1:0-11819 GCA_035776735.1 Gaiellaceae bacterium | reverse complement strand
CGAGAGCTCGAGCGCCGCAAGATCGAGCAGCCCCTCGAGCAGCCCCTCGAAGCGATCGGCGACCTCGTCCGTTCGCGCGGACGTTCCCGCCAGACTGAAACCGCGACCCTCCCGCGGTCGAACGACCGCCTCGTGCTCGATCTCGACGATGGGAACACCCGCGACGCTCCGCGCCTTCAGGAGCAACGGGGTCTCGCCGCCCGAGGCGAGCGCCGCCGAGCGGACGGCTTCCGGCCCGTCCGCGACGACCGAGTCCCGAAGCGCTCGCTCGGCATCGCCGGCGCCACGCTCGAGCGCCTGCATCGCCTCGAGCACGGAAGCGCCAAGACGGCTGAACTCCCGCATGAGCGCAGCGCGCTTCTCCACGAGGAGATCGCGGCCCTGAACGGCGAGCACGATCTGCACTCGCCGCGCGAGCAACTCGCTTCGGGTTGCGTTCAGCTGCTGCATCAGCCGCCGAATTCGAACAGGTCGCCGAGCATGGATTCGCGGTTACGCCGGCGACGGCCACCGCGGCGACTCCGGTAACCGTCTTCGTCGCGGTCGTCGTCGCGATCGCGGTCGCGATTCCGGTCGCGGTCACGGTCGCGGTCGCGGCGCGGCTCACCGTCGAAGCGCTCGATGACCTTGTCGAGCTCGCCGCGGTCGAGCCACACTCCTCGGCAGCGGGGGCAGTAGTCGATCTCGACGCGTTCGCGCTCGGCAAGCGCGAGCTCCGCGGTCTCACAGACAGGGCAGTTCATGGCAGCTCCCTCCAGGCTCGTGGACACGCAAGCTGGAGGTCTCTCCGCCCGATCTGGGCCGGCTCCGCCGGGCCGCATGGGCCGGACTGACGACGGAGCCCGTGGGATACTCCCCTCCGGTCGAGTCCCTTATACTAGAAACACATTGCACGTGTCAAGCTGCCGCTTACAACTCGCAGGCCACAGATCGATGGACGGCGAGCACCGAGATGCGTGCAATGCCGCTGATCGAATGCTCTCGTTAGGGGGGCGCGCCATCCGAGCACCCCCCGAGAGCGCCTTCGGATTAACACTGGTTCGGCTGCGCGACGCGGCGCGTCGGCACCGCGTCACCGCACGAGTGCGTGACCGGCAAACGATGCACGACGCCGCAGACCCGAGGCCGCTTCCGCCGCTTGCCCCCTCAACAGAGGTAGAATGATGCACGATGTCAACTTCCTATGATGGTGGTGACCAACGCTCTTGGACGTTCCTCACCAACCACGCCCACACCCTGATTTGCATCGCGCACGACCCGGGAACTCGCATCCAGGACATCGCGACCCGCGTCGGCATCACGCTCCGCACCGCGCAGACCATCGTGGCGGACCTTGTCGCGGAGGGAGACGTCACGCGCACGCGCGTGGGGCGGCGAAACCAGTACGAGGTGCATCCGGAGCTGCCTCTGCGTCACCCGTTGGAGCAGGACCACCCCGTCGGACAGCTGCTCGTCGCGCTCGGCGCCTCGGCCGAGGCTCGCGGTGCGGGCGTGCGGCCCCATAGGAACAGCAGCCCCTGAACACACTGCCGCGTTAGGGTGGACCGATCTCTGTTTGTCTGGATCGTCGAGCATCGGGTCGGCTGGCTCGACCCCGTGCTCGTGGCCGTCACGCTCACCGGCTATGGGGGGCGCTGTGGATCGTGCTCGCGTCCCTGCTCGCCCCGCTGGGGAAGACAGGCCGGCTCCGCGCGGCATTCCTCGTGGCGGCATGCGTGTGGACGGCGGATCTCCTCGCCTTCGCTATCAAGACGGCGACGGGTCGACCACGCCCGAACCTCGTCCTGCAGGAGGCCGACCCGCTCCTGCCTACACGGTGAGCTCTGCGATGCCGTCCGGCCACTCGGCGAGCGCGTTCGCCGGAGCCGTCGTGCTGGCGTTTCTCGTGCCGCGGGCGGCTCCCTATCTCATAGCGCTGGCCTCGGTGATGGCCTTCTCCCGGATCTACGTCGGAGTGCACTGGCCGTCCGACGTCGTCGCCGGCGCAGCTCTCGGCACCGCAGTGGCGCTCGCAGCCATCCTCGCGGTTCGCAGATGGAGCGCCGCACTCGGTGGGCAGGCCGGTTGAGGAGCCCACAGGTGACGCCATGAGCACGCCGCTCCTCATCGCCCTCATCTACGTGGTGTCCTTCGCCGTTTTCGTCTCGTGTGGCTTCTGGCTCGTGAGGCGGTACTGGTCGAACGACGAAAGGGAGTTCTCCACCATCCGCGTGCTGGCGCTCGTCGTTGGGACGGTGGTTGTCCTCGACATCATCGGCACGCTGCTCTTCTTCGTGCTCGCGGCCTGGGTCGCATAGACGCTCGCACAGCGCGGCGGTCGGCACGGTGGGCTGAGTTCCGACCGCCTCTCCGTACAGACTGCACGCGTGCTGGACGTGCCGTTCGTCGCGTGGGTGCTGACCGTGCTCGCGGTCGTCTGCCTGCTCGGGCTCGACTTCGCGCTCGCGGCGCGGAGGCCGCACGTAGTCCAGTTCCGCGAAGCGGTGGCCTGGTCGGTCTTCTACATCGGCGTGGCGCTCGCCTTCGGCGTGGGCTTCGGGTTCGCCACCGGGTGGGAGTGGGGTGCCGAGTACTTCGCGGGCTACGCCGTGGAGAAAAGCCTGTCCGTCGACAACCTGTTCGTGTTCGTGATCATCATGAGCACGTTCGCGGTTCCGGCCGAGCAACAGCACAGGGTGCTGACGTTCGGCATCGCCATCGCGCTCGCGCTGCGCGCCGTGTTCATCGCGCTGGGGGCGGCGTTGCTGTCGCTCTTCTCGTTCATGTTCGTGCTCTTCGGCGCTCTGCTCGTGTTCACCGGTGTCCAGCTCTACCGTCACCGCGATCAGGATCCGACCCTGGACGACAACGTGGTGGTCGTCCTCGCCCGGCGGCACTTGCCTTTCACCGATCGCTACGACGGCGGACGGCTGACCACTCGCGAGAACGGTCGGCGCCTGCTGACCCCGCTCGCGCTCGTGCTGGTGGCGATCGGAACCACGGACGTCGTGTTCGCGCTCGACTCCATCCCCGCGATCTTCGGGATCACGCAGGAGGCGTACATCGTGTTTGCCGCGAACGCCTTCGCTCTGCTGGGGCTGCGCGCCCTCTACTTCCTCGTCTCTGGGCTGCTCGACCGGCTCGTGTACCTCGCTGCCGGTCTCTCCGTGATCCTCGTGTTCATCGGGATCAAGCTCGTCCTGCACTACCTGCACAAGCACTGGGAGAGCATCCCAGAAGTATCCGCCGCCCAGTCGCTCGCCCTGATCGGCGCCGTTCTCACGCTCGTCACGATCGCGAGCATCGTCAAGGCGCGCCGCGACCCGACCGCGCGCGCTCACGCCGGCTCCCTCCGCCGCCACGACGCAAACGGCCAGCCGCAGTCTCCACCTCCCGGAGCGCGCTGACGGAGGACCCCATCGCACGGCGAGCCGGACGAAGCGACCCTGCACGGGACACTCCGAGATCCGCTGAAGCCCGCAGCTCGGCGCGGTCTTCCACCCTCCCGCGGCGAGCTTTCGGGTGCGAGAGTGTCGCTGCCGTGCGGACCGCAGTGACGTTCACGAAAGGAGCTCCGTGCACAACGTGACCGACGTCCGTGGAGGTGGAGCGATGAGTGCGGCGGAGGTGCTCTTTCGCGAGCAGACGCCGCAGAGTCTCGAGGCCCTGCGTCAGGCGCTCCGCTTGCGCATACCCGCCGGATCCGTTCACTTGGTCGCCGTCGCACCCATTCGACATGTCGTGCACGCCGAGCTGATAGGCGAGATCCTGCGCACGGCCGAAGAGTCGCTGCGCCTCGCGCTCGCGGACGTGGGAGGCGAAACGGCGCGAGTCGTCGAAGGGGACGTGACCCAAGGGCTCCTGAGCGAGATCGCGAGGGAGCGGGCGACACTCGTGGCACTTGGGATCAAGGGCCACAGCCGAGCAGCCGGCATCTATCTCGGCTCGACGACGACAGCGCTGCTGCGCAAGGCGCCATGCTCGGTCCTTGTCGCGCGACCCGCCGCCCAGCCCGACAGCTTCCCCCGGAGGATCGTGCTCGGACTCGACGGCTCCCCTCAATCGTTCAGCGCTGCCGGAGTCGCGCGCGACCTCGTCGAGCGATTCGGGGCGGAACTGCAGGCGCTCGCGGCCCTACGCGGCAAGCCGATCGACGCCGACAGGCTGGCCCTCCAGGCCAGCGAGCTCGGTCTCCAGCCGGAGCGGGTCGAGCGCCCACCAACGGACGCGCTCGTCGCGGCCTCGTCTGCAGCCGACCTTCTCGTCGTCGGTAGCCGCGGCCTGCACGGACTGCGGTCGCTCGGAAGCGTGAGCGAGCGGGTGGCGCACCGGGGACGCTGCTCGGTGCTCGTCGTCCGTACCCCGACACCCGCCCGGCAAGCGATCTCGGCGCACCCGAGCGCGACTGAGCCCCGCACGTCTCTGGATGAGGCGTGACGACGGACATCGCAACACTCGTCCTCGGCCTCGCCTGCGCCGGCGCAGGAGGAGAGCTCTTCGTCCGCGGCGCCGTCGGGCTTGCCACCTGGGCGCGGGTTCCTGCCCGCCTCGTCGCCACCACCGTCGTCGCCTTCGCGACCTCCAGCCCGGAGCTCGCGGTCTCGATCGGCGCGGCGCGGGCGGGCGAGCCCACGCTGGCGCTAGGCGACGCGCTCGGGAGCAACGTCGTCAACTTCGGCGTCGTCCTCGCTCTCGGCCTCCTTCTCGCCGGGAGCTCCGTCGCCCGTGCCACGACTGGGCGTGACTATCCGGTCGCCCTGCTCGTGCCTGGTGTCACCGCGCTGCTCGCGCTCGACGGCGAGCTGTCGCGCGTCGACGCCCTCGTGCTGCTCGCCGGGTTCGTCATCTGGCTCGGCCTGTCCGCTCGCGAGGCGCACCGGTCCCGCGGCTCCGAGACCGAAGGAGCCGGCGAGCGCTCGCGCTGGACAACGCTGGCATCGGCCGTTGGCGGCCTCATCCTGCTCGTCGCCGCCGGCCGACTCGTCGTGAGCGGCGCCACCGGGGTTGCGGCGGCCGTGGGCCTCGACGTCTTCGTCACCGGGGCGATCCTCGTGGCCATCGGCACGTCCGTTCCCGAAATCGCCACGGTCGTTTCCGCCAAGCTGCGCCGCCATCACGAGGTCGTCCTCGGGACCGTGATCGGAAGCAACATCTTCAACGGAGCGCTCATCGTCTCGGTGGCGGCGCTCATCCGGCCGATCGAGGTCGTCCGGAGCGAAGTCGGAGTAGCGCTCGGATTCGGCGTCCTCGTCGTCGCGGCCGCCCACCCGGGCAGAAACGCACACCTACCCCGACGGCGCGGCCTTGTTCTGCTCGCGGCATACGCAGCCTATCTCGGCGTCCTCCTCGCGACGCAACGCGGGCATTCAACTCCATAGACTGGAACTTGCGATGAACTACGCGCTCGTCGTGTGCGGCATCGACGGCTCGCCAGAGGCGATCGTGGCTGCGCAGCAGGCGATCCGGATCGCGGATCCCCTGGCATCGACCAGGCTGGTGACGGCGATGGAGTACGCCAAGGATACGTTGTGGGATGCTCCGCACGGAGAGACGCTCGCTACCGCTACGCGTATTCAGGAAAACGCCGAGGAGCAACTTGAGAAGGCCACAGCACTCGCTCACGCGCGACGGTCCCGTCGAGACGCGCAGCATCGAGGGAAGACCCCGAGAGGTCCTCTTGGCAGAAGCCGCACGCGACCCGAACTGCTTGCTAGCGCTCGGGCCGCCAGAACAGGGCCGTGTGCACGGCTTTCTCACCGCGAGTGTTGTCACCGACCTCGTGCACAAGGCGCCCTGCTCCGTGCTCGTCGCGCGGGGTTCGGCAGATCCACACCGCTTCCCTGGCTTCGTCGTCGTCGGGGTCGACGGCTCTCCCGAATCCGAGGCGCACGTTGGCGACGCGGGGCGACCGTCCCGTCGTCATCGTGCCTCCGGAAGGTGCGCCCGCCGCGCCCCAGACGGGCGCCGAGAGCACTCCGATCACGCACGCGCCGCCGCTGCGCTCGGCGGCCGGTTGGCGGCGCGTCTCGGCTACCGGCTCGTCCTCGTGCACGCGCTCCAGGACGTGAAGGCCGCCTTCACCTACCTGGGTGCCCGTGGCGGAACTCCCGCCGTCGTGGCACAGCCGGATGAACAACGGAACCAGGCCTCCGGGATCCTCGACGACGCGCGGGGCTCGGCGGGCGTCGAGGCGACGCTCGTGATCGAGTCGGGGCCTCCCTGGGACGTGCTCGAGTCGGTGGCCGAGCGGGAGCACGGCCGGCTCCTCGTCGTGGCGGCCCGGGGCCTCGGGGGCGTTCGGGCTACGCTCTTCGGGTCTGTCGCAGCGCGCCTGGCCGCGTCGGCCGCGCGGCCGGTCGTGGTGCTTCCAGAGTCTGCCCGAGTCGAGCGGTAGCCCGACATTCGCGCCCATGTGTCACCCGGGATACGTTCCCGTGATGTAGCCCTCGAGGTGTCCGATCGTCGCGCTCTGCGTCTTGACGAGGCTTCGCAGGAGATCGCCGCGCGACACCACGCCGATGAGCCTGCCGTCGCCGACGACCGGGAGGTGACCGATTCCCTTCTCCGTCATGATGCGCAGGCAGTCGCCCACGGTGTGCTCCGGGCCGACGAAGACGACGGGGCTGCTCATGCACTCGCCGACCAGAGCTTCGTCCACGCTTCGTCCGGCGAGACTCACGTTGCGGACGCAGTCGCGCAGGGTGATGACGCCGACGAGCTCGTCGGCGGACAGGACGAGCAGCGCTCCGATGCGCTTCTCCGCCATCAGCTTCGTCGCTTCGGACACGGCTGCGGTCGGGGCGACCTTCCAGACGTCGTCGCCCTTGTCTCGCAGGACGTCTGCGATCGTCCTCAGCACGCTCGGCTCCTTCTCGCGGACCTCTCGGGGCGCGGCTCCTCGCTCTGCGCGGACGCGGTCGGCCGCACGGGAGGCTCGGCGAGGACGTCCATGCCGCCACGATACCCGACAGCCCGCCGGCGCCTCAGCCGGGCCGGACGGCGAAGAGCGCCGCACCCAGGACCATCAGCGCCCCGAGCGCGAGGACGAGCCGCCGCACCTGCGCGTGACGCGGGCCGATCGCCTGCGCGGCCTCGATGTCGAAGCGCTCCGACTCGATCCTCCCCAGCGGGACCGCGAGCTCGAGCAGCGCCTGCTCGGCCGCTTCCATCATCGGCGCCGGGCCGCACAGGACGTACCGCCACGCCCCGGGCTCGCCGGGTAGGTACCTGGCAAGCAGCTCTCGCGTGATCACGCCGGTTTCCCCCGTCCAGTCGGCAGGCGGCTCGGCGAGCACGTGCACGACGCGAAGGTCGAGCGCTCCGCCATCCGCCATCTGCTCGAGCTCGCCGGCGAAGGCGAAGTCCGCGGCCTCGTCGTTGGCATAGACGAGAACGATCGACCGCCGGTCTCGTTCGTCGCGCAGCGTGCGCAGCATGCTCATGAGCGGCGTGATTCCGATCCCGCCCGCGACGAGCATGAGCCCCGCATCGGGCTCCCGCGGCAGCACCAGCGAGCCGTACGGGCCGTCGACGTAGGCGCGCGTCCCGACGGGAACCTCCCCGATCCGGGAGGTGAAGTCGCCGAGCTCCTTAATCGTGAACTCGAGCCGCTCGGGGCGGCGTGCGCTCGAGGAGATCGAGAACGGATGCTGCTCCAGCGAGAAGGGGCTCCTCCCCAGGGTGAGCAGCGCGAACTGCCCGGCCCGAAACATGAAGGGCACGGGTCGCTCGGGCTCCACCGCGACGGTCCACACGCCGGCTGCCTCCGGCTCGACGGCGACGACCCGGTACGGTCGCCGCAGAAGCTGCAAGGGGCGCACGAGCCGGAAGTACGCAACGCTCGCGACCGAAGCCGCCGCGATCGCCACCCAGAGTGCCTGCTTGCGCGGATCCTCGAGATAGTGACGGACGCCGCGGATGTGGACGAGCCCGACCGCGAGGACGAACGCGGCGAGCACCGCGTGCCCGGCACGCCAGCGCTCGTAGCGGATCCGCAGCCGGCCCCTCCAGAGCGCTGTGACCACGAGCGCAGGCAGGGCGACGAGCACGAGCACGAGCACGAGCGCCCGCGGCAGGTTGACTCGAGGGTCGAGGAACGACCAGTAGCCGGAGTCAGCGAGCACGAGAACCACGGGATGCGCGAGAACGAGCGTGACGGCCACGACCCCGGCCTGCCGGTGCCGTCTCAGCCGTCGGCAGCAGGTGATCGTCGTGCTCGGGATGTGGGCGCTCGCAATCATCTCGAGCGGCAGCGGCCTCGAGGCCGCAGTCCATCCCCTCACGCTGTTCAGCGCCCTCGTGGCCACCGTCCTGGTCGTGCTCACGACCGGGAGCTGACGGCATCGAGTTCCCGTGCGGGCCCGGCACGAGATCCAAGCCCCGCGTGGGAGCGGCAGGGTACGCTTGCCACCGTCTGCGGACTCGACGATCGAGGAGGGTGGGCATGAGCGCAGCCGCAACGATCCGCGTCGTCATCGCCGACGACCACGAGGTCGTCCGCGCGGGGCTCCGACTGCTCCTCGACGCCGAGGAAGACATCGAGACGGTGGCCGAGACGGGGGACGGCGAGCGGGCCGTCTTCGAGGCGATCGCGATCCGTCCCGACGTCGTGGTCGTCGACCTGCACATGCCGGGCGGCGCCGGCCTGGATGCCATCCCCAAGATCGTCGAACGCGCCGCCGGCACCCGCGTGCTCGTCCTCTCGATGTACGACGATCCTCGGTACGTCCGGGCGGCGTTCGAGGCCGGCGCGACCGGCTACATCATCAAGGAGGCTGCTCCGCGCGAGCTCGTCCAGGCCGTCCGCGAGGTCGCAGGAGGCGGGCGCTACCTGCACCCCGAGCTCGGAGTCAGGCTGCTCGCGGCTGAGGCCGACGAGGTGGCCCGAAGGGCCGCGAACGTCCTGTCCGAGCGCGAGCGGGAGGTCCTGCGGCTGCTCGCGCTCGGGCACACGAACAAAGAGATCTCGAAGATCCTGTTCATCTCCGTCCGTACCGCGGAGACACACAGGGCTCACATCATGCAGAAGCTCGGCTTCTCGAATCGAGCTGATCTCGTCCAGTACGCGCTCGTCATGAGGCTCATCGACGTCGACGGGCCGTAGGTCGCCCGGTGCCGGGCGTCCGCCCGAGCTCTCACGTTCGCCCGCCGCGCCGATCGCAACCGAGGATGAACCGCACCGGGAATCCGGACATGTACCGATGCCCGAGCGGCAGCCGCCGTCCATTCTGGAGAACGATGTCGAAGCCGGCCGCGTTCATGCCCGCGCGCAGCGGGAGGCACAGTGTCTCCGTCTCGTTCGGAGACTCCGAATCGGCTTCCCTGTCGGGACGGCGCACCGAACTCGCCCGCTGGCGGATTCCGGCGGCGGGGTTCCTGCTCGCGCTGATGGGCGGGGCTTCCTACGCGTGGGGGGTCTTCGTGTACCCGCTGGTGGCGAGGTTCGGCTGATCCACTGCCGAGGCCAAGGCGCCGTTCACTGCCTTCATGGTCGTCTTCGCCGCCTCGATGGTGCCGGCCGGAAAGCTGCAGGACCGGTGGGGGCCCCGGCCGGTGGCTGCGATGGGCGGCGCGCTCTTTCTGGTCGCGTACGGGCTCGCAGCGCTCGTCGGGCGCATCCCACATCCCGTCTGGCTCCTCCTCACCTACGGAGTCCTGGGTGGGACGGCGTGCGGTCTCACCTACGCCACGATCGCTCCCACCGCGCGGAAATGGTTTCCGGACCGGCCCGGCCTTGCGATCTCGCTCGCCCTGATGGGCTCCGGCCTGGCGGCCGCCTTCTTCGCCCCGCTCAAGGCGGAGCTCTGGCTCGCGCCGCTCGGAGTGGAAGGCACGCTGCTTCTCCTCGGAGTGCTGACCTCCGCGATCTCCCTTGCCGCTGCCAGCCTGATCGTCAACCCGCCTCCGGGCCGGGCGCCGTCGGGCGGAACCTCCGTCGGCCGAGCTCCCGCCACGGCGGCGGTGCGTCGGGAGGCGACACCCGGCGAAGCCGTGCGAAGCACGGAGTTCTGGGTGCTCTGGGTCGCATTCGCGTCCGCGACCTTCGGCGGGCTCATGGCCGTCAGCGTGATCCCGACGTTCGGAACGCGCGTGCTCGGCCTGCCGGCGCTGGAGGCGGCAACCGCGGTCACGGTCTTCGCGGCCGTCAACGGCCTGGGGCGTCCCGTGGCCGGCTGGCTGGCGGACCGGACAGGCGCGGTCTCTGTGCTGGTCGCGACCTATCTCGTCCAGGCGGCCGCACTCCTGTCGCTCCCGGCCCTCGTGGTGGACGCGCCGACGCTGTACGGGTTCGCGGCGCTGCTCGGATGGGGCTTCGCTGTCACGCTGGCCCTGTTTCCGGTGCTCACCTCCGTCTGCTTCGGCATCGAGAACCTCGGCTTCGTCTACGGGCTCCTCTTCACCGCTTTCGGCGTCGGAGCGCTGGGGTCCGTTCTCGGCTCGTGGATGTTCGACGCGACGGGCACGTACACGCCGGCGTTCGTTCTCTCGGGAGCGCTGGCGACGCTGGCGCTCGCGCTCGGCGCGCTGCTGAGGTCTCGGTATGCGCTGCGCTGACCTGCCCGACCCGACGATGAGCAACCCTCGGTAACCGCTCGAAAGGAGCACACGTGCTCGACGCCACCTTCACGCTCGGTCGTATCGCCGGAGTCCGGATTGGCCTCAACTGGACCTGGCTGCTCGTGTTCGCGCTCTTCACGTGGACGCTGACGGCGTCGGTGTTCCCGGCGCAGAACCCCGGCCTGTCCGACGGCACCTATCTGGCGATGGGCGTCGTCGCGTCAGGGTTGTTCTTCGCCGCCATCCTCGCGCACGAGCTCGGCCACGCCGTCCAGGCTCGGCGAGACGGGATGGAGATCGAGGGCATCACGCTGTGGCTGTTCGGCGGGGTGGCGACGTTCAAGGGCAACTTTCCCAGCGCCGGCGCCGAGTTCCGGATCGCGCTCGCAGGACCGCTCGTCACCCTCGTCCTCGGCGTCGTCCTGAGCGCGGCGGCGATCGCGATGGCGCTTCCGCCTGCGGTCGACGGTGTCGTCGCCTGGCTCGGCTACATCAACTTCATCCTCCTCGCCTTCAACCTCCTCCCTGCGCTGCCTCTCGACGGCGGCCGCGTGCTGCGCGCGGCGCTCTGGCACTGGCGCGGCGACTACGAGCGGGCGACAGGAGTCGCCGCCACGATCGGCCGCGGCTTCGGGTACGCCTTCATCGGCTGGGGCGTCGCCCTCCTGATCTTCCAGGGCACCTTCAGCGGCGTGTGGATCGCGTTCATCGGCTGGTTCGTCCTCATGGCCGCGGCATCGGAGGAGCGGTTCGCCAGGATGAAGCGGGCGTTCGAGGGGTCGGTGGTGGGCGAGCTCATGACCCGCGATCCGGTCACCGTGCCGTCGAGCTTCCCTCTCGAGCGTGTCGTCGACGAGATCGTCTGGCCGAGCCGCTACACGACCTACCCCGTCGTCGAGAACGGGCGCGCGGTCGGACTGCTCCCGTTCCGCGCCGTCGCGGCGGTTCCGCGTTCCCAGTGGTCGACGCAGACGGCCGCAGGCTCCATGACTCCGCTCGAACGCGTCCCGGTCCTCTCCGCAGCGACACCGCTCGAGGAGGCGGTCGTCGCTCTCGGGCAGTCTGACCTCGGGCGCGCGCTCGTGCTCGACGGCGACCGGCTGGTCGGGCTCCTCTCCATCACCGACGTCGCCCGCGCGCTCGAGTTGGGGGCGCCGCCTCGTTCGAATGGCAAGGCGCGTCTGTGAGCATGGATCGGGCGATAGGGCACTTCGAGAGGCTCGTCATCGGCTCTCTGCTGGTCCTGCTGGCGATCGTGCTCGCGCTCTCAGTCGTCGATTTGA
>DASSSO010000199.1:0-14197 GCA_035776735.1 Gaiellaceae bacterium | reverse complement strand
TTCACCGGGCCATCGGACGGAGGATGGCACAGCGCTCACCGGAGTTCATCCGGACCGGGTGATGGCGGGGCACTCGCCTCTCCGGGACCATGGGGGCAGGCGGTGGTATGACCTGTTCGACCTCGACGCACGCGAAAGGAGCACGCCGATGAGGACCGCCACCGACCTGCGCGGCCGGCACCTGGTCAAGCTCGACGACTTCACGCCGGAGGAGCTCACCTACCTCCTCGATCTCGCGGCGGAGCTGAAGGCCGCGAAGCGCGAGGGGCGAGAGGAGCAGCGGCTCGTCGGCACGGAGATCGCGCTGATCTTCGAGAAGGACTCGACCCGGACGCGCTGCGCGTTCGAGGTCGCGGCGTACGACCAGGGCGCCCACGTGACGTACCTCGGCCCCTCCGGGTCGCACATGGGCAGCAAGGAGTCGGTCAAGGACACGGCCCGCGTCCTCGGGCGCATGTACGACGCGATCCAGTACCGCGGGTTCGCGCAGACGACTGCGGAGGAACTGGCCGAGTGGGCCGGCGTGCCGGTCTACAACGGGCTCACCGACGAATGGCACCCGACCCAGATCCTCGCCGACTTCCTCACCGTCCGTGAGCACGTTCCGAAGCCGCTCGAGGACGTCGCGTTCTGCTACCTCGGCGACGCGCGGTTCAACATGGCCAACTCCTACCTGGTCGGAGGCGCGAAGCTCGGCATGAGCGTCCGCATCGCCGCACCGAGGTCTCTCTGGCCGACGGACGACGTCGTCGCGCTCGCACGGTCCGTCGCCCGCGAGACGGGCGCGGAGATCACGCTCACGGAGAACGTCGAGGAGGCGGTGCGCGGCTGCGACGTGCTCGCCACCGACGTCTGGGTGTCGATGGGCGAGCCGAAGGAGGTCTGGGCCGAGCGGATCGAGCTGCTGCTCCCCTACCAGGTCAACGCCCGCACGTTGGAGCTGACCGGCAACCCGGACGTGAAGTTCATGCACTGCCTGCCGGCGTTCCACAACACGGAGACGTCGGTCGGCAAGGAGATCTACGAGGAGCACGGGCTCGAGGCGCTCGAGGTGACCGAAGAGGTCTTCGAGTCGCCGGCGTCGCTCGTCTGGGACGAGGCGGAGAACCGCATGCACACGATCAAGGCGGTCCTGGTCGCCACGCTGGCGGCCGGATGACGAGCGACCTGGCCTCGGCGATCGACGTTGTCGGCGGCGAGCCCGACACGAGATCCAACGAGCACGAAGGGGCAGCCGCCTGGCACCGCCTGACCGCGGGCGAGGCCTGCACGCGGCTGGGCGTCGATCCGGCCCGCGGCCTGGAGCCTGAGGAGGTCGAGCGTAAACGCGAGCAGTACGGACCGAACAAGCTCGCGGAGGCGGAGAAAGAGCCCGGCTGGCACGCGTTCCTGCGCCAGTACCGCGACCTGATGCAGCTCGTCCTCGTCGGCGCCGCCGTCGTCAGCATGGTCGCGCTCCAGGAGTTCAGCACGGGCATCGTCATCCTCGGCGTCACCGTCCTCAACGCGGTGCTCGGCCTGAACCAGGAGGGCAAAGCCGCCGAGAGCGTCGCCGCGCTGCAGAAGATGCTCGTGCTCGAGGCGCACGCCAGGCGAGGCGGCGAGATGGTCGACGTCCCGGCGGAGGAGCTGGTGCCGGGGGACGTCGTGTCCTTCGAGGCCGGCGACAAGGTCCCGGCCGACGGCCGCCTGCTCGTGGCCGCGAACCTGGAGATCGAGGAGGCCGCCCTGACGGGCGAGAGCACACCCGTCGCAAAGGCGGTCGAGCCCGTGGCCGGCGGGGAGGTTCCGCTCGGCGACCGCGTCGACATGGCCTACATGAACTCGACGGTGACCCGCGGCCGGGGCGAGATGGTCGTCACCGGGACGGGCATGGACACCGAGGTCGGCCAGATCTCGGGGATGCTGAGCCAGGTCCAGCAGGAGAAGACGCCGCTCACGCGCCAGCTCGACCAGCTGACCGTCCTGCTCACGATCATGGCGGCGGCGGCGCTGGCGCTGGTCGTCGTCATCGGCCTCGTCCGCGGCGACGACTTCGACGACCTGTTCCTGATCGGGATCAGCCTGGCGATCGCCGCGATCCCCACCGGCCTGCCGGCGGTCGTGACCACCGTGCTCTCGCTCGGGACGCAGGCGCTCGCCGCCAAGGGCGCGATCGTCAAGCGCCTGCGGTCGGTAGAGACGCTCGGCTCGACGTCCGCGATCTGCTCGGACAAGACGGGCACGCTGACGCTAAACCAGATGACCGCGCGGCAGCTGGTCGTCGCCGGCCGCCGCTACTCGATCGAGGGCGAGGGCTACTCCGTCGAGGGCAACATCCTGCGCACCGCGGGCGACACGGACACCCCGCTCGGCCCGTTCCTGATGCCGATGGCGCTCGCGAACGACGCCTCCGTCCGCGACGGCGAGATCGTCGGCGACCCCACGGAGGCCGCGCTCGTCGTCCTCGCCGCGAAGGGAGGCATCGACATCGGCGAGACGAGGCGCCTCCACCCGCGAATCGCCGAGGTGCCGTTCGACTCCGACTACAAGTTCATGGCGACCTTCCACGAGCTGGAGGACGGCGGCCGGAAGGTCGTCCGCTGCTTCGTCAAGGGCGCGCCCGACGTCCTGCTCGCGCGCTCGACCAAGATCCGGGACGCGGACGGCTCGACCATTCCCGTCGAAAACCACCGCGAGCGCGTGCTGGCCGAGAACGACCGCCTCGCAGGCGAAGGGCTCCGCGTCCTGGCCGTGGCCGCTCGCGACTTCGACCCGGCCGCGTTCGACCCGGCCGCGAACCTGCTCGACGAAGTGGAGGACCTGACCCTGCTCGCCCTCGTCGGGATCGTCGACCCGCCGCGCAAGGAGGCCAAGGACGCGATCGCACGCTGCAGGGAGGCGGGGATCCGCGCCCGCATGATCACCGGCGACCACGTGACGACGGCGGCCGCCATCGCCGGCCAGCTGGGGATCGAGGGCCGCGCGCTCTCCGGCACCGAGTTCGCCGCGCTCAGCGACGCCGAGCTCGACGAGCAGGTGGAAGACATCGGCGTCGTCGCCCGCGTGGCTCCCGAGGACAAGGTCCGCCTCGTGGACGTGCTGAAGCGCAAGAGGAACGTGGTGTCGATGACCGGCGACGGCGTCAACGACGCTCCGGCGTTGAAGCGCGCGGACATCGGCGTCGCGATGGGCATCACCGGCACGGAGGTGACGAAGGAAGCCGCCGACATGATCCTGACGGACGACAACTTCGCCACGATCGTGGCGGCGGTGGACTCCGGCCGCGGCATCTACGACAACCTCATGAAGTACGTGCGCGTGCAGCTCGTGATGCTCGGCGGGTTCATCCTCACCTTCGTCGGCGCCGGGCTCTTCGGGATCGCGGACGGCTCGCCGCTCACGCCCCTCCAGATCCTGTGGATCAACTTCGCCGTCGACGTGCTCCTGGCGATCGGGCTCGGGTTCGACGCGCCGATCCCCGGGCTCATGCGACGGGCACCACGGGATGCGGACGCGCCGATCGTCTCCCGCGCGCTCGCGATCCGGCTCGGCGCCGCGAGCGTGGTCATGGCCGCGCTCGCCCTCGCGGCAGTCGCCTGGGGCGAGGAGCGCTACGACCTCGCCGTCGCCACGACCATGGGCCTGACGACCCTGTCGCTGCTGCACATCGCGGCCGCGCTCGAAGCTCGGGAGCCGGGGGAGACGATCTTCCGCCGCTACACGATCGAGAACCGCCGCTTCGTCCAGCTGATCGGCGCGGCGGCGCTGCTGACCTTCCTCGTCACGGAGCTGGACTTCCTCGAGCGGATCTTCGACACGGTGCCGCTGACGAGCTCGCAGTGGGGGATCTGCCTGCTCGGCCCGATCGTCTACATCGCGCTCGTGGAGCTCGCCAAGCTCTACGACCGGCGCCGCGGGCCGGCCGAGGTCGTCCCCGCGCCCGCGGGGGCCTAGCCATGTGCCGCTGGCTCGCGTACTACGGCGACCCGATCCCCATCGACGCGCTGGTCTTCCGCCCGAAGCACTCGCTCATCGACCAGAGCCTGCACGCGCAGTTGGGCGCCACGACGACGAACGGCGACGGGTTCGGGATCGGCTGGTACGGCGACGGCGAGAGCGACGAACCGGCCGTGTACCGCAGCATCCACCCGGCCTGGAACGACCGGAACCTCCAGGAGCTGGCCGAGCACATCTCGTCGCGGCTCTTCTTCGCGCACATCCGCGCCTCGACGGGAACCGCGGTGCAGGAGACGAACACGCACCCGTTCCGCCACGGCCGCTGGCTGTTCATGCACAACGGGCTCGTGCGCGAGTTCCCGCGGCTGAAGCGGGACATGCTGCTCGCGATCGACCCGTCCCTGATCCCCTCGATCGAGGGCTCCGCCGACTCGGAGCTCCTGTTCCACCTCGCGCTCACCTTCGGCCTCGAAGAGGATGCGATCCTCGCGCTCGAGCGCATGGCGGGCTTTATCGAGGACCTGGGCGAGCGGCACGGCGTCGAGCATCCGCTGCAGATGTCCGTCGCGACCACGGACGGGGAACGGATCTACGCCGCCCGCTACTCGAGCGAGCGGCAGTCCCGCTCGCTGTTCTTCAGCACCGACGCGCAGGCCCTCAAGCGGATGCATCCGGACATCGAGGACGTGCAGCTGCTCTCGGACGAGGCGCGCGCCGTCGTCTCCGAGCCGCTCGGCGACCTCGAGGGCGCCTGGAACGAGGTGCCGGAGTCGCACGCCGGAATCGTCCAGCCCGGGCAGGACGAGCTGAGACCGTTCACCCCGCACCGTGCCTAGACCGGCTCCGCTTCCGGACGACCGGATCCGGGAGCACGCACAGCGTCTCGTCGAAGGCCCGGTGGCTCGAGGCGACCTCGCGCTCGCGTTCGCCGAGAGCCGGGCGTCGTCGGTCGAGGTGCACGTCGAGGGACGGAACTTCTACCCGCCGATGCTGGAGGACATCGAGTCGGCCTCCTCCTCGATCCACATCAACCAGTTCGGCTTCCGGCCCGGCGTCATCGGCGACGCCTTCGCCGATGCGCTGGTGGAGAAGGCGACCGCGGGTGTTCCCGTCCGCCTCGTGGTCGACCGCCAGGGGTCGAAGCCCGAGGAGGACTCGCGCGCGCTCTACGAGCGGCTCACCGCGGCCGGCATCGAGGTGTGCGTCGTCCGGGCGACGAAGCCGCGCACGCAGGCCGGGACGCTGGGCTCGGGCGGGGCGACGCGTTGGAACCTCGGCGGGCTCGGCCACATCGACCACCGAAAGGTCGTGATCGTGGACGGGCGGATCGGCTGGATCGGCGGCGCCGGCATCGAGGACCACTTCCATGACGGCCGCTTCCACGACCTGTTCCTGCGGGCCGAGGGGCCGGTCGTCGCGCAGCTGCAGCTCATCTTCCTCGCCAGCTTCCGCTGGCTCGGCGGTGCCGTGCCGACCGCGGAGATCGACGCGCTCTTCCCCGAGCTCAGCCCCGGCGCCGTGCCTGCCGTGGTGCTGCACAACGCGCCCGGCCGCTACCGGCCGATCACCGACGCGATCGCTCACCTGCTCGACGGGTCGTGCGAGACGCTGGACGTCGTCAACCCGTACGTCACCGACCGCGGGATGATCCGGCGCATCGAGCAGGCCGCGCGCCGCGGCGTCCGCGTCCGCCTCTTCGTCCCCGCGAACGCGAACAACTGGGCGTGCGCAGCCGCCCAACGCTTCCACCACGCGAAGCTGCTGGACGCCGGCGTCCGCATTCTCGAGTACCCGACGATGCTGCACGCGAAAGCGTTCGTGCGCGACGGCGAGGAGCTGCTGGCCGGCACCTGCAACCTCGAGGCCTGGAGCCTGAAGCGCTTCTTCGAGATCGACCTCCTAGTTCGTTCGACGGCGGTTGCGAGGCAGTTCGAGGAGCGGCTCGCCACACCGGCCGAAGCGGCGTCCTCTCCCGGCCGGGCTGTCGACGGGATGAAGGATCGGGCGAAGGCGACCGCGTTCGCCGGCCTCTCGCCGCTCCTCTGATGCCCGCGGTGCGAATGGGGTCGCCTTTCATGCCATCCGGGTGATGCCTCAGGCATCTCGGTGCAATAGTTCTTGCGACGTGGCGCTGACGGGAATCCCTTCGACGGGGCCGCGCTAGTGTCGACCGCCGACGCCGCCGCCGAGGGCAGGCCCCCGGTCGCGGCCGCCGCCCGCGCCTCCGTCGCGGGCCCGGCTTTCATCGCGTGGACGGCGCTGGCGCTGATGACGGTCTCGTCGGTGGCCAGCCTGCGGCCGGCGCCGACGATGGCCGTCTACGGCCTCGCCTGCGTGTTCCTCTACGTGCTGCCGGCGATCGTCTTCCTGATCCCGACGGCGCTCGTGTCGGCCGAGCTCGCCTCCGGCTGGTCGGGCGGGATCTACCGCTGGGTGACCGAGGGCATCTCGCCCCGGATGGGATTCACCGCAGCCTGGCACCAGTACGCGATGACGCTCTTCTACTACCCGTCGCTCCTGTCGTTCGTGGCCGCGACGCTCGCCTACGTGATCGCCCCGGACCTGGCGTCGAGCGGCGTCTGGACCGCGATCGTGATCATCACCGTCTACTGGCTTGGTGTGATGGTGTCGCTGCGCGGCGGCATCGGGGTGATCGCCAAGCTCGCCTCGAGCGGCGTGCTGATCGGCACCCTCATCCCGGGCGTGCTGCTCGTCACTCTCGGAATCATCTACCTGGCCCAGGGGAATGGATCCGCGGCGCCGATGGACTCCGAGCACATCTTCCCGGCCTGGACAGGGATCGCGAGCATCGTCTTGATCGTCTCGAACTTCGGCGCCTACTCGGGCATGGAGATGAACGCCGTACACGTTAACCGGCTCCGCGAGCCGAAGAGTCAATTTCCGCGGGTGATGCTCCTCGCCACCGTGCTCGTCCTGCTCATCCTGATCCTGCCGCCGCTGGCGATCAGCTGGGTCGTTCCGGCCCAGGACGTGAGCCTGACGGCGGGGATCATGCAGGCCTTCGACGCGGTGCTCTCCTTCTTCGGCATCCAGTGGCTGACGCCGATCATCGGGCTCGCGATCGTGTCTGCCTCGCTGGCCGGCTTCCTCACCTGGCTGGCCGGGCCGTCGAAGAGCCTGTTGCTCGTCGCCCGGGAAGGCGGCTACATGCCGCCGTGGTTCCAGCGGACGAACGAGGCGGGCGTGCAGCAGAACATCCTCGTTGCGCAGGGGATCCTGACGACGATTCTCGCGCTCCTCTTCGCGTTCGTTCCGGCGGTCTCGAACGCCTACTGGATCTTCATGACGATCACGACGTCGGTCTATCTCCTCATGTACCTGTCGATGTTCGTCGCCGCGTACAACCTGCGGAAACGGCAGCCCGACCATCCCCGCGGCTACCGCGCGCCGGCCCTGACGCTGCTCTGCGTCATGGGCTTCCTTTCCTCCCTCGCGGCCGTGGCGATCGGCTTCGTCCCGCCCTCGCAGCTCGGCACTCTGAGCACGAGCGGGTACCTCTTCTTCGTCGGTGGCGGCGTGCTCCTACTCGGCCTCATCGTTCCGTTGCTCTTTCTCTTGCTCCGCAAGCCGAGCTGGAAGACAGAGGAGCCCTCTCCGGAGGTCGCCGCGTGAGAGAGCGCACGATCTACTGGCTCGTCGGTGGCTTCCTCGGCGTGCTGCTGATCGCGATGCTCGTCGGCTGGAACTACGATCGCCAGAACGAGGAGGCAAACGCAAAGGCGGCGGAGCTGATCTCCGCCTTCGAGGCGGCCGGGCTCCCGGCTCCGGATCAGGATCAGATCGCGCGGACGCTCGGCGACGACGGCGGCTCGGTGTGCGAGACGGCGGACAGTGAGCTCGTGCAGGGCTACTGGAAGCTCAGGCTCATGGTCGGCGGCGAGTTCTACGTGCGCCCCGTCAGGCTCGACGGGCGGATCCGCGAGGGCCTGTCGCTGGTCGTCGACGTCTACTGTCCGGAGAAGCGCCCCGACATCGAGGACTTCTTCGAGGACTGGAACTTCGACGACACCGTCCGCGACTAGCGTCGTAGGGCCGTGGCCGAAGACGCTCTCCGCGAACAGATCAGGAAGCTGATGCCGCAGGCGTGGGAGGACCTCTCGCGGGCGGTCTCGTTCAGGTCGGTCGCCGACGGCAGCGAGCCCGAGGAGTGCGAGCGGATGGTCGAGTGGACGGTTGACGTGTTCTCGGGCGTCGGGGTCCAGGACGTCCGTGCCCACGAGACCGCCGACGGGAGCGAGACCGTCACCGGCCAGGTCCCGGGGCCGCCGGGGGCACCGACGGTTCTCCTCTACTTCCATCACGACGTCCAGCCCGCGAGCGACGAAGGCTGGGAGTCGCCGCCCTGGGAGCTGACCGCGAGGAACGACCGCTGGTACGGGCGGGGCGCCGCCGACTGCAAGGGAAGCCTGACCGCGCACCTGGCCGCCCTGCGCGCGCTGGGGCAGGAGCCGCCGGTGACGGTGAAGATCGTCGGCGAGGGATCCGAGGAGCAGGGAACCGGCGGCCTCGAGGGGTTCGTTGTGGAGAATCCCGACCTGCTCCGCGCGGACGCGATTCTCGTCTGCGACACGGGGAACGTCGCGGTCGGCGTGCCGACACTCACCGCGAGCTTGCGCGGGATGGCCAGGGTCTGGGTCACCGTGCGGACGCTTCAGAGCGCCGTGCACTCGGGCATGTTCGGCGGCGCCGCGCCGGACGCGCTCGCGGCGCTCATCCGCATGCTCGACACCATGCGCGACGAGCGGGGCAACACGACGATCCGGGGCCTCGACGGCACTCAGAAGTGGCCGGGGGCGGCGTATCCCCCCGAGCAGCTGCGGAGGGACGCAGGCGTGCTCGACGGCGTCGACGTCCTGGGCGACGACGTCGCGGACACGCTGTGGGCGCGACCGGCGGCCACCGTGCTCGGCATCGACTGTCCGCCTGTCGTCGGCTCGTCTGCTTCCGTGCCACACGAAGCTCGCGCCCGCATCGACCTGCGAATCCCGCCCGGCGTGGATGCGAAGGATGCGCAGTCGAAGCTGATCGAGCATCTCGAGTCCGTCGCGCCGTGGCACGTCCAGCTCGACTTCGAACGAGAGGCCGACGGGGAGCCCTTCAAGGGCGCGACCGAAGGGCCCGGCTTCGAGGCCATGTCGGATGCCATGCGCAACGCCTATGGACGCGACGTGACGCTTCAGGGGCAGGGCGGCTCGATCCCGCTCTGCACGGTCCTGCAGCAGACGTTCCCCGACGCGGAGATCATGTTGCTCGGCGTGGAGGAGCCGCAGTGTCTGATTCACGCCGCCAACGAGAGCGTCGACCCGACCGAGATCGAGAGGATCGCGCTGGCCGAGGTGCTCTTCATGCACAAGTACATGCAGGCGAAGGCCTCCTAGGCACGCGGATGGCAGTCACTGAGACGCCCACGCCGTTCACGGCCGAGGACTTTGCCCGGCGGATGGATCGCGCGGCTGAGCAGGCGGAGGCTGCCGGTCTCACCGGCATCCTTGTGGCGCCCGGGCCTGACCTTCTCTATTTCACGGGCTACCAGCCGATCGCGATCACGGAGCGGATCACGATGCTCGTGCTGCAGGCCTCGCGCGATCCGGCGATGATCGTCCCGATCCTCGAGCGGCCGGACGCCGAGGCTGCTCCGGGCGGGGCCGCCTTGTCGCTCGTCGACTGGACCGACGGCAGCGACCCTTACGCCGCGGCCGCGACGCTGCTCGATCCCGACGGCACGTACGCGATCTCCGACTCGGCGTGGGCGATGCACGTGCTCGCCCTGCAGGAGGCGCTCCCCGCGTCGGCGTACGTGTCGATGACGAGCGCGCTGCCGATGCTGCGCGCGATCAAGGACGCGGACGAGCTCGAGCGGCTCGCCGCCGCGGGCGCGGCCGCCGACGCGAGCTTCGAGCAGATCGCGGAGGTTCGGTTCGCCGGGCGCCGCGAGAGCGAGATCGCGGCCGAGCTCGCCGGCTTCCTGCGCGATCACGGACACTCGGAGGTCGACTTCACCGTCGTCGGCTCGGGCCCGAACGGCGCCAACCCGCATCACGAGTTCGGTGAGCGCGTGATCGAGGACGGCGACATGGTCGTGCTCGACTTCGGCGGCATCAAGGACGGCTACGGCTCGGACACGACCCGGACCGTCCACGTCGGCGAGCCGACCGACGAGGAACGCGAGGTGCACGAGATCGTTCGCCGGGCCCAGCAGGCCGGCTTCGAGGCCGTGCGGCCGGGCGTCGAGTGCCAGGAGATCGACCGTGCGGCGCGGCGTGTGATCGCCGACGCGGGCTGCGGCGAGCAGTTCATCCATCGCACCGGGCACGGGATCGGCCTGACGACGCACGAGCCGCCCTACATGGTCGAAGGGGAAACCCAGCCGCTCGCGCCGGGCATGTGCTTCTCGATCGAGCCCGGCGTCTACCTCTCCGGACGCTTCGGGGTCCGAATCGAGGACATCGTCACGGTCACCGACGAGGGCGGGCGGCGCCTGAACAACACGGCGCACGAGCTCCGGATCGTCGCGTGAGCGTCCGCGGGGCCGCGTTCCTCGGCATCGGCGCCATGGTCGGCGCCGGCATCTTCGCGCTGCTCGGCGAGGCCGGGGCGGTCGCCGGGTCCGCTGTCTGGTTGTCGTTCCTGCTCGCCGGCATCGTCGCGACCCTGCTCGGCTACAACGTCGTCAAGCTCGGCGTCCGCTACCCGTCCTCCGGCGGGCTGATCGCCTATCTGCTCCAGGGATTCGGGAACGGACGCCTGGTCGGGATCGCGTCGTGGCTCGGCTACTTCGCCGCGATCGTGATCGTCTGCTCGATGGTGGCGGTCGCCTTCGGGAGCTACGCGACCTCCCTCTTCGTGGGCGACGACGCCGGAGCCGCTTGGGACAACATCTTCACCTCGGCCATCGTGGTCGCGATGGCCGCGATCAGCCTGGTCGGCGCGCGCTTCGTCGACCGGGTGCAGTCGCTGATCGTGGTCCTGCTGCTCGCCGTCTTCGCGATCTTCATCGCGGTGACGCTCGTAGATATCGACACCGACCTGCTCGCATTCGACGGTTATCCGCCGTTCTCGGACATCATCGCCAGCGTCGCGCTCACCTTCTTCGCCTACCTCGGCTTCAGCGTGATCACCTTCGCGGTCGGCGACCTACGCGAGCCGACCCGCGAGCTGCCCAAAGCGATGTACCTCGCCCTCGGCGTCACAGCGCTGACGTACGTCCTGATCGCGTTGGGGGTCTTCGGCACGTTGACCGTCGACGAGGTCGTCGGCTATGGCGAGACGGCGATCGCGGAGGCGGCGCGCCCGGCGCTGGGTGACGCGGGCTTCACGATCATGGCGATCGCGGCCCTGCTGGCGACGGCGTCGTCAGTCAACGCGACGCTCTACGCCTCGGGCGGCTTGACGACGATGCTGGCCGAGGTCGGCCAGTTTCCGCCGTTCTTCGGGCGAGGGTCGCGGCTCGGCGCGCATGCCGGCCTGCTGATCACGGCGGCGATCGTCCTCGTCGTCTCCAATCTCGTCGACCTCTCGGCGATCGCCTCGGTCGGGAGCGCCTGCTCGCTGATGATCTTCCTCCTCGTCGGGGTCGCGGGCTACCGGCTGCGGTCGGAGACCGGCGCGCTCGGCCTGATCGTGCTGGTGGGCATAGCCGCGACGGGCATTGTGCTCGTCTTCTTCGCCGTGGACACGCTGCGAAATGCTCCGCAGACGTTCATCGCCATCGTCGCGATCGCCGCGCTGGCCGTGATCCTCGACGCCGTCTGGAAGCGGGTCCGGCCGGAGCCCCCGCCGGACGCGAGCGCCGCGCCGATCCAGTCCGGTGGCGCCTAGGACGTTGGCCGAACCCGCTCTGAGAGAATCGCGCCCGTGACGTCCGCCGCCGAGACCGCGACGAAAGCCGCGGCCGGCGCGGCGACGCTCGTCCTCTTCACGCTGGCCTCAGGCCAGTTCCTCATGACCCTCGACAGCTCGGTGATGAACGTCTCGATCGCGACGGTCGCCGAGGACGTCGGGACGACGGTGACCGGGATCCAGGGCGCGATCACCGCCTACACGCTCGTGATGGCGTCGCTGATGATCACCGGCGCCAAGATCGGCGCGATCATCGGCCGGAAGCGCGCCTTCGCGATCGGCTGCCTCATCTACGGGTGCGGCTCGTTCACGACCGCGATCGCGCCGAGCCTGCCGGTCCTCCTCTTCGGCTGGTCGTTCCTCGAGGGTGTCGGCGCGGCGTTGATCCTGCCGGCGATCGTCGCCCTCGTGGCCGGGAACTTCCCCACCGAGCGGCGGCCTGCCGCCTACGGGCTGGTCGCCGCCGCCGGGGCGATCGCCGTCGCGGTCGGCCCGCTGATCGGCGGCTTCTTCACGACGTACTTCTCCTGGCGCTGGGTCTTCGCCGGCGAGGTGCTGGTCGTCCTCGTGATCCTTCTCCTGACCCGCCGGATCGCCGACGCGCCGCCGGAGGAGAAGCGCGGTCTCGACCTCGTCGGGACGCTCCTCTCGGCCCTGGGCCTCGGGATGCTCGTGTTCGGCGTCCTTCGCTCGAGCGAGTGGGGCTGGATCCAGCCGAAGCCCGACGGGCCGTCGTTGGCGGGCCTCTCGCCGACCGTGTGGCTGATCCTCGGCGGGGTCTTCGTCATCTGGGTCTTCTCCCGCTGGGAGGTTTGGCGCCAGGGCCGCGGCGAGGAGCCGCTCGTCAGGCCGGGACTGCTGAAGAACCGCCAACTGAGTGGCGGCCTCCTGATGTTCTTCTTCCAGTACCTCGTCCAGGCGGGTTTCTTCTTCGTCGTGCCGCTCTACCTCTCGGTCTGCCTGGGGCTCTCGGCGCTGGAAACCGGCGCGAGGCTGCTGCCGCTCTCGGTCACCCTGCTCGCGGCCGCGATCGGCATCCCCCGGTTCTTCCCGAACGTCTCGCCGCGCCTCGTCGTACGCGGCGGCCTCTTCTCCCTGCTCGCCGGCACCGTCGTCCTACTCGCCCTACTCGACCCCGACGCCGGCCCTGAGATCGTCACCGTGCCGCTGCTCCTGATCGGGCTCGGGATCGGTGCGCTCGCCTCCCAGCTCGGCAGCGTGACGGTGTCCGCCGTGCCGGACGAGGACAGCCCCGAGGTCGGCGGCGTCCAGAACACGATGACGAACCTCGGTGCGTCGATGGGCACGGCCCTCGCCGGCTCGATCATGATCGCAGCGGTCGCGACGTCGTTCCTCGCGAACATCCAGCAGAACCCCGAAATCCCCGCAGAGGCGAAGAGCCAGGCGCAGGTCGAGCTCGCGGGCGGAGTGGAGTTCGTCTCGGACGCCGATCTGGAGAGCGCCCTCGACGAGGCCGACGTGGAACCGGCGACCTCAGATGCCGCGCTCGACGCCTACCGCGAGGCGCGTATCGACGGACTCCGGGCGGCGCTCGCGATCCTCGCGCTGCTCGCGGTCGTCGCGCTGTTCTTCACCCCGCGGATCCCGACGACCCAACCCGGTCGCGCAGCGGCGCCGACCTCAGTCACGAGCTCCCAAGCAGCCGCCGCAGGTTGACCAGCGTCTGCCGGACGGCGCGGTCGACGCCGCGGCGGACGACCGTACGGTCAAACAGGGCCCGTGGCCCACTCCGAGGCTCGTACTCGACGACGATCCGGTAGGCGAACCCGCCCTCGACCGGGCGAAAGTGCCGCTCGTGGTGCGCGTCCGGCAAGCCCGCCTGGACGCTGTCGTAGGAGACGAGGCGATTCGGGACGAGCTCGCGAAGTGTCATGTCGAGCTCGACCTCGCGGCCGAGCAACCGAAGGATCAGGCGTGCCCGGTCGCCGGGAGCCAGCCAGCGCGACTCCGGCTGCACGCGAACGAGCCCGGGCCAGTACGAGGGCCAGTTGTCGATGTCGGTGATCGCTGCGAACCCCCGCTCCACGGGGACCGGAAAGACCTCTTCGTGTTCCACGCGGACCATCGCGCTCGTCGGAAAGGAATGATGACTCCTATGACCGATCAGGCAAAGAAGGCGGAGGCGTTCCGGGCGCTCCATGCGGGCGAGCCGTTCGTGATCCCGAACCCGTGGGACGCCGGCTCGGCGCGCATGCTCGCCGCGCTCGGGTTCGAGGCGCTTGCAACGACGAGCTCGGGATTCGCGTTCACCCTGGGCCGGCTCGACGGCGGCGCCACGCTCGACGAGGTCTGCGCGCACGTAACAGAGCTCGACCGGGCGACGCCGCTGCCGGTCTCGGCAGACCTCGAGAACGGGTACGGCGCCGACCCGGAGAGC
>DASSSO010000113.1:0-33077 GCA_035776735.1 Gaiellaceae bacterium | reverse complement strand
CCCCCCCCCCCCCGCCCCTGGGGCCCAGGTCTCTACCATGGCTGAAGCTCTCGAACGCGATCTCGCCTGGGATGGCCTGCTCAACGCCCGAGACCTGGGCGGGCATCCGACCGAGGACGGCGGCGAGACCCGCTGGAGCTCGGTCGTCCGGGCCGACAGCGTCCGTCAGCTGACCGACGAGGGCTGGCAGGCGGTCGTCGACTACGGCGTCCGCACCGTCGTCGACCTGCGCTCGGACGAGGAGCTCGCCGAGGATCCGCCGGCGGAGCTACCCGTCGAGGCCGTGCACGTCTCGTTCTTCGGCGACCGGCCCGACGTGTTCGAGGAGGTCGAGGACGCGAGCGCCGCGGCGGCCGACCATGCGGAGGCGACTCGCGCGGTGTACCTGATCTTCCTCGAACACTTCCGGAGAAACGTGGCCGCCGCGATCCGGGCGGTGGCGAACGCACCGGAAGGCGGGGTCGTCGTCCACTGCCACGGCGGCAAGGACCGGACCGGGATGGTGAGCGCCTTCCTGCTGCGCCTGGCCGGCGTGCCCATCGACGAGATCGCCGCCGACTACTCGCTCAGCGAGGAGCGGCTGCGCACCAGGCACGAGGAGTGGTTCGCGCAGGCCGCCGACGAGCAGGAGCTCGAGCGCCTGCACCGGATCTCGAGGACGCCTGCCTCCTCGATGCGCGAAGTGCTCGAGGAGCTGGAGCGCCGCTACGGCAGCATCGCCGGCTACCTGAAGGCCGGCGGCGCGACGGACGAAGAGCTCGAGCGGGCGCGCGCCCGCCTCCGTGACTGACGTCCTCGCGATCTTCGGCCCGACGGCGTCGGGCAAGTCGGACGTCGCCGAGGCGATCGCAGACCGCGTGCCGGCGACGCTGATCTCCGCGGACGCGATGCAGGTCTACCGCGGGTTGCCCGTGCTCACCAACCAGTCGGTGCGGGAGACCGAGCTCGTCGGGATCTGGGAGCTCGACCACGAGGCGTCCGTCGGCGAGTACGCCGAGCTTGCGCACGCCGCGGTCGACGGGGCGCTCGCCCGCGGCGAGATGCCGGTCGTGGTGGGCGGCACCGGGCTGTACCTCCGGGCCGCGCTCGTGGAGCTCGACCTCCCGCCCGCGCCTGGGCCTGGAGTCCGGGAGCGCTGGGAGGCGGAGTACGACCGCCTGGGCGCCGAGGCCGCGCACGAGCTGCTGGCGGATCGGGATCCAGCGGCGGCCGCGCGCGTGCACCCCAACGACCGGCGCCGGGTCGTCCGGGCGCTGGAGCTCGCGGAGGCCGGCGGATCGCTCGCGCCCCGCGAGGGACGGCTCTGGAGCGAGGAGACGCGCCGTCCCACCCTCATCGTCGGCCTCGAGGTGCCGAAGGACGTCCTGGACGCACGAATCGAGCGGCGGACGCGGCTGATGTTCGACTCCGGCGTGGAGGACGAGGTGCGCCGCGCCCTCGAGCGGCCGATCTCGCCCACGGCGAAGGCGATCCACGGCCTGCGCGACATCGCGGAGCTCCCGCGGGAGGAGGCGCTCGAGACGCTGGCCCGCCGCACCAAGCGCTACGCGGCCTATCAGCGCAAGTGGATGCGGCGGGTACCCGGCCTTGTTAGCGTGCCTGCCGACCGCCCGGCGGGCGAGGTGGCCGATGAGATTCTCGAAATGGCACGGACTCGGCAACGACTATCTGCTGGTCCAGCGGGCTGACGTCGGGTCCCCGCTGACCGAGGAGCAGGTGCGGAGCCTCTGCGACTACCACTTCGGCGTCGGCTCGGACGGCGTCCTGGAGGTGGTCAACGCGAACGGGACCGAGGCGGAAGTCGTCATCTGGAACCCCGACGGGTCGACGGCGGAGCTGTCCGGGAACGGCACCCGCATCGCCGCCCGCTGGCTCGCGCGGCGGAGCGGCGCGGACACGGTGCGCATCAGGGTCGGCCCGCGCGAGGTCGTCGCCCGGATGCGCGGGGGGCTCGACGTCGAGATGGACATGGGCGCCGTCGAGGTCGCGGAGCCGGAGGAGCTGGAGGTCGGCGGCGAGACGCTCGAGTTCACGCCCGCGTCCGTCGGCAACCCGCACGCCGTCGTCCGGCGCGAGCCGGACCGCGAGACCCTGCTCCGGCTCGGCCCGCTGATCGAGAACCACGAGCGGTTCCCCGAGCGGACGAACGTCCAGCTCGTGCGCGTCGACGGCCCGAACGACATCGCCGTCGGCGTCTGGGAGCGCGGGGCGGGGGAGACGCTCTCGTCGGGAACGAGTGCCGTCGCGACGGCCGGCGTCGCGGTCGCGCGCGGATGGTGCTCGAGCCCCGTCACCGTGCACCTGGCCGGCGGCGACCTCGTCGTCGAGCTCGACGAGGCGATGCACGCCCGCTTGATCGGGCCGGCGCAGGAGATCTTCATCGGCGAGGCGAGCCAGGAGCTCGGACTGTGAAATTCGCGAAGCGGCTCGACGCCGTCCCTCCCTACCTCTTCGCCGAGCTGGAGCGGCTGATGGAGTCGAAGCGCCGACAGGGGATCGAGGTGATCAGCCTCGCGATCGGCGATCCAGACCTGCCCACGCCGCCGGCGATCGTCGAGGCCGCCGCGGAGGCGCTGCGCAACCCCTCGACGCACCAGTATCCGACGAACCACGGCACCGAGGAGCTCCGCGAGGCGGCGGCGGCGTTCTACCGCGATCGCTTCGGGGTCGAGCTCGACCCGGCAGACGAGGTCGTGCCGGCCCTGGGCGGCAAGGAGGCAGTGGGCCACATCGCGATGGCCTGCCTCGACCCGGGCGAGGTCGCCCTGAGCCCCGAGCCCGGCTATCCGCCCTACACGTCCGGCCCCGTCTTCTCCGGCGCCGACGTCCACTACCTCCCCCTCACGCCCGAGAACGACTTCTTCCCCGAGCTGGAGGCGATCCCCGAGAAAGCCCTGGGCCGCGCGAACCTCCTCTACCTGAACTACCCGAACAACCCGACCGGGGCCGTCATCCCGGAAGGAGGATTCGAGCGCGCCGTGGACTTCGCCCGCGGCAACGACCTGATCCTCGTGCACGACAACGCCTACTCGGAGGTCTGCTTCGACGGCTACGAAGCTCCGAGCTTCCTCCAGACGCCGGGTGCGAAGGAGGTCGGCGTCGAGATCTTCTCGCTCTCCAAGGGCTGGAACATGACGGGCTGGCGCTGCGCGCTCGTCGCCGGCAACGCGGAGGTGGTCGAGCGCTTCCGGCAGCTGAAGGCCAACCTCGACTCCGGCATGTTCGAGGCGCTCCAGCGGGGGGCGACCGTCGCACTGACCGACGAGCGCGACTTTCCCAGAGAGATGTCGGACGTCTACCGGCGCCGGCGCGACCTGCTCGTCGAGGCGCTCGCCGCGATCGGCGTCTCGGTCGAGCCGCCGCGGGCGACGCCGTACCTCTGGGTGCCGGTGCCGGAGGGACACGACTCCGCGTCCTTCACGTCGCTCGTGCTCGAGGAGGCGAACGTCGTCGTCTCCCCGGGCCCCGGCTACGGGGCGAGCGGCGAAGGGTTCGTGCGGCTTTCGCTGACCGTTTCGGACGAGGACCTCGAGGAGGCCGTGCGCCGGATCGAAAGCTCCCTGCAGAAAGTCATAATCAGAGCGTGACGACCCGCCAGCCCGAGGCCCGTTCCGGCATCGAGCCGGAGCGGGGATTCATCCTGTCCGTGCTGGCTCCTGGCGCCGACGAGGGGCGCGAGCTGGGCGAGATCGCCGAGCTGGCGAGGACCGCCGGCGTGGAGCCCGTCGCGAGGCTGGTCCAGCACCGCTCGCGGCCCGATCCGCGGACGTTCGTCGGCAAGGGGAAGCTCGTCGAGCTCAAGGAGGCGTACAGGGCCGCCGACGCGGAGTCCCTGCTCGTCGACCACGAGCTCTCCCCGTCCCAGCAGCGGCGGCTCGAGGACGAGCTCAAGGCGCGCGTCGTCGACCGCACGCAGCTGATCCTCGACATCTTCGCGCAGCACGCCCACAGCGCCGAGGGCAAGCTCCAGGTCGAGCTCGCGCAGCTCGAGTACAACCTCCCGCGCATGCGCGGCATGTGGCAGCACCTCGAGCGCCTCGGCGCCGGCCGCATGGACGGCGGGGTGGGGACGAGAGGCCCCGGCGAGACCCAGCTCGAGACCGACCGCCGGCTCGCGCGGCGCCGCGTCGCCATCCTGCGCCGGCGGCTTCGGGAGCTCGGCCGCCAGCGCGAGACGCGGCGCCGCGAGCGGCTGCGCTCGCACACGCCGATCGTGGCGCTCGCCGGCTACACGAACGCCGGCAAGTCCACACTCCTGAACGCGCTCACGGGAGCGGGCGTCTCGGTCAACGACAGGCTCTTCGAGACGCTGGACCCGACCACGCGGGCGTTCGAGCAGGACGGCCGCCGCTACCTCGTGACCGACACGGTCGGCTTCATCCGCCGGCTGCCGCACGAGCTCGTCGAGGGCTTCGCGGCGACGCTCGAGGAGACGCTCGAGGCCGACCTGATCCTCCACGTGGTCGACGGGTCGATGCCGGACGACGAGCTAGACGGGACGGTCGCCGCCGTGAACGAGGTCCTCACCGAGATCGGCGCGGACGAGCTCCCGGTCGAGCTGGTGGTGAACAAGATCGACTCGGTCGATCCACTCGGTCGGCGGCGCCTCGCCAACCGCTTCCCGGAGGCGCTCCAGATCTCGGCCGAGACCGGCGAGGGGCTCGACGAGCTGAGGGCGAGGATCGCCGAGCGCTTCGCCGAGCGGTTCGAGCTCGTCCGCATGCTGGTCCCCTACGAGGACGGCGCCAAGCTCGCGGAGCTGTACGCGCTCGGCCCGCCGATCGACGAGCGGATCGACGGCCCGGACGGCGTCTTCATCCGCGCGCGGCTGCCGCGGCGGGAGATCCAGCGCTTCGCCCCGTACCTGGTCGCCGACTCGATTGAGTCCACCAGGGCGACCAGGTGATCGAGGTTCCGGTCCGCCGCCTCCGGGACGACGCCGTCATCCCGGCCCAGGCCTATACGGGCGACGCGGGGCTGGACCTGGCGGCCTGCGGCCGCCACGAGCTCGGGCCGGGCATGCGCGCCTTGGTGCCGACCGGCCTGGCCGTGGCGATCCCCGAGGGCCACGCCGGCTTCGTCCTGCCCCGATCGGGCCTCGCGGCCCGCAGCGGGATCACGATCGTGAACGCGCCCGGCCTCATCGACGCCGGCTACCGGGGCGAGGTGCAGGTCGTGCTGCTGAACACCGACATCGAGACGCCGTTCGTCGTCGAGCCGGGGATGCGGATCGCCCAGCTCGTCGTCCTGCCCGTGCCCGCCGTCGGGCTCGTGGAGCTCGACGAGCTCCCCGAGAGCGAGCGGGGGGTCCGCGGCTTCGGGTCGTCGAGAGTCTGAGTAGTGCTCCCCCAGGCGATACACGCCGGCTTCTCGGGGCAGCAGCGCCCGGGGGAGCACTAGGTGGGCGCCGAGCCACGGATTCGGGTTTCGGCGATCCTCCGCCGGCAGGACCGCCTCCTCCTGTGCCGCCACGAGAAGCACGGCAAGGAGTACTGGCTGCTCCCCGGTGGGGGCGTCAACTCGGGCGAGAGCCTCGTGGACGCGTTGCACCGCGAGCTGCTGGAGGAGATCGGCCTCGGCGAGGACGTGCCGGTCGAGGGGCCGGTCGCGATCGTCGACTCGATCGCTCCCCAGAAAAGCTTCGCCGCCAAACACGTCGTCCACATCATCTTCGCGGGCGATCTCGGCGACCGGTCGCTCGAGGCAGTGACGTCGCAGGACGCCGCCGTTCGCGGCCACCGCCTCTTCGCCGTCGCTGAGCTGGAGGAGGTCGTGCTTCACCCGCCGATCCAGCGCTTCCTGGCGCGCTGGCGGCCAGGCGACCCAGTCGTCTACCTCGGGCCGCTGTGGGTTCCGTAGAGCAAGCTAGAGCACGGCCTGGCCGTCGCTCGCCCGATCCACCTCCGACCTGAGCGCCTCGACGAGCTCCTTCGCGTTCTCGTGCCGCTCGAGCTCGCCGTCCCACAGCCGGAGCTCGAGATAGGGGCTGCCCTCGCGACGGACGTCGATCAGGTACTGCGCCTCGTCCGGAACCGGCCGGTACTCCGCCTCCTCGCGGCCGGTCAGGCTCCGGAGCTCCGTCGCCTGGTCGAGCAGCTCGTGTGCGCGACCCGGGTCGACGCGGCCTGCGAAGTACTCGGCCTTCCCCTCGAACGTCTTCGTGACGGCGAGGCGGCCGTCCCCGTCGAGCTCGGCGCGCACATGCCCGTGTTCGAGCACCTCCACGCCGACCTCGACGACGACCGCGTCGCGGCTGCCCCGCGAAGGCGCGCTGGTCTGCTCCGACATCGTCCCTAGTCTCCCTCTCTCACCTCGTACTCGCAGCACGTCCGGTCGGAGATCCACCGCGCGAAGCGGGTGTAGTGCCGCGGACGCACGGTGCCCGTCTGGCTCGTCTGCATGATGCTGCCGTCGTTCGTCACCGTCCGGCCGGGACACGCCGGGTCGGCGTACTCGTCGGGGTTCCCGAGCATGTGACCCGCCTCGTGCGCCGCCGTGCCGCCGGTGCTCGTGATGAACCAGGTCGTCATGTTCGCGCGGCCCGTGCCGGTTCGGATCCGGACGGTGTGGTGCTCGTTGGCGGTCACCCACTGGACGTCGAGGACGACGCGATACTCCCTGCACCGGCAGTTGCCGTCGACGAGGCGGATGCGGAAGCGGTCCGTCCAGGCCTGCTCGATCGCCTGCTCCCAGGTCGTCCGCGCCGTCTGGAGCTGCTGCTGGGTAACGCCGGGATCCGGGTTGAGCCGGATCCGGAGCGTGATCGTGATCGTGCAGTCCCGCTCGTCGATCCGGAAGGCGGTCGTCCACCCGTAGACGCACTCGCTCGTCGCCTCGGAGACCTCGTTCGGGGCGCGCAGGCGCCTGAACCAGCACACGATCACGCAGACGAGGTCGACGAACCAGGCGAAGACCGTGCAGATCAGCGTCGTCACGAACTCCCAGAGCCGGCAGACGAAGGTCGTGAAGAGCTCGAAGAGCTTGCAGAGGGTGGTCGTGACCCACGCCCAGAGCTTGCAGAGCGTCGTCGAGACCCACGCCCAGAGCTTGCAGAGCGTCGTCGACACCCATTCCCAGGCCTTGCAAAGCGTGGTCGTGACCCAGACCCACGCGCGGCAGACCCAGGTCGTGACCGTGGCCCAGATCAGGCAGATCCAGGCCAGGAGCGGGTGCCAGGAGTCGCACACGCGTCGCTGCTCCTGCTCCCACCGGTCGCACCGCTGCTCCTGCCGCGTCTCCCACTCGCGGCAGACCTGCTGCCACGTCGTCTCCCACTGCCGGCACTGCTGTGTCCAGGTCGTCTCCCAGCGCTCGCACAGGAGCTGCCAGGTCGTCTCCCACTGGCGGCAGCGAGCCTGGATCTGCTGCTCCCAGCGGCGGCAGGCGGCGCTGATGGCCGTGCGCCAGGCGACGCAGCGGAGCCTGCGGCACCTCATAGCCGGCCCCTCGGGCTCACCAGATCCACCGGACGATCAGCCAGATCAGCACCCCGAGCCCGGCGAGCACGGCCAGGCCGCCGATCAGTCAGACCGGGCACGGACGCTGGTGGGGCTCGGGCTCAGCCGACGGGCTCACCGCCCGCGCCGGAGCGCATCGCCGCAGCAACGGACTGCGAAGAGGGTGACAGGGAAACCGCCTCCTGCTCGCGTTGCCGGGCGTGTTATCTCAGCTTGTGCGCAAAGAGTCAAGCACGGCCGCCGCGGGCCCGAGCGCGGGCGGCTGCGACCGAATGAGCCTGAGCCTCGAGCTCGTCGCCGAGCGGCTCGAACCCCGGAACCTCGCCCGTCGCATGCCCGAGCGCCTGCGCCAGCAGCCAGTCCGCGAGCCAGGGATTCCGCGGGAGCAAGGGCCCGTGGAGGTACGTCCCGACCACCCGTCCGGCCCGGCAGCCCTCGAACCCGCTCTCGCCGTCGTTCCCGAACCCGGCGACGACGCGGCCCAGCGGCTCGGCGCCCGCCTCGAGGAGCGTCCGGCCGGCGTGGTTCTCGAAGCCCGCGAGCGTCCGCCGCTCGCCGGGCTCCAGCTCGCACTCGAGCAGGACGTCGCCGATCATCCGTCGCTCGCCGGCGACCGTGTGGAGGGGCAGCAGCCCCGCCCCGGGCAGCTCGGCGCCCGACCGCTCCCGGTAGAACGTGCCGAGGAGCTGGTATCCGCCGCAGACGGCGAGTACCGCCGCCCCGGCCTCCACGGCCTCCCGCAGACCCTCGCCCTTGCCGGCGATGTCCCGCGCCACGAGCGCCTGCTCGCGGTCCTGTCCGCCGCCGACGTAGAGGAGGTCGTGCGCGCCGGCGCGGACCGGGTCACCCATGCCGATCGCCGTCACTTCGACCTCGTGGCCGCGCCATGCGGCCCGCTGCGCGAGCACGGCGATGTTGCCACGGTCGGCGTAGATGTTCAGGTAATCGGGATAGAGGTGGCCGATCCGAATCCTCACGCGGCCCGCTCCCAGTACGGCTTCACGTACCCGCGGTCGGCCACGATCCCGCGCAGCCGGAGCATCGCGGTGTAGGTGGGGAGGACGCAGAGCTCGCCGCCGGCAGGCGTGAGCTCGAGGCCCCGGTCGAGCGCGTCGTCCAGGGCGGGGACGACCTGGATCCGGTCCTCCGGAAAGCCCGCGTACTTGCAGCGTAGGGCCAGCTCCGCGGCCCGGTCGCCGGTCGCGACCACGCGCTCGAGCCGCTGCAGGAGGGGCTCGAAGTCGACGTCCCAGATCCACGAAACGTCGCGTCCGTCCGCGATCGCGTCGTTCAGCGCGATCACGGCGAGGCTCGGCGCGCCGCCGGCGACGAGCGTCCGCACCGCCTCGTTCGCGCCGGCCGGATTCTTGATCAGCAGCATGAGCACGGTCCGGTCGCCGACCGGGATGCGCTCGAACCGGCCGAAGGCGGCGCTGAAGCGCTCGAGACCCGAGACGACGGCCTCGCGCGACGCCCCGAGGACGCCCGCGAGCGCCGCGGCGGCCAGCGCGTTGTAGACGTTGTAGAGGCCGGGAAGCGGGAGGCGCACGCGCCGCGTGCCCTCCGCGTCGACGAGGTCGAAGGACACCGAGTCGAGGCCGTCCAGCTCGATCGCGCGCGCTGCGAGCCCGAGCGGGGGCCGTCCGTGTCCGCAGGCCGGGCAGCGGTAGTCACCGAGATGCCCGACGTAGGCCGCGGCGTACTCGTACGGCGTCCCGCAGCGGACGCACCACTTGGAGTCCGCGGCGTGCTGGAGCCCGGACGACCCGTGGCGGGGGTCGTCCACGCCGAAGACGACGGCGCCGGCGCGCTCCGTAGCCAGGTCGCCGACCTGCGGATCGTCACCGTTCGCGACCACGACGGAGGCGGGATCGAGCTCGCGTACCAGCCCGCGCCAGCGCTCGGCGACGAGCTCGAGCTCCCCGTACCGGTCGAGCTGGTCGCGAAAGAGGTTCCCGAGGCAGAGCGCGCGCGGGCGGACGCGCCGTGCGACATCCGGCAGCGCCGCCTCGTCTACCTCGAACAGGCCCAGCTCCGCCCCGTTCGCCGACAGCAGCGTCGACGCTACGCCCGAGAGCAGGTTCGCGCCCGCGCTGTTGTGCGCGAGTTGCACATCCGGCGCGAGGATCTCGGCGACCATCGCCGCCGTCGTCGTCTTGCCGTTCGTCGCCGACACGATGGCCGTGCCACGGGGCAGCCGGGAGGCCAGGCGGCCGACCGCTGTGGGATCGAGGATGTTCAGCAGCTTTCCGGGCAGCGTCGTGCCGCCCCCGGCGCCGGCCAGGCGGGAGAGGCGTCCGGCCGCCCGTGCGGCGGCGACCCCGGCGGAGAGAGGCAGGCGAGGGCGCATCCGGCCTGAGCGTAACTCGAACGAGCAGCCGCGCCTCCGGACGTCTCGATCACTCGAACGAGGGAACCTCCGGGCCTCACCCCAACGGGTGATGAGCCCAAATAAAGGAGCTCTCACACTTCGCACGGCTCGACCAATCCAAGTCGTCGGACCGCGCGGGGTGGCGCGGGGAGGGAGAGGGAGATGTACCGAACGAGCGGCATCAGCAGAAGCGTCAGGACAGTCCTGGCGGTTCTCGCCGCCGGAGCGCTGGGACTCGCGGCCTCGCCGGCCGCGCTCGCGAAGGATCGCGGCGGGCCGGGCCAGCCGGGCGCCCAGCGGACGGCAGCCAACAGCCCCGTTCCGGTCCTCCCTCGCACGCTCCTTCCCGGGCGATTCGTGTCCTGGTCGGACTAGGAGACACCTGATGCAACTGCGGCCCGCGGTGAACGCGGAAACAAGGGAGACAAATGAACGGTAAGGGCGGCTCCTCCCGCGGCGAGCACCGCTCGTCCGCGCTGTGGGGGACTGGAAACCGGGGCGGAGACTCCCGGTCGAACGCGCTCTGGGGCAAGGGCGGTCGCGGCCTCGTCACCGCGCTCGTGGCGGTGCTGGTCGTCGCTGCTCCTCTCGCAGCCGGCGCGCGCAAGAGCGAAGGGCGGCAGGGCCAGCCTCTCGCGCCCACGTACGTCGATCCGATCCTGCTCGCGAGGGCGGAAGCCACGCCGAACGACCTGGTGAAGGTGATCATCCAGGGCAGGCTCGGCGTCGAGCACGCCACCGGCGCCTTCCACGACGTCCAGGACCGCTCGGGCGGCAGACCGGTCGAGCAGCTCAGGGACAAGTACAACTTCGTCAGCTCGGTGGCGGTCACGCTGAGGGCCCGCAAGGTCCTCCGGCTTGCCCGTGTCCCGGGGCTGACGGTGACCTACGACGCGCCGGTGAAGCTGAGCGGCACCGTCGTGCCGGTCACGCACACGTCGAAGCACCTCTGGACGACGGCGTCCGGCGTGAAGCCCATGTGGGGCCACCGGCCCTCGCCCGGCGAGCGGATGCCGGCGATCGCGATCGTCGACTCCGGCATCGACAAGAATCGCGCCGACTTCGACCTGGGCGCGCGGGTGATCGACGACGTCGTGATCACGGAGCTCGAGCCGAACTCGCCCGGCGACGGCCGCGGGCACGGCACCTTCGTCGCGGGCATCGCGGCGGGCAGCGCCAGGGACCAGGCGGGCGCCGCTCCCCAGGCGAACCTCATCTCGCTGGACGTCATGGACGACAACGGGATGGCTCGCACGAGCGACGTGATCGCGGCGGCCGAGTGGATCTACGAGCACCGCGCGGACGAGAACATCAAGGTCGCGAACTTCTCGCTCCACTCGACGATGCCGAGCAACTTCATCAACGACCCGCTCGACCGGGCCGTCGAGAAGCTGTGGTTCGGCGGCGTCGTGGTCGTCGTGGCGGCGGGCAACTACGGCAAGGACGACGGGCCGAGCGGCGTCCCGTACGCGCCCGGCAACGACCCTTTCGTGATCACCGTGGGTGCGGTCGACCTCGAGGGCAGCGTGAGCATCTGGCGTCACGACATCCCCAACTGGTCGGCCTATGGGTACACGAAGGACGGCTTCCGGAAGCCGGAGCTCGCGGCCGCGGGTCGGTACATGATCGGCCCCGTGCCGGCGACGGCGACCCTGAGGACGGCGAAGCCGGAGAACGTGCTCGACAGCGGGTATATGCGCCTGTCCGGGACCTCGTTCGCGGCGCCGGTCGTGGCCGGGGCGGCGGCGCAGCTGCTGATCGCGCACCCGGACTGGACGCCCGACCAGATCAAGGGCGCGCTGATGAAGCGGGCGCGGTACATCCCCGACGCAACGCCGGGCTCGGCGGGCGTCGGCGAGATCAACGCAGCGCGCTCGGCGATGCTCACGCAGCCTCCGAACCCGAACGCGGCGCTGAACCGGTTCGTCAAGCCGAACCTGATCACGGGCGTCACCGAGTTCGACGGTGCCGCCTGGTACGCGGCCGCCAAGGCGAGCGTCTCCTGGGACTCGGTGTCCTGGTCGGACGTCTCCTGGAGCGACGTCTCGTGGACGGACGTCTCTTGGGCGGATGTGTCCTGGAGCGATGTCTCCTGGGCGGACGTCTCCTGGAGTGACGTCCTAGCGGCGGCGGACGTGAGCTGGGAGGACAACGCCGAGTCCGAGGTCGCGAATCCGGACGGCGACTACGTCTCGACGCCCGAGGAGGAGGCGCTGGCCGCCGAGCTCGGCCTCGTGGACGCGCCTCCTGAGCCGGAGCCTGTTCCGACCCCGTAGACGAGGTCGGCAGAAAGAGCCGGGGGCGCCGGGCCGCGGCGCCCCCGGCTCACCCGTTCGGGGGGAATCGGCCGGCGGCCCCGGTCGATAGCTCGAACGGGTGATGTCCCCCCACTGTGACCGGCCTACCGTCAGCCGGGGATGACCCTTCATCCCTCCTGCCCGAAAGCGAGCGAGCGGTTGCGGCACCCACCGAGGAACGAGCAGCAGATGAGCGCCATCCCGAGCGAGATTCGCTTCGGAGGCGAGGCGCCCGGGCGGGAGCCTGCCCGCCGCGAGCGATTGTCCCTCGCGGCGCTGTTCTATCTCGTCGCGGTGATGGGCACGGCGTGCGCCGTCGCCGCCCCGTTCCTCTCGCGCCTCGAGCCCGGGGGGGACGAGTGGGTCACCTTCCTGATCCTGGCGAGCTCGGCAGCGGTCGCCCAGCTCTTCCTCGTGCGGACGGGGAAGAACCAGTCGTACCAGACGTCGATCGTCTTCCTGATCCCGGCGGCGCTTCTGCTCCCGCCGGAGCTCGTCGTGCTCGTCCCCGTCGTGCAGCACCTGCCCGATTGGCTGAAGAACCGGACGGTCTGGTACATCCAGATCTTCAACATCTGCAACTTCACGCTCGCGATCCTCGCGGCGTCCGGAGGCGCGCACCTCGTCCAGGAGCTCTCGCTCGGCGGCTATGACGAGCTTCGCTTCGCGCTCGCGGGACTGACCGCGTGCGCCCTCCTCGTCGGGATCAACCACTCGCTGCTGGCGCCCGCGCTCGCGCTCGCGCGCGGGATCTCGCCCCGCGAGTCCGGGCTCTTCAGCGTCCAGAGCCTCTCGACCGATCTCGTGCTCGCGGCGCTGGGCGTCGGGATCGCGACGTTCTGGGAGCTGAATCCCTGGCTCGTCCCGTTCGCGGTCGCGCCGCTCGTCCTGATCCACCGTTCGCTGGCCGTGCCGAAGCTCGAGGCGGAGGCCCGTGTCGACCCGAAGACCGGCCTCTTCAACGCCCGCCACTTCGGCCAGGCCCTGAACGAGGAGTTGACGCGCGCAGCTCGGTTCGACCGGCCGCTCTCGCTGATCATGGCCGACCTCGACCTGCTCCGCGAGATCAACAACACCTACGGCCACCTCGCGGGCGACGCCGTGCTCAAGGGCATCGCCGACGTCTTCCGCGCCCTCCTGCGCCACTACGACGTGCCGGCACGGTTCGGCGGCGAGGAGTTCAGCATCCTGCTGCCGGAGACGAGCCCGGAGGAGGCGCTCGAGATCGCGGAGCGGATCCGTCGCGCCGTCGCGCAGCGTACGTTCGACGTCGAGACGTCGAGCGAGCCGATCCGGGCCACGGTCTCGATCGGCGTCGCGTCGTTCCCGCGTGACGGGACGGACCCGAACGAGCTGATCCACCAGGCCGACCTCGCCGTCTACCGCGCCAAGCTGCAGGGGCGGAACCGCGTGCTCGACGCGAACTCGTCGGAGTCGCTCGCGATTCCAGCCGCTCGTCGCACGCAGCTGACCGCGGTCACCGAGGACGGCGACCACGTCGTCCCGCTGCCGCCGGTCGAAGAGATGGCCCCCGGCCAGGAGCGGCGCCAGGCGGCCCACCGGCCGCACGCCGTCCACGGACCCCGCTTCCTCTCGCTCTCGAAGCGCCTCGCAGTGCTCGTCGGGGTCGTCTCGTTCGTCGGCGTCTCGGCCGGCGTTCTCGGGGCGCTCCTCGGGACGACGACCGACGTCTTCGGACTGATCGCCCTCGTCATCCTCGTCGGCCTCGGCCAGGCCGTCGCGCTCGAGGTGGACGACGGCTCGATCTCCGTGAGCGCCGTCGGCACTCTCGCCGGCGCCGCGCTCTTCGGGCCGCGTGCGGCGCTCGCGCTCGCCATCACGACCTGCGTGGTCGACTGGAGCGCGAAGCGCTACCCGCTCCACAAGACCCTCTTCAACATCGGCGCGCTCTCCCTGGCGTCGCTCGCGGCCTCCGCGGTCTTCGCGGTCGGCTTCGACGGCAGCCTGGGTGAGCTCGTCACCGTCGGCGCCGGACTAGCGGCCGGCGCCGCCTACTTCGCCGTCAACACCGGCCTCCTCAGCCTCGCCCTCTCGATGGAGGGCCACGAGCGGTGGTGGCGGGCGTGGCACGAGCGCTTCCTCTGGCTCCTGCCGCACTGGGTCGTGTACGGCTTCGTCGGCGGCGTCATGGCGATCGCCTACCACGCGGCGGGCCCGTACGCGCTCGCCGTGTTCGCGGTCCCGCTCCTCCTGATGCGCAAGACGCAGGAGGCGTACCTCCGGCACACGCGGAAGAGCGCCCAGAAGCTCCGCGAGGCGGCCGAGACGATCCAGGATCAGAACGTCTCGCTCGAGAAGGCGAACCGGCTTCTCCGCGAGCGCTCCACGGCGGCCATGGAGTCCCTGTCGGCCACGGTGGACGCGCGCGACGCGTACACGGCCGGGCACTCGCGGCGAGTCCAGGAGCTCGCCCTCGCGATCGGCCGCGAGCTCGGGCTCTCCAAGGCCGAGCTCGACCTCCTCGGCCACGCCGCTCTCTTCCACGACATCGGCAAGCTGGCCGTGCCGGACGCGATCCTCCTGAAGCCGGCGACGCTCACGCACGACGAGTGGGATCTCATGCAGCGGCACGCGGAGGAGGGGGCGAGGATCATCGACCGCCTCGGCTTCCTCCAGGACGCGGTGCCGGCGATCCGCCACCATCACGAGCGCTTCGACGGCACGGGCTACCCCGACGGGCTCAAGGGCGAGGACATCCCGCTCGGCGCCCGGATCATCCACGTCGCCGACGCGCTCGACTCGATGCTGACGACGAGGATCTACCGCGCCGCCCGCCCCGCGAAGGACGCGATGGAGGAGCTCAAGCGCTCCGCCGGCAGTCAGTTCTGCCCCCGCTGCGTGGCCGCGCTCGAGCGGATCCTCCCGCCAGAGCTCATCGAGGACGAGACCGCCCGCCGCGAGCTCCTCGCCGCCTCCTGAGCCAAGTAACACAGTGTCACTAAGTCCTCGGGGCGGCTTGGCTGCGCGCTTCGGAGCGCTTGTAACACAGTGTTACTTGGATTCGGAGCCACCGCGCGGTGCTCGCCCGCAGTTGCAGATCGGCGCGTTTGCTCTATCCTTCTTGCCATGGCTCGACGGCCCGCCCGCGAGCTGCTCGAGTCGCTCGACCGAGACGCTCTGGCCCGGTTCCAAGCTGGGATCCGCAAGCGCTACACCGACGAGGACATCGTCCTGCAGCTGCAGGGGTCTGCCGAGCGGCTGGGGCGCTCGCCGTCGATGCGCGAGTTCGCGGCCGATCCGGAGACGTCCGTCCACCCGCAGACCGTGATCGAGCACTTCGGCAGCTGGAACGCCGCCAAGCGCGCCGCAGGCCTCGTGCCGCGACGGTTCGCGACCCGCGAGGAGCTCCTGCAGTTGCTCCGTGAGCTGGGGGAGAGGCTCGAGCGGACGCCCACAGCCCGCGACCTCGACGAGCATCGCGGCTCGATGCCGTCCAAGTCGCTCTACTGGCACACCTTCGGCTCGCTCACGAACGCGCTCCGCGAGGCCGGGTTCGACGTCCCTGTGGGCGAGGAGCGGCTCGAGCGCGCGATCGACCAGGGCTGCGCGGTCGCGATCGGGCTCGGCCGGCTCCCGAAGTTCCAGGAGTGGGCGGCGGCGAGGAAGGAGGACGACTCGCTGCTGACCGAGTGGCAGATCTACCGGATGTTCGACGTCCGCCGCGGCGCCTGGTCGACGTTCCAGTACCTGATCGCGGAGCGCCTGCGCGAGGACGGCTACGACGTCGCGCCCGACGGGCGCGTCTCGCGGAAGGCCGCTAGAGCGAAGCGAGCGCCGTCAGCAGGCGCAGGCAGGACTCCCGCTCGCCGGGCGCGCGCACGGCGGGGAGGGGCTGCTCGGTAAAGCCGCGGTCGGGGTGGAAGCGCTCCTTGCAGGCCAGGCGCCCCGCCTCGAGCGTGAGGATCGTGCCTTCCGACAGCTCGCGCTTGCGGAGCTTGAGACCGAGGAAGCGCTCGGAGACCCCCAGCGCGTGCTCCGTGGAGGCGAAGAAGATGCCCTCGCGCGACTCGCCCGTCCAGAGCGGCCGGCCGACGCCGCGCGCGAGATAGACCGCGCCTCGCTCACGCTCGTCCACCCACGCCGTCGCCATCGACCCGCGGAGCTGCTCGAGCGTCGTGCCCCAGGGCCCGAACTCCTCGACGACCGCGAAGATCGCCTCGGTGTCGACGGACATCGTGGGGTGGTCGCGGTCGAATCCATGCCGCTCGAAGATCTCCTCGTCGTTGACGATGATCCCGTTGTGCACCCCGACGATCGGGCCGTGCCGCACGGGATGGTTGTTGGCGATGATCGTCGGGTGGCCCTTCGTGTAGTCACGGACGTGGAGGAGCACCTCCACCGCCGTCGCCGGAATCGCGAGCTCGGTGAGGAGCTCGCTCGCTCCCGAGCGTTGCTTGTGAACCGAGACCGCCTCGCCGGGCGAGCGATGGGCATAGCCGACGGCGTCGGCGCCGCGCTCCGCGATGCCCGCGAGCAGGGCTTGCGCCGCCAGTGTCCGGTCGATCCGGGCATCGGGCTTCAGGCTGTAACCGGCAATACCGCACATAAGAGGAACTTCGACCCCACCTTCGTGTGACGTTAGCGATTCCCTTCGGTTAGGGGACTGGACGGCGCGCCTCCCTCGAACGGGGGAACCCGCTTGGGGAGTGGGGCGCCGATACACGGGCAGTGGAGCCGCGGCCCCTTCCTGAGCCCGACGCCGAGACCGAGGCCACGGTCCCGCATCTCGAGGTCCTACCCGGCTCCGGCCAACTCGACACCCCCGAAGTCGAGGAGCGCGAGGAGCCTGCCGGGAAGACCGACGACGGCACGCCGCTCACCGACCCGCTGAAGCTCTACGTCCGCCAGATCGGCGACGGCCCACTGCTCACCGCCGAGGAGGAGCGCGAGCTCGCCCGCCGCAAGGACGCGGGCGACGAGGCGGCGAAGCGCAAGCTGATCGAGTCGAACCTGCGCCTCGTGATGTCGATCACGCGGAACTACACGAAGGCCGGCGTCCCGCTCCTCGACCTGATCCAGGAGGGGAACCTCGGCCTGATCCGCGCGGTGGAGAAGTTCGACTGGAAGCTCGGCTTCAAGCTCTCCACGTACGCCACCTGGTGGATCCGCCAGGCCGTCGCGCGCGCGCTCGCCGACCAGGGGCGGACGATCCGTCTGCCCGTACACGTGGCCGAGCAGGCACGCAAGGTGCTCCGCGCCCGCCGGATCCTGACGCAGAAGCTCAACCGCGACCCGACGGTGGAGGAGATCGCTAAGGAGAGCGGCTTCACCGTCGAGCGCGTCCGTGAGCTCTTCGACCTGGTCGAGGACCCCGTCAGCCTCGAGACGCCCGTCGGCGACGGCGAGAGCCTCTACGGCGACCTCATCGAGGACACGAACTCCGACCGGCCCGACGACGCGACCGCGAAGGAGCTGCGTTCGGTGGAGCTCGCCGAGGCGATGCTGCGCCTGAACCCTCGGATGCGCCGGGTGCTCGCAATGCGGTTCGGCCTCGAGGGTCACACCCCGAAGACTCTGGAAGAGGTCGGCACCGACCTCGGGATCACCCGGGAGCGCGTCCGACAGCTCGAGTCACGCGCGCTGCGCGAGCTGCGCTCGGTCGCGCCGGGGCTGCAGTTCTATCTCGAGGGGTAGGCGGGAGCGGCGCGAGCCGCTAGCCGATGCTCTCGATGCCGTGCAGGCGGCTCAGCCGCTTGAGGGCGTGTCCCTCGATCTGTCGGACACGCTCGCGCGTGAGATCGAGCGTGCGGCCGATCTCCTCGAGCGTCCGCGGCTCCGTGTTGTCGAGTCCGTAGCGGAGGATCAACACGGCACGCTCGCGGTCCGTCAGCGCCCCGAGGGCGCGGGCGAGAGCCTGGCTGCGCAACGAGACCTCGACCTCCTCGTCCGGCTGCGGGCCGGCGCAGGCGACGAAGTCGCCGAAGACCGCGTCCTCCGTCTCGCCGACCGGCTGGTCGAGGCTCGTCGACGCGTGCGCGGCCGCCTTCACCTCGCGCGCCTGCTCGATGGGGAGGCTCGCCTCCTCGGCGATCTCCTCGAGCGTCGGCTCCCGACCGAGCTGCGTCCAGAGGATCCTCTCCGCCTTGTTCAGCTTCTGGAGCCGCTCGACGATGTGGACCGGCATCCGGATCGTCCGGGCCTTGTCCGCAAGCGCCCTGGCCACCGCCTGCCGGATCCACCAGGTGGCGTAGGTCGAGAACTTGTAGCCGCGCCGCCAGTCGAACTTCTCGACGGCGCGGATCAGCCCGAGCGTTCCCTCCTGGATCAGGTCCAGGAAGGGCAGGCCCTGGTTTCGGTAGTTCTTGGCGATCGAGACCACGAGGCGCAGGTTCGACTGGATCATCCGCTGCTTGGCCTGCATGTCTCCGCGCTCGATCCGCTTGGAGAGCTCCACCTCCTGGGCGGCGGTCAGGAGCGGATGCCGGCCGGCCTCCCGCAGGAAGAGCTGGAGGGCATCGGTCGTCGTCTCGTAGACGGGCTGCGGGGGCGGCTCGGGCGCCTTCTCGGGCTGGCGCTCCTCGTCGACGACGTCGATCCCGCGCTGCTCGAACTCCCGCTGGAGCGCCTCCAGCTCCAGCTCGTCCAGCTCGAGCGGCTCGAGCACCTCGGCGAGCTCCGCGTGCCGGACCGTGCCCGACTGCTCGGCAGTCTCGAGCAGCTGGCGCAGGTCCTCGCTGCCGAGGACAGACTCGATCTCAGCCGTCGTCATCCCGCTGGTTGTCTCTTTTCCACTACTGGCGACGCGAAAACGTGCTGCTGCCGGGACCTCATGTCGAGGCGGGCGCGAGTGTATACACAATCATCGGAAGGCGCTCGTAACCGAAATGCACGATAACGGGCGTTATGTCAAGTCCGTAGATGTCGGCCGGCCCGGCCATCTCCCTCCCCTTGTGGCTCGCCGGCGAGGACGGGGCTGAGGGAAACCCGGCCCGGGTGTTTGCAGGCACTTCTCCTCGGCGGAGGCGCGAACGCGATGAGTTGTCCACAGGTTGGACGGATGACTGTGGAAATGTGGAAAAAAGAAAAGTGTGCAAATAGCGTGAACTTGTCTTCACAGGGTCTTGCATCTCCCTGCACCGGCCCCTAGTCTCCTCCCTGCGTCGAGCACGGGACGCGAGTAGGGTGAAGCAGATCCTGAGGGCCGTAGCCGGAAGGCGAAAGTCACCAGGATCGGTGGACGAAAGCGTAATCGGCTCGGCGAACGATCTGGCGCAGAGAGGCCTTCGGGTTTCTCGGCGCCAGATCCTTTTTTATGCCCGGACTGTGGTAGAGCACGATGGCCCACAGGCTGTGGAAATGTGGAAAAATGAACTTTTCGCAAATAGCGGGAAGTTGTCGGCTGGAGGGTCTTGCACCCGGCCGGCCACGTCCCTAATGTCCCCTTTGCGTCGAGCACGGGACGCGAGTAGGACGAAGCAGATCCTGAGGGCCGTAGCCGGAAGGCGAAAGTCACCAGGATCGGTGGACGAAAGCGGGATCGGCTCGGCGAACGATCTGGCGCAGAGGGGCCCTCGGGTTCCTCGGCGCCAGATCCTTTTTTGCGGTCCGACGCACGCACGGCACGCCGGCTGCGCCCCTGGTTAGGATCGGTGCCGTCAATGCATCTGCGCCAGCCCAGCATCGACCGCGGCGTCACCTCGTTCCTCTGGGCCTTCGGGCTCGGCCTCTACCTCTGGCTGGGCATGCTCGCCGTCGGCGTGAACGGCGCAACCGCCTTCATCCTCAGCGTCGTCGCAGGGTGCGGGATCTTCCTGCTCGTCCGCCTCTACGGCGGGGACGAGCCCAGGCGCCCTCAGTCGAGCAGGACGCGCGCAGGCAGCCGGTGATCGCCGGCAAGCGCCCCGACTAGGCGCCGCGCGAGCTCGCCGCCGAGCGCGGCCTCGAGACGGTCGCGGGCGTGCGGCTTCGCCCTGGCGAGGCGCGAGACGCACGAGCAGTGGTCGAGGAGGCGGCTGACGGCTCTCCCGTCATCGGGCGGCGGCATGACGTTCACGGCACTCCGTCTATCGTCGGCACGCGGGTGCGGGTCGATCCCTGGCGGGAGGGAACCACGGCGGCCGAACCCGCCGAAACCGTGCGGAACCTTCTCCTAGTAGGAGATCAGCGAGTGCAGCGGGTACTTGGCGAGCCGCTCGCGCCCACCGAGGAAGGTCAGCTCGATGATGAAGTTGACGCCGACGACCTCCCCACCGAGCTGCTCGACCAGGCCGCCGATCGCCTCGACCGTGCCGCCCGTCGCGAGCACGTCGTCGTGGATCACGACCCGGGTCCCGGCGCCGATCGCGTCGGCGTTCAGCTCGAGCGCGTTCTGGCCGTACTCGAGCGCGTAGGTCGCGCTCACCGTCTCGGGGGGAAGCTTCCCCGGGCGCCGCGCCGGCACGAAGCCGCACGGAACCTCCTTCGCGATCGCCGCGCCGAGGATGAACCCGCGGGCCTCGGCGCCCAGCACGAGGTCGGGACGCTGCTCGCGCGTCCAGGCGGCAAGCTCGTCCACGGTCTGTGCCAGCGCCACCGGGTCGCGCAGCAGCGGGCTGACGTCCTTGAACCCCACGCCGGGCTCGGGCCAGTCGGGTACCTCGCGGACGCGCGTCTTGAGATCGATCACGACGCGGCAAGCTTACGCAGCGCGCGCCAGAAGAGGAGCTGGGAGAGCTCCTGCGCGAGCTCGGCGAGCAGCTGGAGGTCCTCCAGCCCGCTCTGCCGCCGCTCCGCGTTCCTGGATCGCAGCGCGGGCGCGACGATCGCCTCGAGCAGCCCCACCTCGCGCTCGGACGCCGACCGGAACGACCGCAGGTGGCGCGCGTCGATCCCGAAGCGGGCGAGCTTCGCGCAGGCGGCGGCGATGTCGACCTCGCCCTCGCGGTAGAGACGCTCTCCCCCGTCCACGCGCGACTCGAGCAGCCCGTACTCCTCGAGCTGGCGGGCAAGCGCCGGGGTCAGGCCGGCGCGCTCGCACAGCTCCTGCAGCTCGACCTCCTCGTCGGTGGCAGTGAGGCCGGAACGGCGCCTGCGTCCTCCCTTCGCGGCCGTCGTCGCGAGCTCCTGGCGGATCACCCGCAGCGGCAGGAACTCGTCGCGCTGGAGGCGCAGGATCGTCCGCAGCCGCTCGACGTCCTCCTCGCCGAAGAGGCGGTACCGGCCGGGCGTGCGCCTCGGGGCGAGCAGGCCCTGATCCTCGAGGTAGCGGATCTTCGAGATCGAGATGTCGGGGAACTCCTCGCGCAGGAGCCTGCAGACGGCCCCGATCGTGAGCGGACGCTCGTCCGCCTGCCTGACCGCCGTCGCGCTCACTGCTCCAGGAAGGTCAGCCGGTACTTGCCGATCTGGACCTCGTCGCCGTCGGAGAGGGGCGACGAGTCGATCCGCCGGCGGTTGACGAAGGTGCCGTTCAGGCTGCCCTGGTCCTCGATGACGAAGCCGCCGTTGCGGCGCAGGAGCACTGCGTGCGTCCGGGAGACGGTCACGTCGTCGAGGAAGATGTCGCAGTCCGGCGAGCGCCCGATCGTCGTCCTGTCGTTCTTGGGGACGAAGTGCTCGCCGGCCCGCCCGCCGCCCGATCGGACGACGAGCGCGGGCCCCTCCATCCCGAGATCCTCGAGCGGTGACTGCTCGTCGAGCTCCTCCGGCGTGAACGCCACCGTCGTGTCCGCGCCGGAAGGCTCACGGACGAGGGCGGCACCGCACTTGGAGCAGAAGTTGGCCGCCTCCGGGTTCTGGAACCCGCACTCGGGGCAGTAGACGTGCGACACGCGCGGCGCCTCAGGCCTCGGGCGGCGTGGCCTTGCCGGCGAGGATCGCCGCAAGCTTGTCGACGTCGACCTCGCTGAGCGGGCCCTCCCCCGCTCCCTCCTGCTGCTGCAGCCGCGAGACGAGCTCCGCGCGGAGGATGTCGATCTTCCCGTGCAGCAGGCGCCGGCGGTACGACACCTCCTGCTCCTCGTGCTGGAGGTCGTCGATCAGCGACTTGAGCTCTTCGTCTGACAGGGCTGCGAGATCGGGCAACGGTTCCATTCGGGCCTTTCGGTCGGGGGTCAGTTAACCAGTCGGCTGGTTAAGGGTCAACCTCAACTTGAGCGTTCCGCAGGAGCCTCGTCGGTCTCACCATTCTGCAGCACGTCCTCGACGAGGCTCCGGAGCTCCTGCTCGAGCTCGGCCGAGACGGCGTCGCTCTCTCCCTCCGCGTACACATGCACGAGCGGCTCGTCGGGGTCGGGCAGCACCTGCGCCCAGCCGCGCTTGTCGAACACCTTGATGCCGTCACGGAGGTCGACGTCACGGTCCTTCAGCCGCTCGGTGAGCACGCGCATGACGACTCCCTTCTGCGCCCACGGGCACGGCACCTGCCTGTGCACCACGCGGGAGACCGGCAGCTCGGAGACCAACTCGGAGAGCGGCCGCCCGACCGGCGCCAGCAACTCGAGGAGCTTGCAGAGACTCGCGATCGCGTCGTAGGCGGGCAGGAACTCCGGGAAGACGTAGCCGCCGCCTACCGCGCCGGCGAAGATCACTCCGTCCTCGGCCGCCGCCTTGGTGAGCTCGGCGAGGGAGGCCGGAGTGCGGATGACCTCGAGGCTGCTGCCTTCGACCAGACGCTCGACCTGGCTCGTGACCGTGACGGGGAACGCGAGCTTCCCCACCCGGCCATCGCTTCCGATCAGCCGGAGGTAGAGGAGGAGCGCCTGCTCCACGGGGATCTCGCGGGCCTGGTCGTCGACCAGGTAGAGCCGCTCGGCCGCCCGATCGAAGACCACTCCGAGGTCCGCGCCGACGGCGCCGACCAGCCGCTTCGTCTGCCCGACGAGGCCGCGGAGCGTCGCCGTCTCGCCCGGCGGCAGATCCGGCGTGAACGCGTGCGCGGCGACCGCCTCGACGCCGAGCGGGCCGAGGACGAGGGGCAGCACGAAGGACGCCGCCGAGTAGCCGTAGTCGACGACGATCCGGAACTCCCGCCGGCGGATCGCCTCCACGTCTAGGTTGGCGAGCAGGTCGTCGGCGTACTCCTCCCGGGCCCGGGCCGGGTAGCTGATGCCGCCGACGTCGGCGGCGGCAACCCGGCGCAGCTCCTGCCGGGTGAAATGCTTCTCGATCTCCTTCTGGAACGAGGCGGACGCCTCGATGCCCGGATGCTCGAAGAACTGGATGCGCACGGCCTCGGGGTCCGTGCCGCTCAGCCCCACGTGGAACCCGGCGTCGTAGCCGTGGCTCTTCAGGAGATGGCGCGCCACCGCGGCGGGCAGGACCCGCAGGTCGGCGACGTTGACGCCGGTCGAGTTCAGCCCCGAGATCATCGCCCGCTTGATCATCCGGCAGGCCGGCGCGGACTCGCGGCTCCCGACCACCCGCGTCCCGCGCTTGAGCGCCGTCCCCATCGCAGCTGCGATGCGGAGCGCGGTGTCGGGCGTGAGGTCGACGTTCACGAGGCCCGACACGCCGCCCTGCGCGAACAGCTGCGGCGTCGTCCGCGACTCGAAGACGAGGTTCTCGAAGACCTGCGACCCGGACTCGACCTCCTTGAACGGAAAGATGCGGACGCCGGGCATGACGACGCTCTCGGCGCCGATCGTGACCTCGTCCCCGATCGCGACGTCCTCGTGGATCCGGACGTGGGAGCGGATGTCGCAGCTGCGCCCGACGACGGCGTTCTCGATCAGCACGCTGCGGCCGATGTGCGTGGCGGCGTCGATCACGGAGGCGACGGTGCGCGCGCGCTCGCGCAGCGTCACGCTCGACGAGAGCACCGAGTACGGCCCGACGGTGGCGTCGGTGCTGACCCGGCAGTAGTTGCCGAGGTAGGCAGGCCCCTCGATCCGGTCGAGGTCGTCGATCTCGACCCCCTCCCCGAGCCAGACGTTGCCTCGGAGCCGGACGCCGGGAATCTGGAGGCGCACGCTGCCGTCGAGCGCGTCGAAGTTCGCCTGCCGGTATTGCGCCAGGTTGCCGATGTCCTGCCAGTAGCCCTCGACGACGTGCCCGTACACGGGCCTCCCCATCTCGAGGAGCAGCGGAAAGAGCTCCTTCGAGAAGTCGTATGGCCGGTCGGTCGGGACGTGCCTCAAGACCTCGGGCTCGATCACGTACACGCCTGTGTTGATCGTGTCCGAGAAGACCTGGCTCCACGAGGGCTTTTCCAGGAACCGCTCGACGCGCCCGTCGCTGTCCGTGACCACGATCCCGAACTCGAGCGGGTTCTCCACGGACTTGAGCGCGAGCGTCGCGGCCGAGCCCTTCTCCTTGTGGGCCTCGACGAGTTTGCCGAGGTCGAAGTCGCAGAGCGCGTCGCCCGAGATCACCAGGAACGTGTCGTCGAGGCGTCCGCTCGCAAGCCTGACCGAGCCGGCCGTGCCGAGCGGGGACTCTTCCACCGAGTAATCGATGTCCAGACCGAGGCTCTCGCCGCTCCCGAAGTAGCCGCGGATCGCCTGCGGCAGGAAGGCGACGGTGACGATCACATCCTCGAAGCCGTGCTCCTTGAGGAGCTCGAGGATGTGCTCCATGCACGGCTTCCCGACGATGGGAACCATCGGCTTCGGCTGGTTGGACGTGAGCGGGCGGAGGCGCGTCCCTTCCCCGCCGGCCATGACGACCGCCTTCATGTCCGGCTCCGGAGCGCGCCCACGATGTACGCGGCGCCGGCGAACAGGGAAAGCCCGAGGCCGATCCAGAAGAGCACGAGCGGGAAGGTCGTGCCCTCCTCGGTCGCGAGCATGAGCGCGAGGGATGCGTAGAGGATCCAGGTCGCGACCTTCCCGGTCAGGCTGACGGAGAGCTCGTAACCGCGGGGCACGACGAGCTTGTACCCGCCGATGAGCACGGCGTCACGGGCCAGGATCAGGGCGAGCGCCGGCCACGGTAGCCGGCCGTGGAGGACGAGGCCGATGACGGCGGTGTCGATCATCAGCCGGTCGGCGAGCGGGTCGGCGACGGTGCCGAACCGGGACTCGACGTGCCAGCGGCGCGCGAGCCAGCCGTCGACCTGGTCGGTCGCGGCGGCCGCCGTGAACAGGATCGCCGCCGGCCAGCTGTGACCGCCGTCGGCGGTGGCTAGCAGCACGACGAAGACCGGGATCGCCGCGAAACGCGCGACCGTCAGAGCGTTTGGGATCTGCGCCAAGCGAAGCGGGACGACACGTTCGGCCATCCCAAGCAAGGATAAAGCTCCCGGGCTCGGCCGCCCGGCCGGGCCGGTGTGGGGCGAGGCGTGACGCGGGCCCTCGGGGGCCTCCAACCTCCTCCCCACTTCGAGCGTATCGGTGTCGGACGCACGCGTGGGTGACGGAAACGAGCGTGAAGTGTGACGATGCGTCCCAGTGGACGAGTCCCCGACGCTCACCCTTCCCGGCTTCGTCGACGCGCACTGCCACGCGTTCCAGCGGGCGCTTCGCGGGCGCCGGACGGGCGGCGACTTCTGGGCCTGGCGCGAGGCCATGATCGCCGAGGCCGAACGCCAGACGCCCGAGACGGTCCGCAGCGAGTACGCGCAGACGTACCGCGAGCTTCGCGCGGCCGGGTACACCGCGGTCGGCGAGTTCCACTACCTGGGCCTGCCAGAGGCTCACGCAGCCGTCGGGGCGGCCGCCGACGCCGGCATCGAGATCGTCCTCCTCCTCAGCGCCTACGCCCGAGGCGGCATCGAGCGCTTCCGGCAGGGGTCGACGGCCGAGTACCTCCGGCAGCTGGAGGAGCTCCGTGAGGCGGGCGTGCGCATCGGCTGCGCGCCCCACTCCGTCCGCGCCTGCCCCCGCGACTGGCTCGAGGAGATCGGCGCCTACGCCGCCCGCGAGGGCCTGCCTCTGCACGTCCACGCCGACGAGCAGCTCCGCGAGATCGAGGAGTGCCTCGCCGAGCACGGCCTCCGGCCGATCGAGCTCCTGGCGCAGACCGGCTGCCTGGGACCGAGAACGACCGTCGTGCACGCGACGCACGCCGACGACAGCGAGCTCGACCTCCTCGCCGAGGCGGGCGCACGCGCCTGCGTCTGCCCGACGACCGAGGCGAACCTCGGCGACGGGTTCGCCCCGTTCGAGCGGCTGCGCGAGCGAGGGATCGGCATCTGCATCGGCTCCGACTCGAACGTGAGGATCGATCCGCTCGAGGAGCTTCGCGAGCTCGAGACGACCGCTCGGCGCCGCACGCTCAGCCGAGAGGTCTGCGACGCCGGCACGCTGCTCTGCTTCGGCGCCGACGAGGGCGCGGCGTCACTCGGGCTCGAGTCCTGGCCGGATGCCGCCGTCGACCTGGGGCATCCGTCGCTTCGCGGCGTCGAGCGCGGCGACGTCCTGGACGCACTCGTCTTCAGCTGCGCCGCGGACGTGTTCGTCTAGCGGACGCGCACCCGCACCCGGGCGGTGCCGACCAGGTAGCCGCGCTTCGTCGCCTGGAAATACACGACGCCCTTCCGCTTCGGCCGGAAGCGGAAGACGACCTGGCCCCTGCGGTTCGTCGCCCGCCAGCGGGGCCTGAGGCCCGAGCCGAGGCCGCGCACCTTGGCGCCGCGAACGACCCGGCCGCCTGCTCTGACGGTCACGACCAGGCGGCTCATTCGCTTGACGCGGAGCCTCCCCTTGACGCCCAGGCGCAGCCGCTGAGCCGCCTGGATGCCGCCGGGGCGGTTCGCCGAGGTCTTCGTCAGCGTGAACGAGTGCGCCCGGGTGAAGTCGCCGACGTTGTTGTCCTCGTCGTAGGCGGCGACCTTCCACCAGAACGTCCCGCCCTGCAGGTACAGCGTGGATGTCAGCGTCGGCGCGTACGAGGTGTTGTCCGTGGTCACGTTCTCGACCGTCGTCGCGAAGTCCTCGCGGTTCGCGACGAGCACGCGGTAGTGCTTCGTGCCGGGCTTCGGGTCCCACGCGAAGACCAGGTGGCTCGTCGACGCATCCGTCCTCGCGCCGGTCGGCTCGCCCATCGTCCGCGTGAAGTTCGCGGTCGCAGACCACGGGCCCGCAGTGGCCTGGCCGGTCTTCGTCGGGAAGTTGGCGCGGACACGAACGCCGACGATGCCGGTGCCGGTCATCTTCCCGAAGCTCGCCGCGGCCGAGCGGAAGTCGTCGTACTCGCTGTGGTCGCCGTCCGGCTCGTCGATCGCGACCCGGTAGGAGACGGCGCCCGCGACGGGATTCCAGGCGATCAGCGGATACATGTCACCCGTCGGCGGCTCGAACCTCGGCAAGGGCACCGGAAGGCGGCGCTGGAAGGTTCCGACGGACGACCACCGCAGCCCGACGAGGTTCTCGTCGTCGGCGCGCACGCGCCAGTAGAGCACGGTGTCGGCTGGATACGAGGTCGCGCTCGTGTAGGCGGTCGATGCCGTCTGGACGTCGTCGAGCACCGTCCCGAAGCTCGGGTCGTTCGAGACCTGGAGCCGGTAGCGCCGAGAGCCCTCTGCCGACGTCCACTGGAACGTCGGCTGGCCGGTGACGTCGGCCCCCGGCGTCGGAGCCAGCTGCGACGGAGGGGTCGAGAGCTTCTGGAAGTTGTCGGGCGCCGCCTGGAGCGGATTCCCGGCCGCACCGTCGCCGTTCGCGCTGTTCGCGGGCAGGACGGCCCAGTAGTAGAGCGTCTCCTCGTCCGTGTACGTCGTCGGCGCAGAGGCGGTCCGCGGAGCGTAGACCGGCAGCTGCGTGAACGCGTAGTCGACGATGTTGCTGAACGACGGGTCCTTCGCCACCAGCACGAAGTAGCTCCCCTTGCCGGCGAGCGGCCTCCAGGTGAAGAGCGGCATGCGCGTCGTCGTGACGCCGGTGGCGGGCAGCAGGTAGTCGTCCGAGCCGAGGTTCCCGGGGACGCAAGACGGCGAGCAGCTGCCGCCGGCGGGAGGCCCGACCCAGGTGAAGGCCGTTCCCGTCACGTCCTCGAGGTACGTGTACTCGCCGTAGACCTCCAGTGAGCCCGCGTCGCGATCCGCACGCGCGCGAACCCGCGCGCAGTACGACTTCCCTGCGATCGGAGCGTGGTTTCCGTCGGTGGACACCGCGCGGGCGTCGGGGTACGGCTTCACGCCGCCCCAACCCACGCCGAGCATCGTCCACGACGTCGTCGCCGTCTTGAGGCGCCAGTTGTCGTCGGGGCCGTCGGAGTCGGACCAGTCGCAGATGCCGTCCTCGAACGGGAAGACGTCGACCTCGTAGCTGGACGCGCCCGGGACTGGGCTCCACGTCAGGACCGGGACGCTCGTCTGGTACCCCGGCGTGCCCGAGTCCACGTCGGTTCCGGGATCCGAGAGGTTGTCGCGCATGCGCAGGTTCTTGATGCTCGGCGCCGCGACGGGCGGCACCTTGTCGAACGTCTTCGTGAACGGCGTCCCGAGGTTCCACTGCCCGGCGTTGCCGAAGGCGTCCAGCGCGCGGACACGCCAGTAGTAGGTGTTGTCGCGGAGCATCGTGGTCGGCGAGTGCGACGACCCGATGATCGTCCCGGTGCAGCACACCTTCGAGCCGGGCGAGAAGTCGGCGGTCGGGTTGACCTCGAGCTCGTACTTCGCGGCACCCGGAACGGGCGCCCACGAGAAGTACGGGTCGAAGACCTCGGGCTCGGCCATCAGGTCGCTGACGGAGGGCGAGGTCGCGGTCGGCCATGTCCAGGTGAAGGACTGGACCGGCGACGGCACGCCGCGGTGATCCTGTGCGTCCATCGGCGTGACGCCCCAGTAGTAGGTGCCCGGCGGCAGGAGGAGCGAGCGGGGCGCGTAGACCGTGCCGGACGTCTCGACGTTCTGCTGGCCGCCGACGGCGGAGCCGAGCAGCGGGTCGCTGGCGATCGTGACGAGGTACTTCGCGGCGTGCGGCACGGCCGACCAGCGGAGAACGAGCGGGCTCGTCGGGTGCGAAACGACCGCCCCGTGTGCCGGCACCTGCAAGGCAGGCGCGAGCGTCCAGCCCTTGCGCAGCTGCCGAGGCGCCGACCACGGGGAAACGGAGCCGTCCGCGGCCACCGCGCGGACACGCCAGTAGTACGTCCCGTTCGGGATCGTCTTCTTGAGGGTCGCCCGGGTGTTCCGGGTGAAGAACTGGTCCTCCCCGCGCCCGAGGACGGGCGCGTTGAAGCCGACGTCCGCGGCGAACTGGAACTCGTAGCGGGCGGCACCGGCGACCGCGCTCCACGCGAAGGCGGGGAGCGCCTGTGCGCTGGCGCCGGCCCCGGGGGCCAGCGGGCTCGGGCTTGCGAGCGGAGCGGCCGTCGTCGGAGCGGCGGCTGCGAGAAGCGCTGCGGCTGCCACGAGGGCGCCTGAGACGGTCTTGAGCTTTGCGGCGGCCATGGTCTGTTGAACAGAGCTCAGCTGGCCGCAAGCTGTCTCGGTCCCTCTCCTTCCGTTGGGGCCTACGCGGCTGACATCGGGGCACGGCCGGGAACCGCCAATCCCTCGTGCGGGGGGATCGCCGTCACGACGGCAATAGTCGTAAAGGATTGGAAAAGCCTTCGTTTGGAGGCATAAAGCAGCACCTCCCCGGGGACACGGATCGTGATCCGAACTATCTCGACGGGGAGGGAACTCTCATGAGGAAAGGCATCTTCGCCATCATCGCGGCGCTCGCCCTGGCGGCCGTCGCGCCCGCAGTCGCACAGGCGCCGGCCGTCAATCTCGCCATCTCCCGCGTGGGCAGCGGGCCCCAGGGCACGACGACCACCGTCAGGTACGGCGAGCTCGTTCGCGTCTCCGGCGAGCTCACGAACGGACGGCCGAACGAGACTGTCGAGCTGACCGTCACCCCGTATCGCGGAGAGACCAGAATCGTCGCGCTGCGGACCGACTCGTCGGGCGACTTCCGCTGGGCGCACCGGCCGACGATCCGCACCGGCTACACGGCCCGCTGGAGCGGCCAGCCGAGCAACCAAGAGCCGTACGCCCACGTGCGGCCGAAGGTCGGGCTCCGGGTCGTCGACGCTCGTCGGGGCGTCTTCCGCATGACCATGATGGCGCAGCCGGAGCACGTCTCCCGCGTCGCCTGGTTCCAGCGGCGCCTCAGGAACAACCGCTGGGCGAACGTGAAGAAGGTCCAGCTCCGGGCCCGCAACCTCAGCGCCAGGTTCCGCGTCCGGCTGCCGCGCGGCACGCATCGCGTCCGCATGTTCGTCCCGCAGACGCCCGGCTACCTGCGGTCGACGAGCCGCTTCGTGCGGGTCGTCGCCAGGTAGCGCCTCGGACAGCCGAGAACGAGCGAGCGCCGGCCACGCCGGCGCTCGCTCTCTGCAAGGCTTGCGGCCGGAGAGGTGAGTTGACGATGCGTCCCACGGAGCCATTCCGGCGAGAACACGAAGCGCTGCTCTCGCACATCGAGCACATCCGCCAGGCCGCACGGGAGTTGCCGCGGCTCTCGCCCGAGGAACGGATCGCGCTCGTCGGCCGCATCCTGGACTTCCTCCGCGGCACGCTCCTCCCCCACGCCCGGGCCGAGGAGGAGGTGCTCTACCCCGAGTGGGCGAAGCTCGTCGGCTACCCGGACGCCGCGGTGCCGATGATCCACGACCACGAGGCGATCGTGGCGCGGGTCGAGCGGCTCGAGACTGCCGACGCCGACGACCTCGACACGCTGCAGGAGCTGCTCTACGGGCTGTACGCCCTAATCGGCGTGCACTTCCGCAAGGAGGAGGACCTGCAGCTTCCAGCGTTCGACGCCGCCCCGCCGGAGGTCACGCAGCGGGTGCTCGAGCGCATGGAAGAGCTCGCGGGACACGAGCACCACCACTGAGGCGCCCCCGGCACGGACGGGCCTGAGCGCCGGCCTACGAGGTCTGCGAGGCGGGGGCTGCGACGGCCTCGCGCTCGATCTGCTCCGCGAGGGCGGCGGCGAATCGCCGTAGAGGCCTGCGGTCGAGTGTCGTCCACAGGCGGACAGCCTCTTCCGCCGCCGTGATCGCGGCAGCGAGATCCCCCGCGGCGGCGAGCGTCTCAGCGAGGGAGTACTGCGCCATCGCGTGGGACTGAAGGGAGTCCGTGGAATCTGCGATGGCGACGGCTGTCGCCGCGGCGGCTCTGGCCCGCTCGATCTCACCGAGAGAGGCATGGGCCCGCGCACGGACGCTGGCGGCGTAGATCGCGGTCCGTCGGTCGTCGGGCCCGCTGTCGTTCTCCGCCTCTCCGGCGAGATGAAGCGCCTCGCCAAAGCGGCCCTGGGCAAGTCGGATCTGGGCGAGGTACGTCTTGGCGAGACCGCGGAAGAGGCGTTCGTTGAGTTGCTCCAGCTCGGCGATCCCGTCGAGCACGAGGCGTTCGGCCTCTTCGACGTCGCCACTGAACAGCTGTTGCAGCCCGACATTTGCGGTGTTGATCGCCGCCCAGATGGGATAGCCGGCGCTGCGGAAGCGCTCGAGGAACTGGGGGGCCAAAGCGCGCGCTTCGTCGCGGCGGCCGTCGTTCAACGCCGCCAGGACGCGGATCAGTCCCGCAGTCGCCTCGATGGCCGGCTCGCCGGGAAGCTGCTCCGAGAGTCGCTCCGCCTCTTCGACAGCGGCGGTGAACGTGACTCGCGTGTGGGCGAGGCAAGCCAGTCGTTGCATGAGGGCGCGCGAGCGGAGCGAGCCGTCGCCGGCGAGCTCGGCCTCCGCGGCTGCCTGCTCGTATGCGTCCGCGCACGCCTGCGCCCGCAGCTGACCCCACTCCGCGTCGCCCAGGGCGTGCCACGCGCGCCCCAGCCACCGGTGGTCACCACGCTGTTCGAAGAGGGGAATCGCCTCGGCGCACTCGCGCCGGATCGCGGCCGTTACGCCTCCTTCCGGCGCGAAGTGCAGCGCCGCGTGCAGGCGTGCGATTTGGATGGCCGCCTTCACGGCGGTGTCCCGCGTGTTCTGCTCGGCATGCGCCAGCAGCGGCTGCGCCTCGTCGAAATGGCCGAGCGTCGCGATCATGAAGCCGAGCTCGAGCTCCAGCTCTGGCGCGGGCGGATCATCCTCCTCCACCAACCTGAGAGCCCGGCGGCCGAGGCTGGCCGCTGCTCGGAGGTCTGTGCGTCGGCTGGCCCGCTCGGCGGCCGCCGCAAGGGCAGTGACGGCACGACGCTCGAGCGCGGGCTCACCCGCCCCGAGCTCGCGCTTCAGGAGGGCAGCCTGTTCCAGGTGGTACGCGTTGATGTCCTCGAGCTCGATGCGCCCCGCGCCGTGCTGCTCGATCCAGTCGGCGAACGCCTCGTGCAGCCGTCCTCTATCGCTCTTCGGAAGCGCAGCGTAGGCGGCATCGCGGATCAGCTGGTGGCGGAACCGGAACGCTGACTCGCGGTCTAGCTGAGCCATGGTCGGGTGAAGAAGCAGCTTCCCGGTGAGCGCCGCGAGCCGGGCGGCAAGGTCAGGGCGCTGTTCCTCGGGAAGAAGCGCCTCGAGCGCACCGCGGTGGAAGACCATGCCCTCGAGCGCAGCAGTCGCGAGCAGCAGTCGCTCCGGCTCCGGCAGCAGGTCGAGCCGCGCCTGCAGCAGGACTTGGATCCGCGGCGGCAGCTTCTCGCCGGTCTCGCCCTCTGCGACGAATGCGCTCAGCTCCTCGAGGAAGAGCGGATTGCCGGCGGCGAGCCGGAGCACACGCTCTCGCGCATCGTCCTCCAGCGGTCGGTCGAGGTGGCCGAGCAGCGAGGCGGAATCGGCTGGAGCGAGCGGCCCGAGCAGCACATTGGCCACGGTTCCGGCCCAGGCCGGGCGCTGCTCGAGGATCTCTGGGCGAGCCAGGCAGAGCACCAAGATTGGGGCATCGACGGAAGATTCAGTCACAGACTCGAGCAGGTCGAGCAGCGCCGGCTCGGCCCAGTGAAGATCCTCGAGCACGACGAGCAGCGGTCGCTTCTTCGCTGCTTGATCGAGCGCCTGCTGCACGTTCCAGGCGAGCTGCTGTTGCGAGGTCGCCCCGCCGGCGACCAGCAGCTCCAGTGCCGCCTCCGCCGGTTCACCGAGCGTTCGCAGCGCCTCGACCAGCGGCCAGTACGTGAGTGCCTGCCCGTACGACAGGCAGCGCCC
>DASSSO010000116.1:0-5124 GCA_035776735.1 Gaiellaceae bacterium | reverse complement strand
GGCGGCGGCGGCATCGGAATCGCGGCGGTGGTCATCTACCTCTTGCTCACGCTGCTCGGCGGCGGCGAGGGGCTCGGCCAGCTCGCCCCGCTCGACGAGCAGCAGGTCGGGCAGGGCGACACCCCGAGCGAGGTCTCGCGGGAATGCCAAACGGGCGAGGACGCGAACGAGCGGCAGGACTGCCGGATCGTCGCCGTCGTCAACAGCACGCAGCGCTTCTGGGACGGCGTCTTCCAGCGGAGCAACCGCCGGTACCAGTACGCGAACACCGTCTTCTTCACCGACCAGGTGCAGACGCAGTGCGGCTTGGCGAGCTCGCAGGTCGGCCCGTTCTACTGCCCGCGCGACCGGCGGATCTACATCGACCTCGGCTTCTTCGACGAGCTACAGTCGCGCCTCGGCGCGGGCGGAGCGCCGTTCGCGCAGGCCTACGTCATCGCCCACGAGTACGGCCACCACGTCCAGAACCAGCTCGAAGTCCTCGACCGGATCGGCAACGACCGCCAAGGGCCCGAGAGCCGCGCCGTCCGCTCCGAGCTCCAGGCGGACTGCTACGCGGGCGTCTGGGCGGCCAACGCTGTGGAGACGGGGCTGATCGAGGAGCTGACCCAGGCCGACATCAACGACGGGCTCGACGCGGCGTCCGCGATCGGCGACGACCGCATCCAGGCGCAGACGCAGGGGCAGATCACTCCCGAGAGCTGGACCCACGGGTCGTCGGAGCAGCGGCGGCGCTGGTTCTCGCGCGGCTACGAGCAGGGGAGCCCGGCTGTGTGTGACACCTTCACCGGCTCGATCTAGCCGCGAGATCCGGACGCTGGGCCACGAGGGCGTGGCATGTCGTCAGAAGAGAGCCGGCAGTGAATTAACGTCGCGGACATGAGCCAGGCACTGGGATACATGCTGCCCCTGGCCGTCGCCGTCGCCGTCTTTCCGGTTCCGATGATCGCGGTCGTGTTCATGGTCGGCTCCGATCGAGGCCGCACGATAGGCCTCGCGTTCGTCCTCGCATGATGCTCTTCAAGGGACGTTCCCCGAACGCTCGCGCAAGGGTCTGACCCCGGCGCGCCACGCCGCGGCCGCGAGCCTGCTGTTCGAGCCGTCGTGTTGCCGGGGTCTGACCCCACGCGGGTGGCAGTACGGTTTCGCCATGCAACCGATCGAGGAGCGGTTCCCTCGGCCATCGGTGATGGGGATCGTCAACGTCACGCCCGACTCGTTCTCGGACGGGGGCGTGAACTTCCGCGCCGAGGACGCCGTCGCCTCGGCGCGCCGGATGGTCGAGGAAGGAGCGGCGATCGTCGACGTCGGCGGCGAGTCGACCCGGCCGGGCGCCGAACCGGTCTCCGCGGAGGAAGAGCTGCGCCGCGTCGAGCCCGTCCTCGAGCAGCTCGCCGGCCTCCCGGTCTCGATCGACACCGCGAAAGCGGAGGTGGCCCGCCGGGCGCTCGAGCTGGGCGCCGAGCTCGTCAACGACGTCACGGCGCTGCGCGGCGACCCGGAGCTCGCCGGCGTCGTCGCGGGCACGGGCGCCTACGTCTGTCTGATGCACATGCAGGGCGAGCCCCGCACGATGCAGGCGAGCCCCACCTACGAGGATGTCGTGTCCGACGTGAAAGCGTTCCTCGAGGAGCGTCTCCGCTTCGCGGTCGACGCCGGGATCCGCGAGGGCCGGATCTGCCTCGACCCAGGCATCGGCTTCGGCAAGACCGTCGAGCAGAACTTCGAGCTCGTCAGGCGGCTGGGCGCGCTGGCCGAGCTCGGTCGCCCGGTCGTCGTCGGCTTCTCGCGCAAGAGCTCGCTCGGGAGGATCCTGGGCGACCGGGAGGCGACGACCGGGCCGCTGTCGGCGAGCATCGCGGCGGCGGTGGCCGCCTACGAGCGCGGCGCCACGATCCTGCGGGTGCACGACGTGAGGGAGCACGTGGAGGCGCTCACGGCCGCGCAGGCGGTCGTCGGGTGATCGTCGAGCTCGTCGGGCTCGAGGTCTTCGGCCGCCACGGCGTGGACGACGACGAGCGCGAGACGGGCAGGACGTTCCTCTACGACCTGGCGCTCACCGTGGACGAGCCGGCCGAGGATCGGCTGGAGGCGACCGTCGACTACCGCGCCGTCGCCGCGTGCGTGCGCGAGGTCTCGGACGCGGGCGAGTACCGGCTGATCGAGGTGCTGGCGGCTGCGGTCGCGGACGCCCTGGCCGCGCGCTTTCCCGTCAGCCGGGTCGAGGTTCGCGTCCGGAAGCCCGGGATCGCACCGGCCGGCCTCGCGGTCGAGTACTCCGCGGCTACCGCAGTGCGCGAGAGCTGATCTCGAGCGAGTAGCGTGCCGAGCGGGTGCCCCTGGCCGTGAAGACGTCCAGGTAGCCCCAGAAGCCGCGGGCGCGCGTGTTCTCGATCCGGACCGTCTCCAGGCGGCCTCCGGGCCGCGCGCTCGCGCCGAGGAGGTCGCGCCGACGGGCGCGGCCGCGCTCGAAGACGCTGCGCGTGCCCGCCGCCCACACGGCGAGGTCGACGTTCGCCGTCGGCCGTACCCGCGCGGTCACCTCCCGGCCCCCGGGAACCCAGAAGCGGTAGACGTCGTCCGGGTCCTCTGCCGCGTGGACTCGGGCCTTGAGGACCGCGCGCCGCCTGCCCGGAGCCGTCAGGGGCCGCGCGGCCGCGCGGAAGATCCCCTGCGCCTTCACGTGGTCGATGTCGTCGTTCGGCTCCATCGGATCGACCGGCGGCAGGGCGCGGGTGAGGGCGGCCGGGATGTTCAGGATCCCGTGCCCGGTTCGCCGGTCGAACCCGCGGGGCCAGACGTCCCGCGCCGAGTACCGCATCACGTCGAGGAGCTGCGTCTTCTCGATTCCGGGACGTGCCGTCCAGACCCACGCGGCGGCCGCAGCGACCTGCGGCGACGAGAAGCTCGTCCCGTTCATCGTGAAATGGAGCGCGGGATCGGTCGGGTGCTGCCACGGGATCGCTTCCCCCGGCGCCGCGAGGTCGACGGCGCCGCTCGTGCTGGAGAACTCCGACGGCAGGTCGTGCACGTTCGTCGCGCCGACGGTCAGGACGTGCGGGAAGCCGGCCGGATAGATCGGCGGGTCCTCGCGCAGGCGCTCGTTCCCGGCGGCGGCGACGACGATCGTGCCGCGGCCGAAGGCGTTCACGATCGCCTCGTACATCGCCCGGGAAGGCTCGTCCCCGCCCAGGCTCAGGTTGATGACGCCGGGGCCGGAGGCGGCTGCGCGGCTGATCCCCTGGACGATCAGGGATTCGGAGAGGAACCAGAGGTCGAACGTGCGAAGGACGCCCTGCGGGTACACCCCGATCGCGCCCTGGCCGTCGACCGGCGCCGCCGCCGTGGAGGCGACGATCGTGCCGTGGTACTCCTCGGCCGAGATGTCGGCCACCTGCTGCTCGTTCAGCACGGAGGTGCTCGGCCGTGCCTTGAACTCCATGTGGTTCAGATCCAGGCCGGAGTCGATCACCGTGAGGGGCACTCCCGGACCGGGGGGCTCGACCTTGTCGGCGCCGATGCGGTAGAGGTGCCAGCCGATCGGCGGCGCGGCGAGCGGGTCGGTGCCGGGGAGGTGCGCGTGGCGCGAGACGGGCCGGTCGGGCTCGGCGAAGCGGAGGACGCCCGAGCGGCGGAGCGACGGGATCAGACGCTGCGCCGCCCGGCTCGGGAGCCGCCAGATGTGCAGCTCCGGAGCCACGATCGTCCCGCCGCTCGCAGCCAGCAGCCGCTCGGCGCGCGCGTCTGCGCGCAGGCCGAGCATCGTGTGGCCGTAGGCCCCGAGCGCCGCCACCTCGCGATCCGTGGGCATGCGTCCAGCGGGCGTCGCCTGCGCCGGCCCCGGCGCAGCTACGAAGAGCAACGCCAAGACGACCCCGAACCGGCGCATACACGCAACGATAGCGGCGTCATGCCGCTTGTCTACGTCGCGCTCGGGGCGAACCTCGGCGACCGGGAGGGAACGATCCGCACCGCCCTCCGGCGCCTGGACAGCCACGAGCAGATCGAGGTCGAGCGTGTCTCCTCCCTGCGCGAGACCGATCCCGTCGGGTACGAGGAGCAGCCGCCCTTCCTGAACGGCGTCGCGCGCCTCCGGACCGACCTCGAGCCGCGCGAGCTCCTGACCCTCCTACTGGACCTCGAGCGCGACCTGGGCCGGACCCGGCACGGGCCCCGCTTCGGGCCGCGGACGATCGACCTCGACATCCTGCTGTACGGCGACCGGATCATCGACGAGCCCGGCCTTCGGGTCCCGCATCCGCGGATGGGCGAGCGGGCGTTCGTCCTCGAGCCGCTGGCCGAGCTGGATCCCGATCTGGAGGTGCCCGGGAGGGGCCGGCTGCGATCCCTTCTCGCAGGACTACAATGACCCCCATGTCGCATCTCGACGAGCTCGACGAGTTCGAGGCGGAGCTCGAGCTCCAGCTGAAGAAGGAGTACACAGCCGTCTTCGGCCTCTTCCGGTACTGCGTCCTCACCCAGGACGCCACGTACCTCTGCAACACGCTCGACCTCCGCTACGTCCCCCAGCCGAGCTACCCGTTCTTCCACCTCCGGATGGAGGACGTCTGGGTCTGGGACAAGAACCGCCCCACCCGGATGATCCCCCGCGCCGAGGTCTACACCTCGAGCGACGTCACGGTGGAAGAGCTGCGCGGCGAGGGTGAGGAGCCGAAGCTGACCGCCGAGGCGCTGGCGGAGAAGCTCGGCGAGCCGCTCCGCGACGACGAATAGCACGCGCGCTTGCTGCTGGCGGTCGACGCGGGCAACACCCAGACCGTCCTCGGGCTGTTCGAGGACGGGACGCTCGGCGACCACTGGCGCGTCGCGACCGAGCGGGACCGCACGGGAGACGAGCTCGGCGTGCTCCTCGCCGGGCTGCTCGACCTCGACTCGGTCGACGGCATCTGCCTCAGCTCGACCGTCCCGCCGCTCGTCCACTCGTACGAGGATTTCGCGGAGCGATGGGCAGGCGCGCCCATCCTCGTCGTCGGCCCCGGTGCGAAGACCGGCATCCCGATCCGCTACGACGACCCACGGGAGGTCGGACCGGACCGGATTGCCAACGCCGTGGCCGCGGTGGAGCGCTACGGCGCGCCCGCGATCGTCGTCGACTTCGGCACC
>DASSSO010000183.1:0-2676 GCA_035776735.1 Gaiellaceae bacterium | reverse complement strand
CGCGGACTTGACACGCGGCGGCGCGAGTTGCTCAGACATGACGCCTCTCCTCAGGGCGGCAGTGCAGTCCTCACGGGATAGCACTCAGGGATGCGCGCTGAATCGCAAATACGCCGCAGGCGCGAGGTGGAAACTACTGATGCTCGCTCGCCGCCACGGGAGCGGCAACAACTGCGGCGACGAGGCTCGCGATAGCCAGCGAGCACGCGCCGAGCTCGGACACCTGTCCCTGCCCGAGAGTGCCGCTGTGCGAGCAGATCCGCCGGGATCGTGGCCGTGAGCATGTCGATTCGGGCGTAGCGGCGCGCGACCGTGTGCCTCGGCGGACCGTGCGGCAGGCCGCAGCCGTCGCGCATGCGCCGCGGCGCGACGCGTTCGTCGGAGCGACCGCGGGGAGCTACACCGGCGGCGCGAGCGACGCCGTTTACTCGGCGTGGCCGAACGCGGCGATCTCCTGCTTCTCCTTGTCGGTCAGCTCGCGCGGGGCCTCGCCGCGGGCCGCCTTCTCGCTTTGCACGTTGTGGCGGATGTCGTCGACGATCTCGGGATTCGCGAGGGTCGTGACGTCGCCGACGTCAGTGAAGTTCGAGATGCTGGCGATCACGCGGCGCATGATCTTGCCCGAGCGGGTCTTGGGCATGTCCTGAACGATCCAGACGTTCATGGGCCGGGCGATCTTGCCGATCTCCCGCTCGATCGCCTGCTCGACCTTCCTGTGGATCTCCTTGCTGGGAGGGAACCCCGGTTTGAGCGAGACGTAGATCTCGACGGCGCGGCCGCGCAGCTCGTCGACGACCGGCACCGCGGCCGCCTCGGCGATCTCCGGCACGGTGATGGTCGCCGACTCGAGCTCCTTGGTGCCCAGCCGGTGCCCGGCGACGTTGATGACGTCGTCGACGCGGCCGAGGATGCGGAAGTAGCCGTCGGCCGCCTGGACGGCGCCGTCACCCGCGAAGTACGGCCAGTCGCGCCAGTCCGTGCTGGCCTTGTCCCGGCAGTACTTCTCATAGTAGATGTCGACGAACCGCTCGGGCTGGCCCCAGATCGTCTGGAAGATGCCGGGCCACGGGTTGCGGATGCAGATGTTGCCCGCCTTCCCGCTGCCCGCCTCGACGACCTTGTGCTCCTCGTCGTAGATCACCGGGTAGACGCCGAGCACGCCGGGCCCGCAGCTGCCCGGCTTCATCGGCTCCAGCGCGGGCAGCGTGCTGCCCAAGAAGCCGCCGTTCTCGGTCTGCCACCAGGTGTCGACGATGACCGCCTCGCGCTTGCCGACGACGTCGTGATACCAGCGCCACACGTCTGGCTCGATCGGCTCGCCGACCGTCGTCATGTGCTTGAAGTGGTAGTCGTACTTGCTCGGCTCCTCGGGCCCGAGCTTGCGCAGCATGCGGATCGTCGTGGGGGCGGTGTGGAAGATGTTCACCCCGAGCCGCTCGGCGATCCGCCATGGCCGGCCCGGATCCGGATAGGTCGGGACGCCCTCATACATCACGCTCGTCGTTCCCAGCGCCAGCGGGCCGTAGACGATGTAGGAGTGACCGGTGATCCAGCCGATGTCGGCAAAGCACCAGTACGTGTCCTCGGGCTGGATGTCCTGGTAGTACTTCGACGTCCCCGCGACGTAGGCCAGGTAGCCGCCGGTGCTGTGCTGGCAGCCCTTCGGCTGGCCCGTCGTGCCGCTCGTGTACATCAAGAACAGCGGCGCCTCGGCGGGCATCGAGACCGGCTCGACGAGCCTCTCGCCGTAGCCGGCCAGCAGCTCGTCGACGAAGAAGTCGCGGCCGTCGACCATCGGGCTCTCCGACCCGTACTCGCCCGCGTGGCGACGCCAGACCAAGACCTTGTCGACCTCGAAGCCCTGCTCGCGCGCCACCGCCACCGCCTCGTCGGCCTTCGCCTTGTGGTCGATCAGCTCGCCGTTGCGGTAATAGCCATCCATCGTCACCAGGATCCGACTCTCGGAGTCGGCGATCCGGTGGCCGCAGGCCGTGCCGCTGAACCCGCCGAACACCTGCGAGTGGATGACCCCGAGGCGAGCGCACGCGAGCATGGAGATCGGCAGCTCGGGAGTCATCGGCAGATGGAAGGTGACGCGGTCGCCGACGTTCACGCCGCCGAAGTCCCGCAGCAGCGCCGCGAACTCGTTCACCCGCCGGTGCAGCTCCTGATACGTGATCGCCCTCGTCTCCTGCGCCTCCGGCTCGGGCACCCAAATCAGCGCCGCCTGGTTGCGGCGGGAGCGCAGGTGCCGATCGACGCAATTGACAGACGCGTTCAGGCGCCCGCCGACGAACCACCTCCAGAACGGCGGTTCGCTCGTGTCGAGCGTGGTGTGCCAGCCGGCGTCCCACGTCAGCAGGTCCGCGTACTCCGTGAAGCAGTCCGGGAACCGCTCCTCCCGGAACCGCTCGCGAATCGCCGGATCGGACGCATTCGCCTGCGCGACGAAGCTCGCCGGCGGCTCGTAGAACTCCTCCTCACGCCAGTGAACCGCGATCTGCGCCTCCGAAACGCCCGGCGGCGCGACTCGCCCTAGCGCGGGGGTGGCTTTCCGTCCTGCTGATCCCATCGCACAACCCCCTCCTCGACGACCGTCGCTGTGGGCGCCAGCCTCTCCGGCTCCTCGCGAGTCCACCCGCGCCGGGTCTCCGACACATCAAGGCCGTCGATCCC
>DASSSO010000158.1:0-2844 GCA_035776735.1 Gaiellaceae bacterium | reverse complement strand
TCACGTCGGCCAGCACGGGCATGAAGTTCGTGTCGCCCGCCCAGCGCGGGACGAGGTGGAGGTGGACGTGGTCGACGACGCCTGCTCCTGCGATCCGGCCGAGGTTCCAGCCGACGTTGTAGCCCTGCGGCCCGTAGACCTGGGCGAGGGCGCCCATTCCCTGGTGCGCGAGCCGGTGGAGCTCGAGCGCCTCCTCGTCCGTCAGCTCGCCGAACTCCCCGACGTGGCGGCTCGGAGCTGCCATGAGGTGGCCGGACGTGTACGGGAACTTGTTGACGAGCACGATCGCGTGCCGCCCGCGGTGGACGACCAGCGCCGCCTCGTCGTCGTCCGACTCGGTCGCGGCGCAGAAGATGCAGCCGTCCTGCTCGTCGGCGTTGCCGACGTATTCGAGCCGCCAGGGCGCCCAGAGCGGCTTCGTCAAATCCAGCGCTTCCAGCGGAAGAACGCGATCAGGCCGGTGAAGACCGCGACCATCGCCGCCACGATCACCCAGAACGCGGCGACTGTGCCCTCGCCGGGGAACTCCACGTTCATGCCGAGCACGCTCGCGAGCAGGGTCAGCGGCAGCAGCGTGGCGCTGAACACGGTCAGCAGCCGGAGCACGTCGTTCTGGCGGTGCTGGATCGCCGACTCGTTCGTCGCCTCGAGCGCCTCGACGACCTCCTTGTAGTTGTCGAGGATGTCCCAGATCCGCTCGGACGCGTCCACGAGGTCGTCGAAGTAGAGCTCCAGTTCCTCCGGCAGGAAGCGCTCGACGTGCCGCTCCAGGAGGCGGAGCGTGGGCCGCTGCGGCTTGACGATCTTCCGGTAGCTGATGATCTCCTGCTTCGCGCGCGAGATGTCGCGGACGATCAGCTCGGAGCGCTCCTCCTCGATGTCGTCCTCGATCGCGTCGAGCTTGTGGCCGATCTTGTCGAGGATCGGGAAGCAGTAGTCGAAGAGGTCGTCGAGGACGTGGTAGAGCAGGTACCCGGAGCCCTTGCCGAACAGGCTCTCGCGGAGCTCCAGGTCGTCGGAGACACGCTGGAACAGGCGTGTGACGGGGAGGAGCTCGACGGTCGGGAGCGTCACGAGGTAGTCGGGGCCGAGGAAGACGTCCAGCTCGCCGGCGTTCAGCCGCTTGGCGGCCTTGTCGTAGACCGGGAAGTGGAGGACCACGAAGCGGTAGTCGTCGTACTCGTCGACCTTCGGCCGCTGTCGCTTCGAGACGACGTCTTCGACGTCCAGCGGGTGCCAGCCGAAGCGCTCGGCGAGCGCCTGCGCCTCCTCGGTCGTCGGAGAGTCCAGGTGGACCCAGGTCAGGCCGTTTGCTGAGAGCTCAGCAGGCTCGCGCGCAGGCGGAGCGACCTCGCGGACGATGTCGCGCGAGCGAGCCCGGATGCGGGGCAGGCTGGGCATCGGTACTGAGCGGGTCGTCCTGGCGCATTAGCGCACGGATTCTACCCGCGGAGCCGCTTTCCTAGGCCGTTCGGGGACAGCCGGTTGCGCCCGACTCGGCGTGGTGCGGGCCGCAACGGGGATCGAGCGCTCCAGGGCGAGCGCCGCCGCACCCGCCGCCAGGCAGACGGCGGCGGCCGCCGGCCAGAGCAGGTGCGGGGAGTTGTTGAGCACGACGCCGCCGATCGCCGGCCCGACGGCGAAGCCGACGCCCCACGAGAAGGCCGACGCGGCCATGTACCGGCCGATCAGGCTGTGGTCGGCGAGGTCGGCGACGAGCGGCGCCTGCACCGTCCCGTGCAGGCACTCGCCGACCGCGATCACCGCGAAGGTCACGGCGAGGAGCGCCGCGGCCGTCCAGCCGTCGACGGCGATGCCCGCGATCGGGACGATCAGCAGCCCGGCCGCCCAGACGACGCCCAGCAGCCCGAGCGTCCGCATCCGCCTGTGGCCCTCGAGCAGCCTGGCCATCGGCAGCTGCGCGAGGACGATCACGAGGGTGTTCAGGAAGAAGAGGAAGCCGATGCCCCGCTCGGTCACGCCCGCCTCGTTCTTCGCGTAGACGGGCAGGGTCTCGAGCTGCGCCATCCCGGCCCCGATGAAGACGACGTTGAGGGCGACCACCGCCATGAAGACCCGGTTGCGGACGACCTCCGCGTAGCCGCCGCGCTCGCGGCCCTCGGGCCGCGGCTGGCGGGCCGGCGCGGGAACGCGCAGCAGCACGACGGAGTAGACGAGGAACGTCGCGGCGTCACCGAGGAAGAGCACCTGGAACGAGGTCGGGTTTGCCGTCGTCGCGATCAGGCCGCCGGCGAGGCCGCCGAGGCCGATCCCGAGGTTCATCATCACCCGCTGCATCGCGAACGCCTGGTGGCGCTGCTCGGTCGGGGTCAGGCCGGCGATCAGCGACGACTGGCTCGGCCAGAAGCCTCCGTTCCCGATCCCCGCGATCGCGCTCGCGAGGAAGCCCTGCCACGGGTGCTCGACGAACGCGAAGCCTCCGAACCCGATCGCGAGCAGCCAGAGCGAGAACGCCAGCGTGACCCGGCCGCCGACCTTGTCGATGATCGAGCCGACGACCGGCCCGGCGACGAGCCCGACGGCGGAGTTCGTCCCGACGATGAACCCCGCGGTCGCGAGGTCGATGTCCCGGACGTTGTGGAGGTAGATGAAGAGGAACGGGTAGGCGAGCCCGTTGCCGAGGGCGTTGATCAGCGCGCCGGCCTGCAGCGTCCGCACCGACGCCGGCAGCGGCGGGTTCAGCGTCCGGAGGTAGGCGCGCAGGAAGTCCACGAGAAGCGCAACCTACCCATGGCTAGACTGGACGCTCAGGGCCTGTAGCTCAGGGGATAGAGCGCGCGCCTCCGGAGCGCGAGGTCGCAGGTTCGATTCCTGCCAGGCCCA
>DASSSO010000017.1:0-18970 GCA_035776735.1 Gaiellaceae bacterium | reverse complement strand
CACGACGGGCGCCGGCAAGTCAGGGTGCATCAACACGATCCTGACCTCGGTCCTGCTCCGTGCGACCCCGGACGAAGCCCGCCTGATCCTGATCGACCCGAAGCGGATCGAGCTCTCGCTCTACGAGTCGATCCCGCACCTCCTCACGCCGGTCGTCTCGAGCCCGAAGGAGGCGTCGATCGTCCTCGCGAACGTCCTCGCCGAGATGGAGCGCCGCTACGAGCGCCTGAGCTCCGTCCGCGCCCGGAACCTCCCCGAGGCGAACCGCGCCTTCCGCCAGCGCGGGGACGAGGCGCTGCCCTACCTCCTCGTGGTCATCGACGAGCTCGCCGACCTGATGATGATCTCGCCGCAGCAGGTGGAGGACGCCGTGATCCGCCTGGCGCAGAAGTCGCGCGCCGTGGGGATCCACCTCGTGCTCGCGACCCAGCGGCCGTCGGTGGACGTGATCACGGGGATGATCAAGGCGAACGTGCCCTCCCGGATCGCGTTCGCGGTCTCCAGCCAGACGGACTCGCGCGTCATCCTCGACCAGGCAGGCGCGGAGAGCCTCCTCGGCCAGGGCGACATGCTCTTCAAGCCGCTCGGCACCTCCCGGCTGCAGCGCGTCCAGGGTGCGTACGTGACCGAGGAGGAGATCGCCCTGCTCGTGGAGCAGTGCCGGAGCCAGCGGGGCCAGGAGCTGGACGAGTCCCTGCTCGAGGCGCCCGAGGCGCCGCCCGAGGAGCTCGAGGACGGCGACGAGGAGTTCGATCCCGACCAGGACCCGTTGCTCGAGCGCGCGATCGAGGTCGTCGTGCAGACGCAGACCGCGTCGGTCTCCCTGCTCCAGCGCCGCCTGCGTGTGGGCTACACGCGCGCCGGGCGCCTGATCGACATGCTCGAGCGCCGCGGGATCATCTCCGGCTACGAGGGCTCCAAGCCGCGGAGGGTGCTGGTGGACGAGCACGCGCTCGAACGCGTCCATTCCTAGCCGTTTGCAGCGGAAGCGACTTGGAACTTCCCTAACTTCCCCGTAGGATCTGCCGTCGAAACAAGGGCAGACAGGGGTCTGTCTTTGACCTGTACTAGGGGAGGTTTCATGAGAGCACGAAGGCTCATCCCGCTTGCGATCGTCGCCATTGCTGCGACTGTCGTCGCAGCAATGGCGGGGCTCGCGTCGAGCGGGTCGAGCGACGCTGCGGCAAAGGTCTACAAGGTCGGTCTGGTGAGCGACGTCGGTCGCTTCAACGACCGCTCGTTCAACCAGTCGGCCCTCGAGGGCCTCAACCGCGCCAAGCGCGTCCTGAAGGTCCAGGGCCGCGCGGTCGAGTCGCGGCAGACGAGCGACTACATCCCGAACCTCTCGTCGCTAGCGCGCCAGCGGTACGACGTCACGATCTCGGTCGGGTTCCTGCTCGCCGAGGCGACGAACACGGTCGCCAAGAGCTTCCCGAACTCGAAGTTCGCGATCATCGACTACTCCGTGGCCGCTCCGCCGTTCACGCGGAACCGGAACGTGCGCGGCCTAACGTTCGCGACCAACGAGAACAGCTACATGATCGGCTGCCTCTCCGCCCTGATGGCGAACCAGCGCGGGCGGAGGGTGATCAGCGCGGTCGGCGGCATCAAGCTCCCGACGGTAGACATCTTCATCGCCGGGTATCGCGCCGGCGCCCGCCGCTGTGTCCCCGGCACGCAGGTCCTGATCGGCTACTCGCAGGACTTCGTGGCGCAGGACAAGTGCAAGGAGATCGCGCTCAACCAGATCGCGCAGGGCTCCCAGGTCGTGTTCCAGGTCGCCGGCGGCTGTGGCCTCGGCGCCCTCGACGCGGCGAAGGAGCGCGGCGTCTGGGGCCTGGGTGTGGACAAGGACCAGAAGAACCTCGGTCGCCATGTCCTCACGAGCGCCGTCAAGCGCGTGGACCAGGCCGTCTTCCTGACCGCCAAGGCGGTCAAGGAGGGCAAGTTCCGCGGCGGCCGCAACGCCGTCTTCAACCTGAAGAACGGCGGCGTGGCAGTCGGCCGGATCGACGCCCGCGTGCCGAAGCGGTTCATCACCAGGATGAACGCGCTGAAGCCGCTGATCATCAAGGGTCGGATCAAGCCGCCCACGAAGCTCTAGCGGCGCGGAGAGAACGCAGCACCGCACGAGGGGCGGGCCGAAGGCCCGCCCCTCGTGCGTTTCGCCCCGATAGCATCGTTCTCCGAGCTACCGAAGGGGGACAAGGTGCGCAAGACGCAATGGCTGGCCGTGCTCCTCGCCTGCGGGCTCCTCGCCGTCGGATTCGCCTGCGGCGGGGACGACGACGAGGGTGACGCCGGTGGAGCCGCCACCACGGAGACGACCGACGGCGGCGAGGCGATCAGGGTAGGCCTCGTCAGCGACGTCGGCCGCTTCAACGACCGCTCGTTCAACCAGTCGGCCCTCGAGGGCCTCAACCGAGCCGAGGACGAGCTTGGCGTCACCGGACGGCCCATCGAGTCGCGGCAGACGAGCGACTACGTGCCGAACCTCTCGTCGCTGGCGCGGGAGGACTTCGACCTCACGATCGGCGTCGGCTTCCTGCTCGCCGAGGCCGTCAACACGGCCGCGAAGCGGTTCCCGGACTCGAGCTTCGCGATCATCGACTACTCGGTGAACGCCGAGCCGTTCACGAAGAACGCGAACGTGCAGGGGCTGACGTTCGCCACGAACGAGAACAGCTACATGATCGGCTGCCTCGCGGCGCTGATGGTCGAGCAACAGGGCGGGAAGCAGGTGATGAGCGCCGTCGGCGGGATCAAGCTCCCGACGGTGGACATCTTCATCGCCGGCTACCGGGCCGGAGCAAAGCAGTGCAATCCAGCCGTCCAGGTGCTCGTCGGCTACTCGCAGGACTTCGTGGCGCAGGACAAGTGCAAGGAGGTCGCGCTGAACCAGATCGCGCGCGGCTCGCAGGTGATCTTCCAGGTCGCCGGCGGCTGCGGCCTCGGCGCCCTCGACGCGGCGAAGGAGCGCGGCTTGTGGGGGATCGGCGTCGACCGCGACCAGTCGAACCTCGGCGCGCACATCCTCACGAGCGCCGTCAAGCGGGTCGACCAGTCGGTCTTCCTGACCAGCGAGGCGGTGCAGAACGGTGAGTTCCAGGGCGGCACCGACGCCGTCTTCGACCTCGAGAACGAAGGCGTCGGCGTAGGGAAGATCAGCTCGAAGGTGCCCCAGGAATTCATCGACCGGATGAACGAGATCAAGGATCAGTTGATCTCCGGCGAGCTGACCGCGCCCACGACGCTCTGAGACAGGTCAGAACCTCTGGGGGGCCGCCTCCACCATAGAATCGCCGGCAATGGCGGAGGCGGCCCCCAACGTCCTCGAGCTGAAGGGGATCACCAAGCAGTTCCCCGGGGTGCTCGCGAACGACCACATCGACTTCGACCTGCGGCGAGGCGAGGTCCACGCGCTGCTGGGGGAGAACGGCGCCGGCAAGTCGACGCTGATGAACATCCTGTACGGCCTCTACTCGCCCGACGAGGGGGAGATCCGCGTCAAGGGCGAGGCCGTGCGCTTCCACGACCCGGGCGACGCGATCGAGCACGGGATCGGCATGGTGCACCAGCACTTCATGCTGATCCCGGTGATGACGGTGGCGGAGAACATCGTCCTCGCCATCGAGCCCCGGAAGGCGGGGATCCTGCTGGACACCGACTCCGCCGTCAAGAAGGTCGAGGAGCTCGCGAACGCCTTCCGCTTCCGGATCGACCCGCACGCGAAGGTCGAGAACATCAGCGTCGGGCAGCAGCAGCGGGTTGAGATCCTGAAAGCGCTCTATAGGGGCGCCGACGTGCTCATCCTGGATGAGCCCACCGCCGTGCTCACCCCGCAGGAGGCGCTCGAGCTCTTCGGGATCCTGCGCAACCTCACCCGCGAGGGCATGTCCGTGATCTTCATCACGCACAAGCTCCACGAGGTGCTGGAGATCGCCGACCGGATCACGGTCCTGCGCCGCGGCAAGAAGATCGACACCGTCGACAAGAAGGGCGCGACCGAGGAGCAGCTCGCTCGCCTGATGGTCGGCCGGGAGGTCCTGCTCCGCGTCGAGAAGCCGCCGCACGAGACGGGCGAGACGCTCCTGAAGGTCGAGAACATCTCCGTCGTCGACGACCGCGGGCTGCCGGCAGTGCGCGACGTCTCCTTCGAGGTCCGGTCCGGGGAGGTCGTGGGCATCGCCGGCGTGGACGGCAACGGCCAGACCGAGCTGATCGACGCGATCACCGGCCTCCGGCGGGTCGACGAGGGCACCGTCACCGTCGGCGGGGTGGACGTCACGAACGGGAACGCCCGCAAGGTGCTGGACGCCGGGATGGGGCACATCCCCGAGGACCGCCACCGCCGTGGCCTCATCCTGGACTTCACGCTCGCGGAGAACATCGCGCTCCACGACTACAAGGAGGAGCCCGACTCCCGCTACGGCTGGCTCTTCCCGAACCGGCTGATCGCCCGGGCGCGAGGCCTGCTCGAGGCGTTCGACGTCCGCGGAGGAGGCCCGATCACGAAGGCGTCGGCCCTGTCCGGCGGCAACCAGCAGAAGGTCGTCGTGGCCCGAGAGGTCGGGCGGGACCCGCGCGTGCTCCTGGCCGCGCAGCCGACCCGCGGGCTCGACGTCGGCGCGATCGAGTTCGTGCACCGCCGGCTCGTCGAGGAGCGCGACCAGGGCAGGGCGATCCTGCTCGTCTCGCTCGAGCTGGACGAGATCCTCTCGCTCTCCGACCGGATCCTCGTCATGTTCGAAGGCCGGGTCGTCGGCGAGTACACGCCGGACGTCTCCCCCGAGGACCTCGGCGTCGCCATGATCGGCGGCGGACGCGAGCAGGTCGTCGCGTGAGCGAGCAGGTCCCGCCGGTCCAGCAGCCCGCTCCAGCCGAAGGCCCGCCGTCCTCGGCCGCGAGGCTCAGCGCGCTCCAGCGGGCCGGCGGCATTGTCCCGCCGATCCTGACCGCGGTCCTCGCGTTCTTCGTCGGCGGCCTCGTCGTGCTGGCCACGGGCCACAACCCGCTCACGACCTACCGGGAGATCTTCGCCGGCACCGGGCTGAACTGGTTCTTCCAGTTCGGCTCCTACGACATCGGCGTGCCCTTCAGCGACGCGCGCGTCTGGTTCCCGTGGAACGTCAACGACGTCGAATCGGAGGCTGCGTTCAACCTCCAGCAGACGCTGCTGGCGTGGGTTCCGCTCGTCTTCACCGGGCTCGCCGTCGCCTTCGCGTTCCGCTGCGGGATGTTCAACATCGGCGGGCAGGGCCAGTACATCGTCGGGGCGATGGTGAGCGTGTGGGTCGGCTCGGTCTGGGTCGACATGAACCCGGGGCTCCACGTCGTCCTGGCGATCACGCTCGCAGCCCTCGCCGGAGCCGTGTGGGCTGGGATCGCGGGGTTCCTCAAGGCGACCGTCGGCGCACACGAGGTGATCACGACGATCATGCTCAACTGGATCGCCTACTGGATCGGGAACTTCGCGTTCGGCCAGGGCGGTCCGCTTCAGAACAAGCTCAACGAGTCCGTGCCCGTGTCCTCGGACATCGCCGAGGGGGCGGCGCTGCCCGTCTTCTGGGGCGACCCGCTCCTGCAGGGGCTGCACATCGGCCTCTTGATCGCCCTCGCGGCGCTGGTCGCCTACTGGCTGACCCTGACGCGGACGACGCTCGGCTACGAGGTGCGCGCCGTCGGCTTCAACCCGGAGGCCGCACGGTACGGCGGCATCAACGTCGCGCGGAGCTACATCCTCGCGATGGGGATTGCCGGCCTCTTTGCGGGCATCGGCGGCGCCGTGGACATCCTCGGCTGGCAGTTCAGGCTCGGCGTGATCGACATCCAGAGCTCGGTGATCGGGTTCATCGGGATCGCCGTCGCGCTGCTCGGACGGAACACGGCGGTCGGCGTCGCCCTTTCCGCACTGCTGTTCGGCGCGCTCTTGAACGGGACGTCGACCCGGAACCTCGATCCCGAGGTCTTCGCCCCCGAGCTCGCGGGCAACCTGACACTGATGATCCAGGCGCTCGTCGTGCTCTTCGTCGGCGCCGACCTCCTGATCCTCGCCGTCTGGGCCCGCGCGAAACGCATCGGTCGCGGGCGGCACAGCGGGGCGGCCGAGGAGGAGCGGACTTGATCGCCAGGGCCGAACGCGCGGGCATGGGCGTGGACCGCGTCTTCACACCCCGCAACCTCGCGATCGCGGGGATCGTCGTCTCGGCGCTCGGCTTCTGGGTCGTCCTGCCCCCGCTCACGCAGCGCTCGATCCTCTGGCCGATCGCGCTCGGGATTGTCGGCGCCCTGTTCGGGATCGCCGCGGTCACCCGCGGCGTCCGGCGCCTGGGCTGGTCGGCCGTCGTGCTCAGCCTGGCCTGCATGGGGCTCGGGATCCTGGCGACGAACTCCAGCGTCGGGCACCTGGACAGCGTCGTCGTCTGGTCGGCGCTTTTCGCGTCGATGCTGCGCTGGGCGACGCCGCTGACGTTCGCGGCGATCGGGGGCATGTTCTCGGAGCGCAGCGGCGTCGTGAATATCGCCCTCGAGGGGATGATGCTCGCCGGGGCCTTCTTCGGCATCCTCGCCGCGCAGAAGTCCGGCTCCTGGGAGTTCGGGCTGCTGGCCGCGATGGGCGCCGGCGCGGCGCTCGCGCTGATCCACGCCTTCTTCTCGATACAGCTCAGAGCCGACCAGATCGTCAGTGGGACGGCGATCAACTTCCTCGCGCTCGGGGTGACCGGGTACTTCTTCGTCGATGTCTACGGCGAGCTCGGCACGCCGTCCGAGATCCCGCGCATCCCGGACGTCCACTTGCCGCTCGACCGATTCAAGTTCCTCGACGAAGTCTTCGGGCAGCTCAACCTGATGATCTGGCTGTCCTTTGCGCTCTTGTTCGTGTCGTACATCGTCATGTTCAAGACGCCGATCGGCCTGCGGATCAGAGCCGTGGGCGAGCACCCGCGCGCCGCGGACACCGTCGGGATCAACGTCTACCTCGTCCGCTACGTCTCGGTGACGGTGTCGGGCATCCTCGCCGCGCTCGGCGGGGCCTATCTCTCGATCGGCTTCCTCGGCTCCTTCAACGAGAACATGACGAATGGCCGCGGCTTCATCGCGCTGGCCGCGCTGATCTTCGGCGCCTGGCGGCCGTTCGGGGCCTTCAGTGCCTGCCTGCTCTTCGGCTTCTCGAGCGCGCTCGCCCAGCGCCTTCCGGAGTACTCGGGCTCGGCGGCGACGCTCTTCCAGGCGCTGCCCTACGTCCTGACCCTGATCGCCGTGGCCGGCGTCATCGGCCGCTCGATCCCGCCCGCCGCCGTTGGCAGGCCCTACCAGAAGCAATAACGGCACCCGACCGCTGAGCTGGAGCGCGGTGTTCTCCGTGCTCGCCGGCTTGGCGGCGGTCGTGACGATCCCCGCCGCCGTGATCGCGGCGGAGTTCTACGACGTCGTGACGCTGCTCCAGTCCGCCGTCTCGATCCTCCCGGCGTTCGTCCTCTCCGTGACGGCGATCCTCCTCGGGCGAAGAGCCCGCCGGCAGGTCGAGCGGACGCTCGGCCGGACGCGCGGCCGATCACTCGCAGTCACCGGGCGGATCCTCGGGTACGCCGGGCTCTACCTGTCCGTGACGGCCGCGATCTCCGTCGTCACGTACTACGTGCTGCGAGAGTTCGCGGCCTGACGCGAGAGCCACCGGCCAGCCGGCAAAGCCGACACGGCCTCGGTCGGCGCCGACAAGTCGGCGGAAAGCCACCGGCCGAACCGGCAAAGCCGGCACGGCCTCGGTCGGCGCCGACAGGTCGGCGCCTCGGCGCCTACAATCGAGCCGCCGCCATGTTCGAGATCGGGAACAGCCTTCGCGAGGCGCGCCTGCGTCAGGGACTCGAATTCCCCGAGGTCGAGCAGGCGACCAAGATCCGCGGGAAATACCTGCGGGCGCTGGAGGACGAGCAGTTCGACATCCTCCCGGGCCAGACCTACGTCAAGGGCTTCCTCAGGACGTATGCCGAGTATCTCGGCCTCGACGGCCAGCTCTACGTCGACGAGTACAACTCGCGCTACATCCCCGGCGACGAGGAGACGCCGCTCCGGGCCCAGAACCGCTCCACGGTGGGGAGGAACCCACGGGTCGAGTCGAGCGTCGTCCTGGTCGCCCTCGCGGCGATCGGGATCCTGACGGCGCTCGTAGTCGTCGCCTGGAGGTTCGGGAGCGACACGCCCGACACCGCGATCCCCGACTTCTCCTCGCAGCCGCCCGCCGCGTCCGGCGCAAAGGAGCCCGCGAAGAAGCCTGCGCGCCGGCCTGCCCGGCTCGCCAAGCTGACGATCACGGGCGCCCTCGGGGACTCGTGGGTCGAGGTCCACGCAGGCTCGGCGGCCGGCCGCGAGCTCTACCGCGGGACGCTCGAGGCGGGCTCGACGATCCGCTTCTCACAGCGGCAGGTGCACGTCGTCGTCGGACGGCCGCGGAACCTCCGGTTCCAGGTCAACGGCCGCGTGGTCGCGGTGCCCGACCGGGGCAGCCCGACGGCCGTGGTGATCACGGCGAAGCGCGTCACTCCGGTAACCGCTCCGGCTTGAGCCCGGCAACAGCGGTCGTCCTCGTCACGGGCAGCGAGCTCGTCCGCGGGGGCCGCCTCGACGAGAACGGGCCGTTCCTCGCACGGGAGCTGAGCACGCGCGGGATCGAGCCGGAGCGCGTGCTCGTCGTCGGCGACCGGCCGGAGGCGCTCGAGGCGGCCGTCCGGGAGGCGCTCGAGGCGGATCTCGTCCTCACCTCCGGAGGCCTCGGGCCAACGCACGACGACCGGACCGTCGAGACGATCGCGCGGGTCGCGGGACGGCCGCTCGTCGTCGATGCGGCACTCGAGGCAGAGATCGGGGAGGTCGTCCGCGGCCTCTCGGAGCGTTTCCGGCGCCCGTACGAGGAGCTCGAGGCCGGCGTCCGGAAGCAGGCGACGATCCCCGAGGGAGCGCACTCGCTCGGCCTGGCGGGGACGGCTCCGGGGCTCGTCCTCGAGCTTGCGGGAACCGTCGTGGTCGTGCTTCCGGGGCCGCCGGGCGAGCTGCAGCGCCTCTGGCGCCGCGCGCTCGAGGCCGAGCCGGTCCGGCGCCTCTTCGCGGCCGCTGCCCATCCCGAGCACCGGATCATGCGGTTCTTCGGGCTGCCCGAGTCCGCCGTCGCCCGGGTGGTCGAGGCGGCCGGGGGAGAGACCGACGGCGTGAGCGTGACGATCTGCGCCCACGACCTCGAGGTGCAGGTCGACCTCGTCGTCCAGCCCGGGTCCGAGGAGCACGCGGACCGCCTGGAGGCGTCCCTGCACGCGGAGCATCCGCAGGCGCTCTTCGCCGAGGACGAGCGTCCCGTCGAGTCGATCGTGCTCGACCTCGCGCGGGAGCAGGGCCTGACCGTCGCGACCGCGGAGTCGTGCACGGGCGGGCTCGTCGCGGCGCGGCTCACGTCGGTTCCCGGCTCGAGCGACGCCTTCCTCGGCTCGGTGGTCGCGTACGACGACCGGGTGAAGACGGAGAAGCTCGGCGTTCCGGAGAGCCTGCTCGCGGGCCACGGCGCGGTCTCCGCGGAGACGGCCGCGGCCATGGCCGAGGGCGCCAGGGACGCGCTGCGCGCGGACGTCGCCGTCTCCGTGACGGGGGTCGCCGGGCCGAGCGGCGGGACCGCCGAGAAGCCGGTCGGCCTCGTCTACCTGCACGCCTCGAGCCCCGACGGCGAGCAGGCGGTCGAGCTGCGGCTGCCGGGCGACCGGGACGCGGTGCGCCGCCGGGCCGCCGCCTCGGCGCTTCACCTGCTGCGGCGTCTTCTGGCACAGAGCCGCCACACACCGGTGTGACGTCGACCGGTAGCGTCGAGGGTCGTGAACGCCTTCGGCTCTTCTGTGCGCTGCGCCTACCCGAGGACACCCTTGAGCGACTCGTCCGCTGGCAGGCCGAGCACGTTCGCGACGGCGGCCGCATCGTCGGGCGGGAGCATCTTCACATCACGCTCGCGTTCCTCGGCTGGACGCCGGCGTCTCGGCTCGACGAGGTCGCGGACGCCCTCCGGGCGGCGGCCGCCGGGGCCGGCGAGCTCGTGTTCACAACTCTCCGCTACCGGGAGACGCGGAGCGTCGGCATGGTCGTTCTGCAGGACGAGACGGGCGAGGGCGGGCGCCTCGCCGAGCGCCTGTTCGACGGCGTGGAGCGCCTCGGCGTGTACGAGCGCGAGCGGCGTCCGTGGCTGCCGCACGTCACGGTCCTGCGCTTCCGCTCGCCGCCCCGGCTCGACCCGCCGGTGCCCGATCTCGGTGCCTTCCGGCCGTCCGACGCGGCTGTTTACATGTCTGCCCTGCGGCCGTCCGGGGCGCAGTACGAAGTCTTGGAATCGGTACCGCTAGGAGGTTGATCGGATGAGTCGCGAAGAGGCCCTCGACACCGCTCTCGGACAGATCGAGCGCCAGTTCGGCAAGGGAGCGGTCATGCGGATGAACGACCACGCCCACGTGTCGGTCGGCTCCGTGTCCACGGGGTCGCTCGCGCTCGACCTCGCGCTCGGGATCGGCGGGCTGCCGCGCGGCCGGATCGTCGAGATCTTCGGCCCGGAGTCCTCGGGCAAGACGACGCTCGTCTACCACGTCATCGCCGAGGCCCAGCGGCGGGGCGGCATCTGCGCCTTCATCGACGCCGAGCACGCGATGGACCCGCAGTACGCGCGCCGCATCGGCGTCAACATCGAGGACCTCCTCGTCTCGCAGCCCGACAACGGCGAGCAGGCCCTGGAGATCGCCGAGCTCCTGATCCGCAGTGGCGCGCTGTCCGTCGTCGCCGTCGACTCCGTCGCCGCGCTCACGCCGCGCGCCGAGATCGAGGGCGAGATGGGGGACAGCCACGTCGGCCTCCAGGCCCGCCTGATGAGCCAGGCGCTGCGCAAGCTCGCCGGCACACTCAACCGCACCGAGACGATCTGCATCTTCACGAACCAGCTGCGCGAGAAGATCGGGGTCATGTTCGGCAACCCGGAGACGACGCCGGGCGGCCGCGCGCTCAAGTTCTACTCGTCCGTCCGCCTCGACATCCGGCGGATCGAGACGCTGAAGGAGGGCGTGGAGGCGATCGGCAACCGCGTCCGCGTCAAGGTGGTGAAGAACAAGGTCGCGCCCCCGTTCAAGCAGGCGGAGTTCGACATCATCTACGGCCAGGGGATCTCCTGGGAGGGCACGGTCCTCGACGCCGGCCTGGAGCGGAAGGCGGTCCAGAAGTCGGGCTCGTACTTCAGCTTCCAGGAGGAGCGGCTCGGCCAGGGACGCCAGAACGCGACCGCGTTCCTGCGCGAGCACCCGGACGTGACGCAGAAGATCCTCGCGCAGATCCAGTCCGACGTCGGTCCCGACCAGGTCGTCTCGGCGCGCCTCCTGCCGACGGCCGAGGGCAACGGGACCGCCGAGGCGGCTGCCGAGGCCGAGGCCGAGCCGGTCGAGACCAAGTAGTCGATGTCCCAAGCGAGGGAGCTCGCGCTCCGCGCTCTCAGCCACCGGGACCGGTCCCGGCGTGAGCTCGAGCAGCGCCTCGAGCGCGCCGGCATCCCGGCCGAGGAGCGGGACGAGACGCTCGACGCGCTCGCCGGCACCGGGCTGCTCTCCGATCCGCGCTTCGCGGAGGCGCGCGCACGCGGCCTCGCGGCGAAGAACGGCAGCGACTCCCTGATCCGCAACGATCTCCGCCGTCACGGCATCGATCGGGAGCTGATCGCGGAGATCCTCGAGGGGCTCGAGCCCGAGCCGGAGCGGGCTGCCCGGATCTTCCGGCGGCGCGGAGGCGGCGACCGCGCCCTCCGCTATCTCGCCGGAAAGGGCTTCGCGCGGGAGTCGCTCGAATCGCTCGGCTCCGATCCGGTATGCTGAGGGATGCTTCACCCAACATTTTGCCTGCACAGACACGCTTTCTGAAACCACACGAAACCGTTCACTGATGAGGACACGAACCAGCGATGCGGCGGAGGCGGCGCTAGCCCGAGGTCGCTAGCGGCACCGAAGGGCGCAGCCGCCTGACGGCGGCTGCGGATCAGAGCGCTCTGCTCAGGCCTGATGGCGGGTGGTATCCGACCACCAAGGAGCGTGCATGCTCGTCGCCGGAATCGTCGTCGGCCTCGTCCTCGGAGCCGCAATCCTGCTCGCCGTCATGCAGCTGCTGGGGCGCTCGAGCCTCGGCGAGGCCGCCGCGCGCCGTGACGAGCTCGTCAACAGCGCGAAGCGGGAGGCCGAGAACCTCCGGCGCGAAGCGGAGATCGAGGCGCGGGAGCAGGCCGTCCGGGTGCGGGCCGAGGCCGAGCGGGACGCCCAGGAACGCCGGGGTCAGATCACGAAACTGGAGGAGCGGGTCCTCGCGAAGCAGGACGAGCTCGAGGGGAAGCTCACCGAGCTCCTTCGGCGGGAGCAGGGCCTGGCCGACCGCGAGACGCACATCAAGGAGCTCCAGGCCGAGCTGAAAGAGGCGAAGGACGGCGAGCTCGGCGAGCTCGAGCGGATCTCCGGCCTCACCGTCAACGAGGCGAAAACCGAGCTGCTCGACCGGGCGGAAGGACTGATCCGCCACGAGCTCGCACGCCGGGTCCGCCAGCTCGAGGAGGAGGCGCAACTCGATGCGAGGAGGCGTGCGCGAAACCTCGTCGCCGACGCCCTCCAGCGGGTCGCGGCCAGCCACGCGGCCGAGACGACCTCGTCCGTGGTCGAGCTGCCCAGCGACGACATGAAGGGCCGGATCATCGGGCGCGAGGGCCGCAACATCCGCACGCTCGAGCACCTGACCGGCGTCGACATCATCATCGACGACACGCCGCAGGCGGTCGTCCTCTCCTCCTTCGACGGCATCCGCCGCGAGATCGCCCGCATGACGCTGGGAAAGCTGATCGAGGACGGCCGGATCCAGCCCGCGCGGATCGAGGAGATGTACTACCAGTCGAAGGCGGAGATCGAGGATCACATCCGCCAGGCCGGCGAGCAGGCCGTCTTCGAGGCGAACTGCGGCGAGTTCCACCCCGAGCTGGTGAAGATCCTCGGGCGGCTTCACTACCGCACGAGCTACGGCCAGAATGTCCTCAAGCACACGCTCGAGGTCGTGCACCTCGCCGGGATCATGGCCGTGGAGCTCGACGCGGGGGTGAGGACGACGAAGCGCGCCGCGCTGCTCCACGACCTCGGCAAGGCGCTGACGCACGAGATCGAGGGCTCGCACGCGCAGATCTCGGCGGACTACGCGAGGCGGCACGGGGAGTCGGAGGCGGTCGTCCACGCGATCGCGGCCCACCACTACGAGGTGCAGCCGCAGACCGTCGAGGCCGTGCTCGTGATCGCCGCCGACGCGATCTCCGGCTCACGGCCCGGCGCGCGCGGCGACACGCTCGAGAACTACATCAAGCGCCTCGAGGCGCTGGAGGAGATCGCCGCCCGGAAGGACGGGGTCGAGAAGGTCTACGCGCTCCAGGCCGGCCGCGAGGTCCGGGTGATCGTCAAGCCGGGCGAGATCGACGACGACGGCGCCGTTCTCCTCTCGCACGAGATCGCCCGGGACATCGAGTCGGAGCTCGAGTACCCCGGGCAGATCAAGGTCACGGTCATCCGCGAGTCGCGGTCGACCGAGCTGGCCAAGTAGACCGAGCCGCTACGCCGCCCGTGCGAAGCGGTCGGTCGCACGCACGAGCTCGCCGCCCAGGCCGCCGCCCGTCCCGTGGCCGGCGTCGTCGACGATCACGAGGTCGGCCCGTGGCCATACGCGCTTCAGCTCCCAGGCGTTGCCGATCGGGGCCTGGAAGTCGAACCGGCCGTTGACGAGGACGCCCGGCGTGTCAGCGAGGCTGCCGGCGCCGCGCAGGAGCTCGCCGTCCTCCAGCCACGCGTTCCGGCGGACGTAGTGCGTGACGATGCGGGCGAACGCCAGGGCGTACTCGGGGTCCTCGAACCGCTCCGCCAGCCCGGTCGTTGGCGGCCAGGCGGGTGTCGTCGACTCCCAGAGGCACCAGGCATGCGCGGCGCGCCGGCGCACGTCCGGGTCCAGATCGTTCAGCAGCTGGTGGTACGCCTCCACGACGTCGACGTCCCTCGCATCCTCGGGCACGGCGGCCAGGAGGCGCTCCCACTGCTCCGGAAAGAAGCCTGCGAGACCGCCCCGGAACGTCCAGTCGAACTCGGCATGGCGACCCGTGGTGACGCCGAACAGCACCAGCTCGCTCACGCGGTCCCGGTGCTCCTCGGCGTAGGCGAGAGCGAGCGTGCTGCCCCACGACCCGCCCAGGACCAGCCAGCGCTCGACCGAGAGGTGCGCACGCAGGAGCTCGATGTCGGCGAGAAGATTGGCGGTCGTGTTGGCCGCGAGGTCGGTGCCGGGATCGCTCGCGTGCGGTGTGCTCCGCCCGCAGTTCCGCTGGTCGAACAGCACGACGCGGTAGGCGCTCGGGTCGAAGAAGCGGCGGAACCCGGCGGAGCAGCCCGAGCCGGGCCCACCGTGGAGTACGACCGCCGGCTTTCCGCGCGCGTTCCCGCACGTCTCCCAGTAGACGCGGTCGGCACCGCCGACGGCCAGCATCCCGCGGTCGTACGGCTCGAGCTCGGGGTAGAGGTCACCCATCGAGCCCTGCGAGGCGGAGCGGCCAGAGCCCGCCCCGCCTCGCGGCAGCTTCCCTAGTTGTTGCGGTTGCCCTCGTCTGCCGGGTTGTCGGCGCTGCCCGGGAACTTCATCCGGACGACCGACGGCTCGTGGTCCGACGCCTGGATCGCGTCGGCGAACTCCGAGTTCAGATGGACGACGTCGAACTCGGGATGCTCGGAGCCCTGCAGCAGGCCGCGGTTCGAGAGCAGGATCTGGTCGAGCGTCTGCGAGTTCCCCTCGAAGACGTACGAGTAGCGCTCCTCCGGCGGCAGTATGTGCATCAGCGAGGTGAGGACGCCGCCTTCGAGGATGCTCGTCGTCTCCGAGAACTCGAAGTCGTTGATGTCGCCGAGGACGACGATCTTGGCGTTCTTGTCCTTCTCGAGGATCGCGTCGACGAAGTCGTTCACGAGCTGCGCCTGTCCGTGGCGGAACTCTTCGCTGAACCGCGTCGGTGGCTGGGCCGGGCCGAACAACGGCTGGTCGTCGGTCTTCGAGCTGAAGTGGTTGACGATTGCGAAGACCTTCTGGCCGCGTACGTCGAACTCGGCGGCCAGTGACTTCCGCGTCTCGAAGAACGCCTCGCCGGGATCGTTCGCCTGCGTGCCGATCCGGCCCGGGCTCGCCGAGAGCTCCGGGTGGTTGAGGCCGCCCGCCACTGTCGTGTCGGAGGTCGAGGAGCCGCCCGGCCGGTCGACGAACCGCACACCGCGGTCGGTACGGAAGAGGAACCCGACGCGGATGTTCCCGCCGGGCGCACCGCCGTCCTGCATGTCGACCGGATCGATCTGCCGATAGTCATAGGCAGGGCCGCCGGCCGCCTGGATCGCCGCGAGCAGGCGGTTCCAGGAGACGCTCGCGTCGACGATCGTGCTCGCCGGCTCGCCGGTGACGCCGTCGTTGTCCTGCACTTCCTCGATCCCGAGGACGTCGGGCGCGTGCAGGTTGTTCACGATCAGCGACGCGAGGTGGTCGTACTTCGCCTGCGGGTCGGTCCCGGCCAGGTTCTCCACGTTGAACGTCCCGAAGACGATCTCGCGGTGGGTCGGCGCCGTCGTCGACTCTCGCAGGAGGCCGCCCGAGAGGAACGTCGGGGTCGTGGTCGCCTGGATCTTGTAGTTCGAGAAGCTGTAGTCGAGCGGGCCGACGACGCTCGAGGTGAGGTCGTCGCCGACGTTCATGTCCGGCATCGCCTTGGTCGGCCGCGGGGCCGGCGCGAGGTCGCGGAGGATCTCGTCGTCGACGATGATCCGCTCGGGGTTCGGGTCCGTGTACCCGCCCAGCAGGATTCCGCCCCGCGGCGTCCGCAGCCCCGTTGCCCAGCTGCCGCCGTCGGGCAGGAGGGTGATCTCGCCGAAGCTCCTGGTGGCATTGACGACCGCGGCGTTGTTGACCTGGAGGATCACGCCCTCCAGGCTCTCGTAGAAGTCGATGCCGTCGCCGACCGGATCGAAGACGCCACCGGTCTCGACGTTGCCCGCGTTGTCGTCGTCGATGTTCTCGGTCGGCGGCATCCGGCCGCCGAGGCCGAGGATCGTCGGCGCCGGCAGCGCATTGCCGGACGAGAGGAGCGTGATGTTTGCGGGTGAGCTCGTGATCTGCGTGGTCGTCAGGTTGTCCGGGTCGTTGGCGGCGCGGAACTCGCTGACCGTGCCGACCACGCGGATCAGGTCGCCGACCACGCGGGCGGGTGCCGCGGGAATGAACACGAACACCGCGTCGGATGTCGCAACGCTCCCGTCCGGCGTCGGATCCTGGATCCAGTAGCCGCGGCCGCCGACGGTGCGACGGGCCGTGACGATGCCCTCGACCTTGACGGGCTGACCATTCAGCGGAGAGATGTGGGCCGCGCCCTGCACCTGGCCGATCTCGGTCACCGGCAGGGTCGTCGTGAAGCTGAAGGAGTGGTTCGCCGCCATGTTGTCGGGCGGGTCGTCGACGTCCGTATCGGTCACCTTCGAGGCGTCGACGGTCACGGTGCAGGTCTCGCCCAGGGCGAAGTCGGTGTCGGGGTCGAGCGTGTAGTTCTGCGGCCCGCCGCTCTGGGTCGCCGTATGCGCGCCGCTCGTCCCGCAGGAGATCGTGTACCAGCCGGCCGCAGCCGCCACGGGCTCGGAGAAGTTGATCGTGACGTTGGCGCCGGTGGCGACCTCCGTCGCGCCGTTGGCGGGCGAGCTCGAGGTCACGATCGGAGCCGCATCTCCACCCGAGACGTGGAAACCGAGTCCGTCGAACGTGTCCGTGGCGAACCCGTCCCACTCGACGGACGGATCGAAGGCGTCAGAACCGCTCGTGTCCCCGCTCTCGATGCCGGTCTTCCGGCGAAGCGTGTTGTCCGCGGTGCTCGTCAGGCCCGAGCCCCACTCGGTCCCGGGATCGAAGCCGACCTGGCCGATGACGTCGAGCAGCGGCCCCGAGGCGCCGCCCTTGCGGAGGACGACGGCGTCGTCGCCGTTGAACCAGCCCGCCCCGTTCGTCTGGTCGGCTTGGGCGAGGATCATCGGGCTCGCAGCGCTCTGCGCCACGACGTAGACGTCGCCGGCGGCGACCGATCCGGTGAGCGGAATCGTCAGGCCTGCCGTGGGGTTGCCGTTGAAGTGGTAGAGGAGGGTGTAGCCGCCGGCCATCAGGTCCACGGCCGAACCCGTCCCGTTGAAGATCTCGATCGCCTTGTTGTTGCTCGTGCCCTCGATGTACTCGGAGATGAACAGGTCCGTGCTGACCGCTCCTGCGCGATCGACGCGCGCCCCTGCGAGCGCGGCGAAGGCGATGAGGGCTACCAGAGCGAGCAGGACGAAACGGACGCGGACGACCGCAGATGCATACATGAGCCTCTCCCCGGGACGCTGGCGCAAACGGACATGTCCAGCCTACAACGACCGCCGCGATCTCGAAGCCTCTACCAACCGCCCCGATACAGTGTTTCCAGCGTGAAGCGCTATCACGTGACGACCTTCGGCTGCCAGATGAACGCCCACGACTCGGAGCGGATCAAGGGCATGCTCGAGGAGCTGGGGCTGGGGGAGACGGCCGCCCCGGCCGAGGCCGACGTGCTCGTCTTCAACACCTGCACGATCCGCGAGAAGCCCGACCAGCGCTTCGCCGCGCACCTCGCGCAGGCGCGGGCGCTGAAGGAGCGCGACCCGGAGAAGGTGATCGCGGTCGGCGGCTGCTACGCGGAGGCCCAGCGCGAGCGCCTCTTCGAGCGCTACCCGTACGTCGACGTCGCCTTCGGGCCGGGCTCGATCGCCCACCTGGGGGAGTGGCTCGGCGCCGGCGGCGAGGGAGTCGCGCGCGGTCGCTTCGGGCTCGAGCAGCGCTCCTTCGCGAGCCTGCTGCCGATGCACCGCGAGCGCCGGTTCCAAGGCTGGGTGCAGGTCTCGATGGGCTGCAACTCGAAGTGCGCCTACTGCATCGTCCCGTCCGTGCGCGGCCGCGAGCAGAGTCGCCGGCCGGGCGACGTGCTCGCCGAGGTCGAGGGCCTGGCGCGCGCGGGCGTCCGGGAGATCACCCTCCTCGGCCAGAACGTGAACTCGTACGGCCGCGACCTGCTGCCGGACATCCGCACCGACTTCGGCGAGCTGCTCCGCGCCTGCGACGCAGTGGACGGGATCCACCGGATCCGCTTCACGAGCCCGCACCCGAAGGACTTCCGCGCGCCGGTGATCGCGGCCATGGCCGAGTGCGGCGCGGTCTGCGAGCACGCCCACCTGCCGCTCCAGTCGGGCTCGACGCGCGTCCTGAAGGCGATGCGGCGCACGTACAGCCGCGACCGGTTCCTGCGGCTCGTCGACGAGATGCGCGCGGCGATCCCGGATCTCGCGCTCTCCACGGACCTCATCGTCGGCTTTCCCGGCGAGACAGAGGACGACTTCCGGCAGACGGTCTCCGCGGTCGAGGAGGTCGGCTTCGACAGCGCTTTCACCTTCGTCTTCTCGCCCCGGAGCGGCACGGAGGCGGCCGCCATGGGCGGGCAGGTTGCCGAGGACGTGAAGCGGGACCGGATCGAGCGGCTGATCGACGCAGTCCAGCGGGTTGCGCACGAGCGCAACCAGGCGCGCGTGGGCCGCAGCGAGGAGGTGCTCGTCGAGGGTCCGAGCCGGACCGACCCCGCGCTCCTGCGCGGGCGGACACGCCGCAATACGACCGTGAACTTCACCGGAACGGCGGCGGCGGGCGACCTCGTCCACGTCGAGATCGACGCCGCGACCTCCACGACCCTGAAGGGCACCCAGCTCGCAGCAGTTGCCGCGTAGAGCTTCAGCCGTGGTGGAGCCTCTTCCCGCGGGGGCGCGCTGGTCGGATGCGAGGCCCCCGACGCAGGGTGCATGCATATCCGGAGATATGGACGCAC
>DASSSO010000134.1:0-16510 GCA_035776735.1 Gaiellaceae bacterium | reverse complement strand
TCGCGTGGATGGTCTACCTCGGCGCCTTCCCGACCGCGATCGGCTTCATGACCTGGGCCTATGCGCTCTCGAAGACGACGGCCGGGCGGATGGGAGCGACCACGTACCTGGTGCCGCCGCTCGCGATCGTGATCGGCTGGGCGATGTTGGGCGAGGCGCCGGAGGCGCTCGCCTTCCTCGGCGGTGCGCTCTGCCTCGGCGGCGTCGTCCTGGCACGCCGCTGAGAGCATCCGATCCGCCCGCAGTGTGGTAGGAACGTCCGATGGCGGCTCTCGGAAAGAAGGCGATCGCTCTCGCGGCGGTCTTCGCAGCCGGCCTCGCCCTCGCCCTGGGCGGCTGCGGCGACGACGACGAGACCAGCGACGTGACGACGCTCGACACGACCACGGAGCTGCCGAGCGGCGCGACCACGGACGACGACACGGATACCGACGACGACACCGACACGGACGACGACACGGATACGGACACGGATACGGACACGGACGACGACACGGATACGGACACGGCCGACGACACGGATACGGACACGGACGACACCGAAACGGAGACCGAGGACGACTCGGACGACGAGTAGCGAATCCGAACCACTGCCGGCGCCGGTAAGAGCCGGTGATGGCCAAGAAGACCCTCAGTCTCCTCGCGGTCCTCGCGGCCGGCCTCGCCCTCGCGCTCGGCGGCTGTGGCTCCGACGACGATGACGGCAACCCCGGGAGCGGAACGGGCGGCACGACCACGAGCGACGGGTACAACCGCTACTGACGGCGGCTAGAATGAGCCGCCAAGAGGGCGGTTAGCTCAGTTGGGAGAGCACCAGCTCGACAAGCTGGGGGTCACTGGTTCGAGCCCAGTACCGCCCACCTCCCGAAAGCCCCGCTAGCGCGGGGTTTTCTGCGTCCAGGAGCGGTCGCCAGCGCCAGCCGATGCTGAGTGGTGGCCGCAAAATGGCTGCGCTTGACTCCGAATCCGCGCGAGATTCAAGCTTACGTATGGGCAAAGGCTCGGTGCCGTCACTCGACGGCCGCGTCTTCGCCGTTGCCGACTCCGGCGGCGGCACCGCAACGACGGACACGACGTTTCACTACGCAGAAGACGACGGCGTCGTCAGCGCGACCTACGAGGGCGGAACAATCCGCCGCGGCTTCTTGGTCGGCACGCGCAGCGGCGACTCGCTCGACTTCCGCTATGTGCAGCTGCACACGGACGGCTCGACCGCGACGGGCCACTGCGTGACCGAGCTCGAGGTCCTGACCGACGGGCGGGTACGGCTCAATGAAACGTGGGAGTGGGAGTCGCGCCCAGGCAGCGGCCGCAGTGTCGCGGAGGAACTGCCGTAGTGCATGAACCCACGCCCATCTGCACAACCACCTCCAGTGGGTCGTGCCTCATGTTCGACAGGGAGATCACGTCCTCGCGGCGGCTGAGCCACTCGCCGAGCAGCGTCTACCTCACGGCGTCGCCCGCGCCGTATGGCCGGCGTACGCGTGGCTCGCGGCGGCGGCCCGGTACTCGCGGCGGCGGTAGATGATCAGCGCGATCATCGCGAGCGTCGACACGTTCATGTAGAGGCTGCCGGCGGACTCGCTGACGACGTCGCTCAGCTGCAGCGCGACGATCGGCAGTGCAGGGACGATCATCGCCGCCGCCATCTCGCCCGCGCTCCGCCGCGAGTGACCGCGGTAGAGCATCACGGCGACCATCGGCAGCGTCATGTCGAGCGCCATCACGAGCACCCACGCGACGGTGTACTCGCGGCGCGCCTCGGGAACGCTCGTGCCGAGGGCGGTGGCGAAGAGGAAGGCCCCGAGCATCATCCCGGCCATCATCGCGAGGAACATCTCGACGAGGTGGCGGACGAAGTGAAACCGAGACCCCGGGTGAGGCTTATTGATATGTGCGAGCAGCTGTGTCATTGCCGGTGACCTCCGAGTTCGTCGTGAGTGGATCTGGTGCGGCTGGTGGCGGTGCCGGAGGAGGTAACGGGACATGGGTCGAGCTTGCCGCGGCGCGCCTGCGCCGACATCGGGCGGACCCCCTGATCTCGCACCCTGATTTCTCCCCCGCTCCCCGGGCGTGACGTGAGCCCCGGCGACGCGATCCTGCTCGGCCGCGGCCGAATGCTCCGGGTTACTGCCGTCCCGCCACCGGATGAGCCCGACGGCGAGCAGGTGCTGGTGGTCGAAGCGAAGTAGCGCCGTCAGTGGCACTCGGATTCAGCTTCAAGCTCGAGATTGTGCAAAGAGGCTCAGGCTCAAACCTCTATTCTCGGGCTGGAGCGGCGTGCGAGCCAGGTGAGAAACCGCGAGTGATTTGAAGGACTGGTCAGCCCGTGCGACGGTTTCGCCCGTCACCTGCGATGGTCATCGCCTCGCCGCTGGGCGTGAATGCCTGGACCTATGCCCATCTACACGAACCGGCCACAGTTGACGGCGCAGGTTTACGCGGCGATCACCGGCCGCGTGCGAGCGACTGACTTCAGCTGATGCAGGGATTCCTCACCGTTCTCCCGATGGCCTTCGTCATGAGCGCCGGCCCGCAGATCGTCACCGCGACGTTTTTCGCGACCGGCAACGACGCCAAGCGGAACTCGGTCGCGTTTCTCACCGGAGTCGCCGTGGCGACTACGATCGGCGTGACCGTCTTCTACCTGCTCGGCAGCGGACTCGTCGGAAAGCAGGGGTCGGGGAAAGGCTGGCTCGACTGGGTCATCGTCGGCCTACTCGTCGTGCTAATCGTTCGCGTCTTCGTGAAGCGGAAAGAATCGGAGCCGCCGAAGTGGATGGGCAGGCTCCAACAGGCGAATGCGGCATTCGCCGCGGGGATCGGGCTCCTGCTCTACCTCCTGATGCCGACGGATCTGATCTCCATGGCGACCGTCGGCGCCTACCTGGCGCGTCAGGGCGAACCGTGGTGGCACAGCTTCGGCTTCGTCATCCTCACGGTCCTGATCGCCGGACTGCCGTTCACCGTCCTCCTGGTCATGGGGCGACGCGCCGACTCGCTCCTGCCGAGGCTCAGGGACTGGATGAACGCAAACACGTGGATCGTCAACGAGGCCGTCCTGCTCTTCTTCATCGCAATGGCGCTCTTCTGACGTCGCCGCCCGCCAGTCCGGCAGGTCTGCTCGTCTCCGGCTCTAGACTGGGAGTGCGGGCGGCGGACGAGGCTGTTAGCCGGTAGCCAATCCGGGTGGGAAGCGAGCGGCCGCCCGCGCTTCGGTTTGCATTCGTGCTGCACCCGTACTCTCGCCGCCGGCGGGTTCTGTGCTCGAGGTTACGGTTGATCGATGTCCGCCGCGCTTCCCTATCTGCCGGCGGGTGTCGAACCGGCCGCAATACGGATGGTGGCGGTGTGCGAGGCCCTGACCGAATCTGGTGACGACTTCTTGTCCGCGCCGAGGGATTCGATGTTCGTCTCCAATCTCGTGGCCGCGTTCCAGAGTGGCGGAGCGGAGATCGTCAGCGTCGAGGATCTCGTGGATCTCGGCGTGTACCTGACCGTTGCGGTCAAGACCCCCAAGGTCACCAGTGCGATCTCGACGGCATCCATCAACGAGCACGCTCCCCTGCTGGCCGCGGAGCTGGACGCGCTTCCGAACGTACGCGTGGTTGTTCTGATGGGGGATGTCGCGATCAAGGCGATGAACGCAGTCGCGCGCCAGCGGCGGCAGGGGCGTGTGATCCCTCCAGGCTCGACGTACAAGCTCCGGCACGGTGAATACCGCTATGGAGACGTGCGAATCCTGCCGTCCTACCTTCCGACGGGCAAGAGCTACCTCATCGAGCGTTCGAAACGGGAGATGATCGCAGAGGATCTCCGCTTGGCCCTCGGCCTGATGACGAGGTAGATCGCCGCTGCGGCGAGCAGTGTGCCAAGGGCGTTCGCGAGCGTCTGGCCCACCAGCGAGCGCACCTCCGTGCAACCGATGTTCTCGGCAGGCAGCGGGGCCCCTCCGCGCACCTCGCACCAAGATATTGCATTCGATTCCTCCGCTCGGTAACGGCCCCCCGTCGTTCGACTAAGGGGGAGAGAGATGCAATTGCTACGTGGCTCCGCGAGCCTCGCGGCGGCGGCTGCCGCCGTCGCGGTCCTGCTGCTCGCCGCCCCGGCCGGTGCGGTGATCGACGGGACGTCCGACACCGCCAACCAATTCGAGAACGTCGGCGCCTTGCAGCTCCAGGTCGGGCCCAACTGGTTCGACTTCTGCTCGGGGGACGCTCGTGCGGGAGGACGTTGTCCTCACCGCCGCGCACTGCGTCGACTTCCTCGTCGAGGTGGGGCCCGACGGCTTCGGCCCCGACCATCTCCGAATCACGTTCGACCCGGAAGGGGACGCGCCCTACTCCACGGTCGACCACATCGTCGTGCATCCCGGCTGGTTCATGGCCGGGCCGTGCTTCGGCAACTCGAAGCACGCCTGCCTTGCTCCTCCGGCGGAGGACATCGCGCTCGTGTTCCTGGACAGCGACGTCGCAGGCGTCGACCCGGCTCCGATCGCGGGTCTCGGCTACCTCGACGACCTCAACCTGAAGCGCGAGACGTTCACCGTGGTCGGGTACGGCACCGATGCGTACATCACCGGCAGCGCCGCCTCGCCGAATGCGATCACGATCTTCGACGGGATCCGGAGCTACCGCGAGGTCAGCGCCATTCCCGCGCGGGATGCGTTCCCCGATCGGTTCCTGAAGATCACGGCAGGCGTCTGCTTCGGCGATTCGGGCGGTCCGCTGTTCCACGACGGCACGATCGTCGCGCTGAACACCTGGACGTTCAGCTACCGCTGCGACGGCCCGAACCTCGAGTACCGCGTGGACTCGGCGGTTGCGCAGGCCTTCCTCGGCCTGCACCTCTAGCCGACAGACTCGCAGCAGGCCGGGTCGGGATTAGCCCGGGCCGGCCTGCCCGAGTCGAGAGCACCAACGCCGTGCTCAGGCGAGCCAGCTGCGGTCGAGATCTTCCGTGTAGGCGGTGAGCGACCTGCGATACCGCTCGATGCTCGGATCGGACGAGGTCGCCAGGAGCAGGACGAGCAGCTCGCGCACCGCCTCGCGCGGGCGGCCGAGGTTGTAGAGCGTCATCGCGTGGAAGGCGTGGAGCGCGCCGAAGTCCGGGAAGTGCTCGATGCCCTGACGGAACGTCTCGTCGGACTCGGCGTCCCGGCCGAGCGCCCGGTAGGTGCTGCCGAGCCCGAGGAAGGCCGCCCGCAGCTCGTCGTCCGTGAGCTCGCCTGCGAGCGCCGCCCGGTAGTGCTCGACCGCCTCCTCCTCCAAGCCCAGGCTGTCGTGCACCCAGGCGGTCTGGACGGCGATCTGTGCGTCGTCCGGGAACTCCGACCGGAGCTCCAGCAGGAGCTGCCGGGCCTGCTCGTCCTCGCCGCGCTCGCGCAGCTCGACGGCCCGTGCCAGGCGCTCGTCCCTCGAGCTCACCCCGCCTCCGCGAGGGCCGCGAACCGGTCGAGCATGACCGGCCAGTCGCTGAACTTCGGCCGGTGCTCGGCGTTCGCCTTTGTCCAGCCGCCGTGGGCGAACCGGAGAACGCTGCCGGCCTCGTCCTCCTCGAAGACCGCCGCCACCTCGCTCGGGCTCTCGGGGTCCTGCGCGAGGGTGAACGAGTGGACGAGCCGGCCGCAGGGCTCCCACGCGGTGACCTCGCCCCAGTCGTGCCGTCCCAGGTCGGAGTGCGTCGCGTAGACCCGGCCGCCGACGCGCGGCTCGATCGTCACGCTCTCCAGGGTGTCCGGGTTCGCCGTGTAGCGGGGATCCCACCACTCGCCGATCTGCCCGGTGTACACGGCGAAGGCGTGACGCGCACCGCAGCGCAGTCGGCGCTCGTGGGTGATAGGCGAGAAGGGTTCGTGGGTCAAGGTTGCTAGGCTCAGTTACGCAATCTAGAGCGAGTCCGGTTCGCGCAAGGCGCCTTCCTGCTTGTTCGTGGAAGATCGAGGGAGGTGTTATTCATGGCCAGCGGAACCGTCAAGTGGTTCAACGACAGCAAGGGGTACGGGTTCATCACCCCCGACGAGGGATCGAAGGATCTCTTCGTCCACCACTCCAACATCGCCGGCTCGGGCTTCAAGAGCCTGAGCGAGGGCGCCCGCGTCGAGTACGAGGAGCGGGAGGGCCAGAAGGGCCCTGAGGCGACCAACGTCGCCCCGATCGCCCAGTAGCCAGATCCGAGGGGCGTGGCCGCCCAGGCGGCCACGCTACCTCCAGCGAAGGGTGCGACATGAGCAAGGAAGAGAAGGTCGAGATGGAGGGCGAGATCGTCGAGGCGCTCCGGAACTCCATGTTCAAGATTCGCCTCGACAACGGCCACGACACGCTCGGGTACTCGTCCGGGAAGATGAAGCGCTACCGCATTCGCCTCTTCCTCGGTGATCGCGTGAAGGTCGAGCTCTCGCCGTACGACCTGAATCGCGGTCGAATCGTCTATCGCTACCGGTAGCCGGCGCCGGGCAGCAAGCTTGGCAAAGGCTTAACCCCTCCCTTGCCGGCGCTTGGAGGGCCGAGGGCTAGCGTCGTTCGTAGTCGGAAAGGAGACGCGAAATGCGCAACCTGACAGCCCTCGTAGCACTCGTCGCAGTCGCCTTGGCGCTTCCGGCGCTGGCTCCCGGCAAGAACAGCCCGGGCGTCACGCGATCCGGTGCTTGCACCGGCGGCGGAGCGACCTGGAAGCTGAAGGCGAAGCACGACGACGGCCTGGTCGAGGCCGAGTTCGAGGTCGACCAGAACCGGAACGGCCGGCGGTGGAACGTCGTGATCACTCGGAACGGCAAGGTGGTCTTCCGCGGCGTGCGGGTGACGCGGCCGCCGAGCGGGTCGTTCTCCCTCACCCGCCGGATGGCGAATGCGGCCGGGCGAGACCGCATCGTCGCCACCGCCCGCGCGGTTGCCGGCGGCGCGGTCTGCCGCGGCGTCGTCTCGGTCTAGCCCAACGCACGGACGAGCCGCTCGAGCCCGCGCTCGAGCGGCTCGTCGGCGACGGCGAGCGACAGGCGGGCCCAGCCGGCGCCGCTCGGCCCGAAGCCCTCGCCCGGCGCGAGCGCGACCCGCGCGTCCACGAGGAGCGTCTCCACGGTGACGTCCTCCGGAAGCTCGAGCCAGACGTAGAAGCTGCCCTCGGAGACCGGAGGCCGCACCCGCGTGGCGCCGAGCGCGTCCAGCACGCGGTCTCGGCGGGCCTCGTAGCGGGCCCGCCGCTCCTCGACGGAGTCCTGCGGGCCGGCCAGCGCGGCGATCCCTGCCTCCTGCACCGCCGAGAAGATCCCGGCGCGCGCATGGTCCTGGATCAGGTCGATCCGCTCGACGATCTCGGCGTTGCCCACGACGAAGCCGAGCCGCCACCCGGCCATCCCGTACGTCTTGGACATCGAGAACATCTCCACACCGACGTCCTTCGCGCCGGGCGTCGCCAGGAAGCTCTCCGGGCTGCGCCCGTCGAAGACGAGGTCGCCGTAGGCGAAGTCGTGGACGACGGCCGCGCCCGTCTCGCGGGCGAAGCGGACCGCGGCTTCGAACACGCCCGCTGGGGCGGCGGCCGCGCAGGGGTTCGAGGGGTAGTTGAGGTACACGGCGGCGACGTCGTCACGCGGCACCGTGTCCCAGTCGGGCATCCAGCCCGCGGACGGGTCCAGCGGAAGCGGGACGAGCCGGGCTGCGGCCAGCGCCACGCCCGACGGATAGTCGGGGTACCCGGGATCGGGGAGGAGGACGGCGCTTCCGCGCTCGGCAAGTGCGATCGCAAGCTCGACGAGCGCGGTCTTCGTGCCCGGGACGACGGCAACCTCGGAGTTGGGGTCGAGCTCGACGCCGTACACCGTCCCGTACCGCGCCGCGATCGCCTCGCGCAGCTCGGGAAGCCCGCGAAACGGCGGGTAGCCGTGCGCCCGGTCCTCCCGAGCCGCTGCCGAGAGCCGCTCGACCACGTGCGGCGGCGGCCCGACCTCCGGGTTGCCTCGTCCGAGGTCGATCAGCGGCTCGCCGCCGGCGCTCGCGGCCTCGGCGACACGCGCCAGGAGCGCCGTGAAGTACTGCTGCGGCAGCCGGTCGAGTCGAGCCGGCCGGGGTCGCACGGCCCCGATCCTAGTGGGCGTCGCTACCTGCGGCGCAGAACGTCGAGCATGCGCTCCTCGACGTCGTTCTCCCGCCGGAAGCGGACGACGAGCCGAGGGCTCTGACGCGACTCGCGGCTCCCGAACGAGAGCTCGTGGACACCGCGTGTCGTGATCGCGAGGCTGAGCTCGTCCGCCGGGGCCGCGAAGGCAGTGACGTCGATCGCGCTCCAGGCGCCCCGCCGTACCGGCTTCCCCGACATGTAGCGCAGGGAGGCCTGCGGGGCGTTCGCGTACGTCAGCCGCCGCTCACGCCACTCGTCCTCGGTGACCTGCCGGACGGCGTAGCTCGTCCGGACGGCGCTGCGCGAGTGCAGGAGCAGCGTCACCCCCGTGATCTCGCCCCGGATCCTCGCGAGCTCGAAGCGGAGGTAGGTCACCGTCTTCGGGGTGCCGTCGACGCGAAGGACCGGGGAGGCGCCGAAGTTGGCGCGGGGCCTGGCGGCCGTCACGTACGTGTCCGCGACGGGCTTCAGCGCCCGGAGCTTGTCCGGCGGGGCCTTGGCCGCAGAGGCCCCGCCCGTGAGCGCGGCCGCGGGCGCTGCCATCGCCACGAGGGCGACGAGCCCCCACCGAATCTGCGTGCACAACGCCCTCGACCGCCCCATGCCGTCTCCCGACCCCGAAAGAAAGGTGCACGACAAGTAGCCCCGAGAGGGGCCGAACCCTTACGGGAGGCGCTAGCCGGCCGAGACGGCGGCGCTCGGCGACTGCACCGCCATGGCCTTCTTGAGGACGGCGAGCGCCTCGTCTGAGCGGCCGTCGGCCTCGTGGAGCGCCGCCAGCTTGCCGTACACCTCGACGAGGTAACGATCGGCGCCCCCCTCGAGCAGCCCGACCGCCTGCTCGTAGAACTGGCGCGCCTTCGCCCGGTCGCCTAGCCCTTCGTAGATCTCGCCGACGAGCATGTACCCGCGGCCGGCGTCGAGCGGTGCCGCCTCCGCCAGCAGCGCCGTGCTCGCGGACGCCAGCCGCTCCGCCTCCTCGGTGCGGCCGAGCTCGACCAGCGCCCGGGCCTTCTCGAGCCGGAAGAGCGCCGTCTCGAGCGTGTTGCCGGTCGACTCGACGAGCGGGAGCCCCTTGTCGAGGAGCTCGAGCGCTTCTTCCGCGTGGCCGCGATCCAGCTCGACGTGCGCCAGCAGATGGTGTGCGCGCGCGGCGTAGTGCGTGTGCTCGGTGAGCTCCAGCAGCTCCAGCGCCTTGCGCGCGTACCGCGCGGCGGTCGTCGGGTCCTCGCGCATCGCGTAGAGCCGGGACTGTGACCAGAAGATCCGCGCCCGGAAGATCGGGTCGGCCGCGTTCGGTGCGCGCTCGACCGTCCGCTCGAGCAGCTCCTCCGCGTCGCCGAGCGCGTTGCTGTCGATGTAGGCGTTCGCGAGCAGCACGCCGAAGCGGACGATCTCGACCGCGTCCTTCCGGTCCTCGGCGGCTCGGAGCGCCTGCCGGAAGATCCGGATCGCAGGCTGATGGTCTCCGAGCGTCGCGTAGGCGCGTCCCAGCGTGTCCGCGAGCGCGGGCTGGTCGGCGGCCTCCGCGCCGCTCACCCGCAACGCCTCCTCGAGGCTGTTCACGGCCCTTCGCGCGTCACCCCGCTCGAACGCGATCTGCCCCATGCCGGCCAGCGCCCTCGCTTGGAGCGCCGTCGTCTCGGCCTTCCCGAGGACCTCTTCGTAGGCGCGCTCGGCATCGTCGAGCTCGCCCAGCCGGAGCGAGACCTCGGCATCGAGCAGCATGCGGTCCTCGCCGCCGGCCTCCCGTTCGAGGCCTGTCGCGAGGTAGTCCTCGCTGACGCCGAGGCGTCGTCCCATCTCGCGAAGCAGCTGGAGCGACGGGATCCGCTCCCCGGCTTCGATCCTCGAGATGTAGGCAGGGGAGCAGCCCTCGAACGACAGTTGTCGCTGGCTGATCCCAGCGCGCTCACGCGCCTCTCGAAGCCTGCGCCCCACGGCCGCAGGATCATCGACGTGCGTTGACTTTCGTCTAGGCATCGAGAGGGCAGGGCCGGACCATGAGAGGGCCGGCCCCCGGAATAATAATCGTGGCCCCGATCGGAGATCTCCCTGAGCAGTCGCTCACGAGGAAGGGAGGTCACGATGTACGCACGTCTGACCGCGCTGTTCGCGGTCCTGGCAGTCCTGGCCGCTGTCGCGGCGCAGGGCCCCGTCTGGCCGTAAGAGCACCGCGCGCTCGCGGTGATCGCCTGACCCTCGCCCCTCGGCGAGGGTCAGGCCGCTCTACTGCGAGATCCGCGCGACGACCTGGCCGGTCCGGCTGTCGTCGCCGTGCCGGGCGACGTCGGCCTGGGCGACGATGCCCACCAAGCGGCCGTCCTCCTCGACGACCGGCAGGCGGCGGACCTGGCGCTCGGCCATCAGCCGCAAGGCCACGTCGAGGCTCTGTGCCGGATCGACGGTCACGAGGTCGGTCGAAGCAACCTCGCGCACCGACGTGGCTTCCGGGTCCCGGCCTTGGGCGACAACGCGGGTCGCGATGTCACGGTCGGTGAGGGTGCCGACGAGCCGGTCACCCTCGACGATCGGCGCAAGGCCGACGTTCTCGTCGCGCATCATCTTTGCCGCGTGCGACACGGGCTTGTCCGCGTCGATCGCGCGCGGATTCGGGGTCATCAGGTCGCGGATCTTGTTGTCGTGTTCCATTCGCTTGCCTCCTCAATCGGCCTGAGGGACGTCCTCGGCGGTTCCGGGCTCCTCTTCGGGATCCGGAACCGGGGAGCCCTCGGCCTCGTCGTCTCGATCCTCGCCCTCGGGGGGCGGGAATGGCGCTACCGTCTCGTCCATGCGTGTGGTTCTTCCCGATTCGTCCGAGCTTGAACTTCCCGACGGTGCGACCGGGCTGGACGCGGCCGTCGCGATCGGCCCGAAGCTCGCCGAACAGGCGGTGCTCGTGCGCTCGAACGGACGGGTGCAGGACCTGCGCGCGCCGCTCGAGGACGGGCAGCCGATCCAGATCCTGACGACGCGCGACAAGGACGACCCCGACGCGCTCTACGTCCTCCGGCACTCGGCCGCGCACCTGCTCGCGGAGGCCGTCCGCCGCCTGTACCCGGGCGTGAAGGTCGCGATCGGGCCGCCGATCGAGAACGGCTTCTACTACGACTTCGAATTCCCGGAGCCGATCGGCGAGGACGCGCTCGAGCGGATCGAGGAGGAGATCCGGCACGAGCTCTCCGAGGGCCGTTCGTGGAGCCGGGAGGAGATCTCTCGCGACGATGCCCGCAGGCGATTCGAGGAGGAGGGCGAGCCGTACAAGGTGGAGCTCGTCGACACGGCGGAGGGGGACATCTCGCTCTACACGCAGGGCGAGTTCACCGACCTCTGCCGCGGGCCTCACCTGCAGGACTCGAGGCCGATCAAGGCGATCAAGCTGACCGGCCTCGCCGGCGCCTACTGGCGCGGGGACGAGCGCAACACGCAGCTGACCCGGATCTACGGGACGGCCTTCTACTCGGAGGACGACCTGAAGGCCTACCTCGAGCGGCTCGAGGAAGCGCAACGCCGGGACCACCGCCGAATCGGGCCCCAGCTCGACCTCTTCCACCTTTCCGAGCACGCGCCCGGCATGCCCTTCTGGCACCCGAAGGGGATGGTGATCTGGAACGCGCTCGAGGACCTGCGCCGCCGCGAGAACCTCAGGCGGGGCTACGTGGAGGTGAAGACGCCGCTCCTCTACGACGTCGACACCTGGATCACCTCCGGGCACTGGGAGAAGTTCCGCGACGACATGTTCCTCGTCCCGTACGGCGAGGACCGGACGCTCGGCCTGAAGCCGATGAACTGCCCCGGTCACATGCTCCTCTTCGGGAGCGACCTCCGGAGCTACCGGGATCTGCCGCTGCGCTACGCGGAGTCGTCGACGCTGCACCGCAACGAGCGGGCCGGGACGCTCCACGGCCTGCTCCGCGTCCAGCACGTCACGCAGGACGACGCGCACATCTTCGTGACGCCCGAGCAGATCGAGGACGAGATCTTCGCGTGCCTCGACTACGCGAAGCTCCTGTACGACCTCTTCGGCATGCAGGCCCGCTTCGAGCTCTCCACGCGGCCCGAGAACAAGCTCGGCACCGACGAGGAATGGGACTTCACCGAGGCGGCGCTTCGCTCGGCGCTCGAGCGGCGCGCGCTGCCGTACGAGCTGAACGAGGGCGACGGCGCCTTCTACGGGCCCAAGATCGACCTGCACATGATGGACGTGATGGGCCGGTCGTGGCAGATGGGGACGATCCAGCTCGACTCGCAGATGCCGGCCCGCTTCGGCCTCAAGTACATGGGCGCCGACAACGTCGAGCACACCCCGTACGTGATCCACCGCGCGCTGCTCGGCTCGCTCGAGCGCTTCATGGGCATCCTCATCGAGCACTACGCCGGCGCGTTCCCGCTCTGGCTCGCGCCGGTGCAGGTCCGGATCGTCCCGGTCGGGGAGGACCACCGCGAGGCGGCCCGCGCCGTTGCCGAGCGGCTGCGGTCGGAGGGGTTCCGCGTCGAGGTCGACGACTCCGACGAGACCGTCGGCAAGCGCATCCGCAACGCGGAGGTGGAGAAGATCCCGTACACGATCGTCTACGGCGACCGGGAATCGGAGGAGTCGCTCGCGGTACGCGAGCGCGGGGGCGAGCAGTCGACACGAAGTCTCGACGAATTCGCCGCAGAACTGGCTGCTAGTCTGTGAGCCTGCAAGCAGGGGCGCAGCCGTTCCTCACCTTCAGCGGCGCGGAGACGCGAAGCCGGAGGTTCAAGCGAGGCGAGGAAATGAGCAAAGCCGCTGCCTGCAGCGGTTTTGTCGTTGAGAAGGAGGAGCAGAAAAGCTTGGTGAAGAGCCTTTGAGGCCACGGCGTTTCGCCCGACCCGAACAGCCACCGCCGGAACCGCAGACGAGGATCAACGAGCGGATCCGCGTGCCGCAGGTGCGGCTGATCGACGAGGACGGCTCGCAGATCGGGATCAAGTCGACCAACGAGGCCCTGGACTACGCCTACGGCAAGAATCTCGACCTCGTCGAGGTGGCGCCGCAGGCCTCCCCGCCGGTCGCCCGGGTCATGGACTACGGGAAGTACCGGTACATGGAGGAGCAGAAGGCCAAGCAGGCTCGCAAGCACCAGTCGAACGTCCAAGTCAAGGAGATCAAGCTCAGGCCCAAGATCGCGACACAGGACTACGAGACCAAGAAGGGCCACGTCGTCCGGTTCCTCAACCAGCGCGCGAAGGTCAAGGTCACGATCATGTTCCGCGGGCGGGAGACCACCCATCCGGAGCGCGGCCGGGACCTGCTGATGCGGCTGGCCGAGGACGTCAAGGAGATCGGCGCGATCGAGTCGCCACCGCTCCTCGACGGACGGAACATGGTCATGCTGCTCGGGCCCACGAAGAACGCAGGAGTTTCCAGAGATGCCAAAGCAGAAGACACACAGACTCGCGAAGAAGAAGTTCAAGGTGACCGGAACCGGCAAGATCCTGCGCCGGAAGGGCCCGCAGGCCCACAAGCTCGAGAAGAAGTCCGCGAAGCTCAAGCGTAGTTTCCGCCGGCCGACCGAGCTCTCCGGCAGCGACTACCGCGAGGTCGTCCGGTTGCTCGGCGGAAAGAAGCGGGCTCGCTGATGGCGCGCGTGAAGCGCTCCGTCGCCGCGCGCAAGAAGCGCCGCAAGGTGCTCCAGGCGGCCAAGGGCTACGTCGGGATCAAGCACTCGACCTACAAGGCAGCCAAGGAGCAGGTCGAGCACTCGCTCAAGTACGCCTACCGCGACCGGAAGGCGCGCAAGCGGGACATGCGCCGGCTCTGGATCATCCGGATCAACGCGGCGGCGCGCGGGCAGGGGCTTTCGTACAACCAATTCGTCTCGGGCTGCCGCAAGGCCGGCATCGAGCTCGATCGCAAGGTGCTCGCCGAGATCGCGGTGGTCGACCCCGAGGCGTTCGGCAAGATCGCCGAGCAGGCGAAGGCCGCTCTGGAGAGCTGACCGCCGAGCTCGAGCGGGTCTTCCTCCAGCAGGCGGAGCAGTGCGAGCGGGCCGGCTCGCCGCTGTACGCAGACGTCTGCAGGCGCCTCGCTGTCGAGCCGGCGGTGCGAGAGATCGTCGACGACGGGCGCTGGGACCGGCCGCTCCAGCTCCTCGGCGGGCTGCACCACCTCGCGCTGAGCACGGGGCTCGACCCCTGGGGCGACCCGGTGCCCGTGCTCGAGGAGCACCGCGACCGGCTCCGGCGGTTCGTCCGTGAGCGCGGCGTCCAGACGAACGAGGTCCAGCGGAGCTGGGTGCTCCTACCGTGCTTCCTCGAGCTCGCCCGCCGGACGGGGGTCGAGACCCTCGACCTCATCGAGCTCGGCTCGAGCGCCGGCCTCAACCTCGTGTGGGACCGCTACCGCCATCGTTACGTCAACGGCGAGTGGGGGCCGGAGGACGCGCCGCTCCACCTGACGGGTGAGGAGCGCCGACCGGTTCCGGCCACGCTGCTCCGGCAGCGCCCGCGGGTCCGGCACCGGCGGGGCATCGACCGATCGCCCCTCGACGTCACCCGGCCGGACGAGGCTCTGGTGCTCAAGTCGTTCGTCTGGGCAGACCAGAGAGACCGCCTCGAGCGCCTGGATCGCGCGGTCGAGACGCTGCGCGGGGACCCGCCCGACCTCGAGCGAGGGGACATCGCCGAACGCCTCCCGGGCCTGCTCGCCGAGCGCCGGCTCGGCGCGCTGACCGTCGTCTACGCCACGGCCGTGCTCAGCTACCTCGGCGAGCGCCAGGACGCGGTCCTCTCGGCATTGGAGGCAGCCGGGCCACAGTTCCCGCTGGTCTTCCTCTGGACCGGGCAGCCACGAAGGGGCGAGCACGCCTACTGGGGCCTGTGGGCCCGCGTCTGGCCGGAGGACGAAGAGGTGCTGCTCGCCCATGCGGGGTTCCACGGCCAGTGGCTCGAGTGGCTGGGCGATTCCGAGTGATCACCTCGCCGTCGAACCCACGGCTACGGCTCGTCCGCCGTCTCGCTTCCCGTCGTCAGCGCGAGCGCCTGGGCCTGTTCAGTTGTGAGGGCGAAGACCTCGTCGAGGCGGCGCTCGCGGCCGGCCTCGAGCCCGTCGAGCTGCTGGTCGACGCCGAGCGGCCAGTCGAAGGCCTTCCGCCCGGCGAGGCGGTCGAGCCGGGGCTTCTCGCCGAGATCTCGACGCTCGGGCACCCGCCGAGGGTGATCGGGGTGTTTCGTCGTGACGACCTTCCTGCGCTCGATCCATCGAAGCCGCCTCCCGTCGGCCTTGTTCTCTGGCACGTTGCCGATCCCGGCAACGTCGGAACCCTACTCCGGGCGGCGGACGGACTCGGGCCGGCGTTCGTCGCACTCTCGCCCGGCTGCGCAGATCCGACCGGTTCCAAGGCGCTGCGGGCCTCGGCGGGCTCGATCTTTCGGGTGCAGACGGCCCGCTACGACGAAGCCCCGGGCCGGAGGATTGCTCTCGTCGCGCACGGAGGAACGCCGCTCCAGGAGCTGGATCTGGGCCTGGGAACGGCGTTCGTGCTCGGGGCGGAGCGCGAGGGTCTGCCCGCGGATGTGATCGCCGCCTGTGACGAGAGTGGGACGATTCCGCTCGCGCCCGGTGCAGAATCGCTGAACGTCGCGATCGCCGGCGCGATCGCGCTCTACGAGTGGCGCCGACGCCGTAGGTAGAGTCGCCGAGATGGCGCGTGTGTCACACCTCTGGACGTCGCCGGCCAAGGGCAGCGGCCGCATGGACGCGCGCGACCGCGTGCAGGCGATCGAGGAGCACGGCCTCGACGGCTGTGCCCATGCCCGGCCCGGCACGAAACGGCAGGTCCTCTTTGCCTCGGCCGAGCATCTGGACGCGCTCGGGGTCGAGTACGGGCGCATCCGGGAGAACTTCACGGTCGACGGCGACGACGTCCACCGGTGGCCGGTCGGCCAGCGTGTCCGCGTCGGCGGCGCCGAGTTCGAGATCACCATGGTCTGCGATCCCTGCTCGCGGATGGACGAGATCCGCCCCGGCCTCCAGGCGGAGCTCGACGGCAGGCGCGGGATGCTCGCCCGGGTCGTCCAAGGCGGCGACGTCGCCGCCGGCGACGCGATCGAGCTGCTGTGACCCACCGCCGCGGAACGGGCTTTGCCCGTTCCGCCGGGACGGCTGCTCGAGCAGGAAGAGTCGAGCGCTCGTGGGCCGCGTAGCGCGAAGCGCTGCCCGGCTTCCTACGGTCGCTGAAGTCGTGAGCCTTTCAGCGAAAAGCGCGGCGCGCGACGAAGACCATGTCCTCGCCGCCGCGCCGGAACGGCCGGTAGTCGAACCAGCCGTAGAGGCGCTCGACGTCGAAGCCGGCCTCGCGGAGCGTGTCGTACCACTCGTCCGCGCTGATCCATGCGAGCCGCATCGTCGACTCGCCGCCGGATCCGC
>DASSSO010000102.1:0-4598 GCA_035776735.1 Gaiellaceae bacterium | reverse complement strand
TCAACGGGCAGCTGACGTACACGATCGTCGTCGGCAACAACGGCCCGGATGCGGCCACCCAGGTGACGCTCGCGGATCCGCTTCCGGTGGGCACGACCTTCGTCTCCGTCTCCACGACGCAGGGCAGCTGCACGGGCGGTGCAGTGATCACCTGCAACCTGGGCACGATTCCGAAGGGTGGAACGGTGACGATCACGCTGGTCGTGACCGCGCGACAGTCGGGCGTCATCACGAACACGGTCACGGTCGTCGGCAAGGAGCCTGAGTCGAACACCGCGAACAACCAGGCGACCGCGACCACCCGTGTTCCGGCCCCGGTCGTGCGCAGGCCCGCAGCGGTCGTCTGCGACCGGTTCACCGTGACGCCGAAGTCTCTGACGGTCGGGAAGCGGACGACCATCGTGGTTCGCGTGACTGCGGCCGGAAAGCCGGCCAAGGGCCGGAGGGTCGTGGTGAAGGGCGCCGGCATCCACAAGACGGCCCGCACGAACGGGAGGGGCGTCGCACGCATCGTCGTGAGGCCGCGGAGACCCGGCATCGTTACCATCACCGTCCCGCAGAAGATCGCCTGCGGCGCGAAGCGAATCGGTGTGGTCGGTGCCTTCCAGCCTCCTGTCACGGGCTAGCGCCATCCTCCTGACTGCGCTTGCGCTCTCGGCCGTCGCGCCGGGAGCGCAGGCGGCGGGGGGCGACCGGCCGGCGAGAGGGGTCCACGTCGTCGGTTCGGGTCACCTCAACGCGAGCGTCACGGTCCGCTCAGGGCCCCGCAACGACGCCCGGCGAGTGGCGGTGCTGCGGGAGTTCCGATCCGACTTTCGCCCGCAGGTCGTCCTGGCGCTGTCTCAGCGTGCCGACCCCGACACCGGGAAGCCGGCCTGGTACCGCATCAGCCTGCCGGGCCGACCGAACGGCCGCGCGGGGTGGATTCCCGCCGGCGCTGCCGACATCCGCCCGGTCCGCCAGCTGATCTACATCGATCGCAGCGCGCGCAGTCTCGAAGTGTGGAGCCGCGGACGCCTGGTGCTCAAGACGAGAGTGGCCGTCGGCCGACCGGGCATGGAGACGCCGCTCGGCCTCTTCTACGTCACCTGGAGATTCGTCCCGACCGCATCCGTCCTCGGCCGGTTCGCCTTCGAGACGAGCGCGTACTCGCGGCTGTCGGACTGGCCGGGCGGCGGCATCGTCGGCATCCACGGCACGTTCGCACCGGAGCTTCTCGGCCAGGCGGTGTCCCACGGTTGCGTGCGCGTCTCGAACCGCGACATCCTCCGCATGCGGAGCTTCGTCGGCGTCGGCACGCCCATCCGGATCGTCGCGTAACTCGCGGCCCGCCGAACCGACCGCTCACCGAGGTGGTGATACCCTGACCCGCTACGCGGATGTAGCTCAGTTGGCTAGAGCGTCTGCTTGCCATGCAGAAGGTCGTGGGTTCGAGTCCCATCATCCGCTCCTCGAGAACCCGCTGGTAACGGCGGGTTTTTCGGTTCCAAGCGTCCGTGGCGGGCGAGCTCGCGCGGCGTCGATAGTCAGCCTCTAATCAGCTTCCGTCGCCGTGAGGGTCTGGCCGGGACACGTCCCAGCGCCCGTGCTCGTGGTGTCCCAAAGAGGCAGGGTCGGCTAGGCGTTCGCCAGGTGTGGGTGTGAGGATAGGTGCGCATGTTGCCCCGCCTGCTCTACGCCGCGAGCTTTGCGCTTGCGGTCATCGGTGGCATCTTGGTCGCCGGCGAATGGGACTGGGGAACGACGAGCTTGCTCGCTGGTACGGCTGTTCTTGGCTCTGCGACAGCGTTGTGCGGCATCGCCGCCTACCATGACCGAGGCTTCGACACCGCATCCGCGGTGATCCCTGCGGTCGCCGTGTTGACACTCGACGCCTTCGGCGCATTTGTCGCGTTCTTCGTCTACGCCTGGTATCAGCTCAGAGACTTCTCGATTGGATTCTGAGGATGGCGGAGCAGGATTCGAGAAAGAGCATGACGTTGGACACATATGCCCATGTCGTGGTCGGCGAGACCAGGCAACTCATGGAGCAGGCGGACTAGGCTGCTGTCCGCCCGCTCCATGAGCGTTATCTGTTTGTGGGTCCGGTTCGCTAGCAGTTGCCCGGCGGTGCCGGGATAAGCAGTGGCCCTTCCGCTGGTGCGTCGAAGAACGTAGCGACGAACACCGTCGGCGCATTCGTCGGGTTCCAAGCGGTGTGGACGTGACCCTGGCCGGGGTCGACGAACGCTTGCCCGGCTGTGTACGTGTGCGTGTCGCAGGTCTCCGCCGGCTGGTACGTCAGCGCCCCGGTCACGAGGTTGACGACGACGGGGCCTGCGTGGCTGTGCCATGGGAACTGGGCCCCCGGCTGCACCGTGTACCTCAGGACGACGGTCCGCGACGGGTCGGGAACGTTGACGACGCGTGTGGTTCCGTGGTGATGCCTGAGCTTGAGCATCAAGCGGATGTCGTCGGTGAAGACCGCGCGGGGCGTTAGCGCCTCGCTTGCGATCGGCGGTGGAGGCGGTTGCTGTGCCGCTGAGGGCAGGACGTTCACGGCGACCACGAGGACGCCGATGAACGCAACCGCCACGGCAACCTTTTTCCTGCTCATTCGCTGCTCCTTTTTCCCCCCCAGGATGCTGTTGTTCGTCAACCTATGACGCCGCGCCGATTAGTGTCAATAGGTAACGCGTTCGAGGTCGTTGCGTGTCGGGATGGTGTGGCCTCTGTGTGGCCTTGGGGCGTCGCTTCGGCGAAAAGTCGCTCCTAACGAGCAACCCCGGCGCTTCCCGGCGCGAGCGAGTCGTTCTGGGTCAAACGGCGGGTTTTTCGTTGCCGCTAGACGGCGCGGGCCAGCAGCCGCCGCTCGCCCACGCTGCGCGGGTCGAGCCGCAGGCCGAGCTCGCGGGCGAGGGCGAGCGCCCGCTCGTACTCCTCGCGGTGGATGCCGCGGGCGATCTCCTCGTACCGGCCGTCCTTCCCGACCTTCCCCGAGACGTAGTACTGCGCCATCAGGTTCACGTACGTCCCGGGGCCGAGCTCCTCGGCGACGAAGCGGAGGATCGACTCCGTCTCCTCGAGGAGGCCAGGCATGATCAGGTGCCTGAGGATGAGGCCGCGGCGGGCCAGGCCGCGCTCGTCGAGCACGAGCTCGCCGACCTGGCGGTTCATCTCGGCGATCGACTCTCGCGCCACGTCGGGGTAGTCGGCCCGCTTGAGGTAGCGCCGCGCCGCCTCGCTCGTCCAGAGCTTGAAGTCGGGCATGTAGACGTCGACGACTCCCTCCAGCAGGCGGAGGCTGTCGAGCGAGTCGTAGGCGCTCGTGTTGTAGACGATCGGAAGGTCGAGGCCGCGCTCGAAGGCGAGCGGCAGCGCCTCGAGGATCTGCGGGACGACGTGCTCGGGCGTGACCCAGTTGATGTTGTGGCAACCCTGCGCCTGCAGCTCGAGCATCATCCCGGCAAGCTGCTCCGGCGTCACGAGCTCGCCTCGGACCTGCCAGGAGATGTCGTGGTTCTGGCAGAAGACGCACCGGAGGTTGCACCCCGAGAAGAAGATCGTTCCCGAGCCGCGCCGGCCCCGGAGGCAGTCCTCCTCGCCGAAGTGCGCGAAGTACGAGGCGACCACCGCGTGCCGTCCGATCGCGCACAGGCCGGGGACGTCGGCGCGCCGGTCCACCTTGCAGCCGCGGGGGCAGACGACGCAGCGCTCGCCCAGCAGCTCGTACGCCTCGGCTGCCCGGCGCTCGAGCTCGTCGCGCGGCAGGGAGACGGTCAGCACGTCGGACCGATCGTAGCTCCCGCCGAGACGCGGCTGTTAGCGTCGCCGAGGTGGTGAGAGAGATCGAGCTCCGGCGACACACGGATGCGGACGGCGACGTCCTCACCGCCGAGGGCGTGCAGGCCGCCCTGGCGATCGGCGCACGGCTCCGCGGCGGCTATCACCTGGCGGTGTCGACCGGCGCCCAGCGCGCGACGCAGACGCTCGCGTGCTTCCTCGCGGCGCTCGCCCAGCCGGTGCCGGGCGGCGTCGTGGTCGAGCCGGGCCTGCGGTCGGAGGTCGAGGACCGCTGGCGGTCGGCGTACCAGGTCGCGGGGAGCGGTGCGCTCCCCGCACTGCGCGACGCCGATCCCGAGCTCGTCGCGGAGGACTCCGAGCGCCTCGGCGCCGCGCTGGGACGTGTTCTCGACGCCTTGCCCGACGGCGGCCGCGCGCTCGTCGTCGGCCACAGCCCGACGAACGAGGCGGCGATCCTCGGCCTTACCGGCGAGATCGTGGCACCGCTCGCGAAGGGCGACGGCGCACTCGTCGTCGCACGCGACGGCGGCTTCGCCGTCGAGCCGCTCGAGTAGGCGCCGCGTGATCAGCCTGAGCGGATGAACTCGCCCTCCGGGTCGAGCTCGACGAAGTGGTCGGCCTCGCCCGAGCGGTATGCCTCGCACTGGTTCTCGGGCTCGTCGTCGACGTCTTGACGTGGATCGTGCGCGACGTCGGCGACCCAGCCCTCCTTGATCACGCCGAGGCAGGGCCCGCGCGACATGTCCACGCCTCGGGCCAGTGCTTCCCGGTAGGCCTGCCTGGCGAGCGCGATCGTCTCCTCGTCGGCCTCCGCG
>DASSSO010000091.1:0-4169 GCA_035776735.1 Gaiellaceae bacterium | reverse complement strand
CCCAGCGTGCCGTCCTCCTCGCGGCCGTGACCTTGCTCGGCGGCGTGCTCGCGCTCGGCCTGGCCGATCGCCTCTCCGGCGGAGGCGATTCGAAGAGCCTGCCCGAGGCCGTCGCCCCGCCCGGCGGCGGCTGGTACGAGGCCGTTGCGGGCCCCGAGCGGGCGCGGCTCTACGGTCGGCCGACGTCCTGCGGCCACATCGTCGAGCGATCGACGATGGGTTTCGCGCACCCGGTGCTTCCGTGCGGGGCGAAGATCTACCTCGGGCACGGCGCGAAGGAGGTCCTCACGCAGGTCGTCGCGCGCGGCCCGACGAGGCCCGGCGTCCAGTTCGGCCTGACCGACGCGCTCGCCGACGAGCTCGGGATCGACGGCCGCGCCACCATCCGCTGGCGCTTCGCACGCCCCGCCTGACCGTCTACAGTGAGTCGTGCTCGACCCTGTACGTGGTCTCGCGTACAAACGTGAACCAACAGACACGTGAAGGGAGCTCGGGTCCGCGCCGGCCCTCAGAAGCCGGTTCGGCTCGGCACCCACCTGGCTAGTCCAGGTTCGCACTGCGCGAGGCATCACCGGCAGGGTGGGGCACTTTTTCAGCCCCGGCCGCTCAGGCCGGGGCTTTCCTTTGGCTACCGTGGCTCCGTGCTCGAGGTCGTCGGGGATGCGTCCAGGGGAGGCGAGTGGCGGCTCGTTCGCCTCTCGGTGGACCGGGGCCGCATCGTCAGTGCCGACGCGGAGGGCCTCGACCGCCCGCTCGAGGGCCTGACGCTGCTGGAGGCGGCCGCGGTCGGCGGCGACCAGCTCAGCGTCGACGCGCTGGCGAGCGCGATCGGGCCGATCTTCCGCGCCCCGCCCGACCCCGAGCGCGTCGCGGTCGCGATGAGCGGGGGCGTGGACAGCGCCGTGGCGCTCCTGCGCGCGGGGCCCAAGGCGGTCGGCGTGACGCTTCGGCTCTGGATCGATCCGCAGGGCCCCGACGTCGAGCGGGCGTGCTGCTCGCCGGAGGCCGTGATCGCCGCGCGCACCACCTGCCACCGGCTGGGGATCCCGCACGTGACGATCGACGCGCGCAAGGAGTTCCTCCGCGCGATCGTGGAGCCGTTCGTTCGCGGCTACCGGCGGGGCGAGACGCCGAACCCGTGTATCCGCTGCAACGGCTTCTTCCGCTTCGGCCGCCTGCTCCGGTTCGCGCGGGAGGCGGGGGCCGCGCGGCTGGCGACCGGCCACTACGCCCGGATCGTCGAGCACCGGGGCCGTCTGCTCTTAGCCCGTGGCATGGACGCCGCGAAGGACCAGTCGTACATGCTCGCGCGACTCGACCCGCGCATCCTCGACCGGCTCTGGTTCCCGCTCGGCGAGCAGTCGAAGGAGGAGACGAGGGCAGAGGCGGAGCGCGCGGGCCTCGCCGCCGCCCGGCGGTCCGAGAGCCAGGAGGCGTGCTTCCTCGGGGGCGACGACTACCGGTCGTTCCTCGCCCGCCACGGCCTCCCGACCGAGGAGGGGATTGTCGAGGACGAGCACGGCCGGATCGTCGGGAGCCACGGCGGCTTCTGGCGCTTCACGCCCGGCCAGCGGAAGGGGCTCGGCGTGGCGGCCGGCGCGCCGGTCTACGCGCTGCGGACCGACCCCCGGCGCAACGCCGTCGTCATCGGGCCGCGCGAGTCGCTCGCCAGGACGCGGGTGCGGGCCGAGGGCCGCCTCTTCGCGGACGCGGGCCGCGTCGGCGTCAAGCTGCGCTACGGGTCTCCCGCCGTCCCGGGCCGCGTCGAGGAGCGCGCCCGCGGCTTCGACGCCGTGCTGGAGGAGCCGGCCTACGGGGTCGCCGCGGGCCAGGCGGCAGTCCTGTACGACGGCGACGTCGTCGTCGGAGCCGGCAGGGTCGTGTCTTCCGCCGCATGAGCCGTGCGTGACGACTACCGTGGCTCGCTCGTTTCCGGGAGGAAAGGTGCCGCACAGATGAGCAGCGACGAGATCAGGCTGACGATGCCGCGCGAGCGGCTGTACTACGGCGTCGCCCACCTCGTGCTGGGCGGAGTCGTCGCGCGGCTGGACCTGACCGTGGAGCACCTCGAGGAGCTGGAGCTCGCGCTCGACGGCCTGCTCGACCGCCGCGACGGGGCCGCCGAGGTGACGCTGACCCTGCGGGTCCTCGACGGCGGCCTCGCCGCCGAGCTGGGCCCGTTCGGCAAGCAGCTCCGCTCCGAGCTCGACGGCGGGCCCGGCGATGGCCTGTCGCTCCGCCGGCTCCTCGACGCCGTGGTCGACGGCTACTCGGTCGAGGAGCGCGAGGACGGGACGTGGATCGAGTTCCGCAAGCACACGGGAGACGACGGCTCCGTCTGAGCCATGGCCGCCGACGACAAGATCCTCCTCCGCCGTTACCACGAGGACGGCGATCTCGCCGCCCGCGAGGAGCTGATCGAGCGCTACATGTCGCTCGTCCGCTCGCTCGCGCGCCGGTACGCCTACCGCGGAGAGCAGCTCGACGACCTCGTCCAGATCGGGGCGATCGGGCTGATCAAGGCGATCGACCGCTTCGACGTCGACCGCGGAGTCGAGCTGACGACCTATGCGACGCCGAACATCATCGGCGAGATCAAGCGCCACTTCCGCGACAAGGGCTGGTCGGTGCGCGTGCCCCGCGGGCTCCAGGAGCTGAACGTCAAGGTCTCGAAGCTGATCGAGCAGCTGACCGTCCAGCTCGGCCGCTCCCCGACGATCCCCGAGCTCGCGAAGGCGGCGGGCGTCGAGGAGGAGCAGGTGCTCGAGGCGATCGAGAGCGGCCGGGCCTACACCTCCGTCTCGCTGTCCGCGGGCGGCGGATCCGACGAGGACGGCGAGCTCGACCCGCTCGAGTCGCTCGGCACGATCGAGCACGAGTACGAGGTCTCCGAGGACCGCGCCCTGCTCGCTCCGGGGTTCAAGGTGCTCGACGAGCGGGAGCGGAAGATCCTGCACCTGCGGTTCTTCAGCGGCCTCACGCAATCGCAGATCGCGGCCGAGGTCGGGATCTCGCAGATGCACGTCTCCCGGCTGATCAGGCGATCACTGGAGAAGATGCGGGACGAGATCGCCGAGGAATCAGAAGTAGCCTGAGCCCGATGCACGTTCGCGAGTGGGGCTCGCCGTCGGGGCGGCCGTTGGTGTTCTGGCACGCACTCGGGTCGGGGACCTCCGGCGCCTATCTGACCGAGGTCGCGCCGACGCTCACCGACGCCGGCCTCCGGCTGCTCGCCCCGGATGCGCCGGGCTTCGGCGAGTCGCCCGCGCTGCCCCCGGAGCAGTACCGGACCGACGCGGTGGTCGAGGCTGTTCGAGGGTTGCTCGACGAGCGGGACCTCGAGCGTGCGCTCCTGATGGGCCACTCGTGGGGCGGGGCGATCATGACGGCGTTCGCGGGGTCCTCTCCCGAGCGGACCGCGGGGCTGATCCTCGTCGACAGCGGGCAGATGGACTACCAGGACGCACCGGGGTTCCCGCACGGCAAGACGTACGACGAGCTCGTCGAGGAGTACCAAAGCCCCGAGCGGTCGATCAGGACGACGGCCGAGGACTTCGAGCGCGAGGCGCAGGACGAGATCCGCCGACCGGTGACCCCCGAGCTCCTCGAGGCCCTGCGCGCGGGCCTTCGGGAGGAGGGCGGCGAGCTCGTCAGCATTCCGACACCCGAAGCCCGCGCGTCCGCCATGTGGGGCCTGATGGACACGAGGGTGACGGAGAGCTGGCCGGCGATCGCCGAGGCCGGCATCCCGATCCTCCTGCTGCTCGCGACCGAGCCGCCGGAGACGCGCGAGCAGAACGAGCAGGCCGTGCCGCGGTTCCGGGAGGAGTTCCCGGACGCCGAGGTCGTCCTCATGGAGGGCGCCGGGCACGACCTGTTCGCGGACGCCGGCCCGGAGCTCGCCCGCATCGTCGCCGCCTGGGCCGGGCGTCTCTAACGCTAGCCCCGCACCTACAATCGGCCCCATGCGGACGACTGCCGAGATCCGCGAAGCCTTCCTGCGCTACTTCGAGGAGAAGGGCCACCTGCGCCTGCCCTCCGCGCCGCTGATCCCGCCGCCCGAGGACACCTCGACGCTGCTGATCAGCGCCGGGATGCAGCCGCTGAAGCCGTACTTCCTCGGCCAGAAGGAGCCGCCGGCAACGCTCCTCACGACCTACCAGAAGGTC
>DASSSO010000024.1:0-10947 GCA_035776735.1 Gaiellaceae bacterium | reverse complement strand
TCTTCACGACCGCGCGGATGCGTTCCTCGCGGTCATGCTCGACGCCCTGCGCGCCCGCGCTGTCGACACCGCCGGCGCGCTCGCGGACCGACTGCAGCAGCCGCTCGGCCTCGGCGCCGAAGAGCGCGAGCAGCAGCAGCTCCTCCTCGCTCGTCGCCAGGCCGCGCGCGTCCTCGCGAATGTCCTCCAGGTCGACCGCCGGCTCCACCGGGCGAGTCTCCCCGTCCGAGCTGAGCTCGATCGCGCGCTTGGCGCTCGGGTCGAACTCTCCCGGCGGCGTGCCGAAGTCGCCCTGGAACAGGCCGCGGAGCTCGTCCACGACGAGGCCGTAGCGGCTCGCGGAGAGCACGTGGATGAGCGCCTGCGAGCCGAGGATCTGGCCGATCGGCGCCGCCAGCGGGGGCCAGCCGGCCTCGCCGCGGATCCGCTCGAGCTCATCGAGCACCTCGTCCAGCCGGTCGCCCATCGCCTGCGTGCGCAGGTGGGCGTCGAGCGCCGCGACCAGCCCGGCGGGAAGGTTGTGCTGCGCCGCCCGAACGGCGATCCGCGGCGCAAGCGGGGTCACCGGCTCGTCGCCGATGTGCTGGTCGACGAGGTCGGACGCCTGCCAGAGGCGCGCGGTGTCGACGCCGGTCTGCAGCCCGAGCCCCGCGAGCGCGTCCGCGAGTCCCTCGCCGGCAACTCGGTGGAGGACGAGCGCGACGGCGTAGACGGCGCAGGCGATCCGGTCGGCGCCGGCCCGCGCGGCCTCGAGCGCCGCGGCCAGCGCGTTCCCCGCCGAGCCCTGGCAGTAGATCCCGAGCGGAAGGCCGCTCGCCTCCCCGATCGCCGAGACCAGCTCGCCGGCGCGGTGCGGCTCCAGCGACCCGGACGGGTCGTGCAGGAGAATGCGGGCCGCGCCGAGCTCGGGGAGCTTCTTCGCCTGCTCGACCAGGGCATCCGTCTCGCCGGTCGGGCCGAGGCTGTAGATCAGGCCGGCGTCGAACTCGCCGCCGGACGCGGTGATCGCCTCGCCGGCCTCGCGGAGGTTCATCACGTCGTTGAGCGGATCGTGGAGCCGGAACACCTGGATGCCGTTCTCGGCGGCCGTCTGCACGAAGCGGCGCACGAAGTCGCCGCCGACCGGCCGCGAGCCGACGAGGAAGCGGCCACGGAGCGCCATCCCGAGCGGCGTCTTCGTCCGCGACTCGATCGCCCGGATCCGCTCCCACGGACTCTCGACGCCCCGACGCACCGCGCTGTCGAAGACCCCGCCGCCGGACACCTCCAGCGCTGCGAAGCCGCCGCCGTCCAGAAGCTCGGCGAGCTCGAGGATCGCCGACGTCGGCAGCCGGCCGGCGAGCGGCTCCTGGCTGACGAGCCGGACGGTGGTGTCGACGAGCATGGGCATCCGCGGGACCCTAACGAGGGGTTCGCTCGCCGGCGGGCAGCTGCGCGAACGCGTAGAGCACGAGGTAGAGGACGGAGAGCAGCGCCGTGAGCGCGACGGTCATCCCGAAGCTGCGCGGGTAGGCGAGCGGGTCGGAGACACGGGCCCAGACGTCCGCGAGGAGCGCGTCCGGCCGCGTCACGAAGTCCCAGCTGTTCCACCGGAGCGAGCGGCCGAGGTAGATTCCGAAGCCGCTCGCGAGCAGGCTGGCGCCGACGAGCGCCCAGCTCCAGGCCGCACCGGCGGTACGCCGGACCACGACCTGCATGAGGTAGACGGAGAGGAACCCGAGCAGCGCCCCGGTCCACGCGAAGGCGCTGAAGAGGACGAGATCGAACCAGAGCGGTGCGTCGTCACGCGAGCCGAGGTGGATCAGGTCGGTGAGCAGATAGGGCGCGTTCGGCAGGAAGAGCAGCCAGACGGCCGCGAGCGGCAGGAGCTTGAGCACGGATCGCCCCCTGCGCTGGAGGTCGTAGACGCCGACGGCGGCGACGAGCGGAATCCAGGCCAGGAAGAGGTTCCAGGCCAGGAACCGGTAGGCGCCCGGCTCGGAGTAGATCCAGCGGGCGACCAGGGTCGCGGCGCAGAACGCCGAGGCGAGCCCCAGCGCAGCCAGCGCCAGAGCGCGGCGGTCACTCATCGAGCGCATGGCGCCAGTGTAGAAAGCGCCTGATGGCGGACTCGACCCGCCGAGCCATGGCGGCGATCAGGCAGACGGCGAAGGAGCGCGGCCTCCCAGTGGACGACACGCGCATTCTGCGCGATTCGACCAACGTCCTCGTCCACCTCGCGCCGGCGCCCGTCGTCGCCCGCGTCCCCCTCACGTTCACGCGACTTCGTCCGAAGGCGTGGTTCGAGCAGGAGGTCGGGCTCGCGCGGTTCCTCGCCGAGGCCGGCGCACCGGTCGCGCCCCCGAGCGAGGATGTCGACCCGGGGCCCGCGGAGCACGACCGCCTGCTGGTCACGTTCTGGAGCCATGTCGACCACGATTCGGCCCGCTTCGAACCCGAGGCCGCCGGTCGCTCACTCCGCGACCTGCATTCGGCTCTCGCGAACTACGACGAACCGCTCCCCGCGTACGACCGGCTCGACGAGCTCGATCGCGCGCTTCGGTCGTTCCCCCCCTCGTCCGTCGTGTCCGAGGAAGAGCTCGCGGCGCTTCGGGCCGCCCACGAGCGGCTGGCTTCGCCCGCACCGGACGGCCGGCGGCCGCTCCACGGCGACTCACACCTCAACAACGTCCTGTGGTCGCCCGAGGGTCCGCTCTGGACGGACCTCGAGAACGCCTGCGCCGGCCCGATCGAGTACGACCTCGCCTGCCTCCTCTGGCGCGGCGCACCCGGGACCGAGCAGGCGGTCGAGGCGTACGGGTCCTACGACGCCGAGTTGGCCGCAAGGGTCGAACCGTTTCTCGCCCTCTTCCTCGCGGTGTGGACGATCGCAGTGATCGAGCGCGTGCCGACCGAAGGCGGCAGGCAGGAGCTCCGGCGCCGGATCGAGCGGGCGACCGCAGGCGTCAGGCGCGGCTGATGTAGCGGCGCTCGCGGGTGTCGACCTTGATCCGGTCGCCCTGGTTGACGAAGAGCGGCACCTGGACGATCGCGCCCGTCTCCAGCTTCGCCGGCTTCGTCACGTTGGAGACCGTGTCGCCGCGGACGCCGGGCTCGGTCTCGGCGACCGTCAGCTCCACGGACGCGGGCAGCTGCACGCCGGAAGGACGCCCGTCCACGGTCATCAGCTGCACCATGCTCGAGGGCTGGAGGAAGTCGAGCGCCTCGGCGACCGAGTCGCGCGAGAGGCTGATCTGCTCGAACGTCTGCTCGTCCATGAAGACGACCTCCTCGCCCGAGTCGTAGAGGTACTGCGCGTTCTTCGTCTCCGTGATCACGCGTGGGAACTTCTCGCCGGCGCGAAAGGTCTTGTCCACCACGGCGCCCGTGTCGAGGTTCTTCAGCTTCGTGCGGACGAACGCGCCGCCCTTGCCGGGCTTGACGTGCTGGAACTCGAGGATCCGCCACGCGGAGCCCTCGAGCTCGATGTGCATCCCGTTCTTGAACTGGTTCGTGTTGACGACGTCCGCCACGCCAGGAGGCTAGCGAACCGCGTTCGCATCTCCCTCGTCCCCCTCGGAGAAGTGCCGAAGGCCTCGTGGCGCGGTGGCGCCTTCGAGGGGCGAAGAGCCAGAGATGGTGCAGCTCGTGCACGGGACGAGGATCGCGGTCCTGCCCGACAACGCTCGCTACGCGACGGTCACGAGCTCCTTCGGGAACGAGCTCAGCACCTCGCAGCCGTCGTCCGTGACCACGACGAGGTCCTCGATGCGGACGCCCGCGACGCCGCTCAGATAGATCCCCGGCTCGACGGTGACGACGTTGCCGGCCTGGAGCGTGTCGGTGGACTCCGGCCGCAGCACCGGCGCCTCGTGCACGAGCAGCCCGAGGCCGTGGCCGAGCCCGTGCCCGAACTGCTCCCCGTAGCCGGCGTCGGCGATCACGGCCCGGGCGGCCGCGTCGGCCGCCTGCCCGGTCGTGCCCGCACGGACCGCGTCCAGGCCCGCCTGCTGGGCCTGCCGCGTCACGTCGTAGATCTCCCGCAGCGAGTCCGAAACGTCGGCGACGGCGAAGGTGCGCGTGCAGTCGGAGCAGTACCCCTCCAGCTTCGCCCCGGCGTCGACGAGCACCAGGTCTCCCTCCTGGACGACGCGCTCGCCGGGCATGGCGTGCGGGCTGGCGGCGGTCGGCCCCGCGGCGATGTCGATCGCGAAGGCCGGCTCGTCGGCGCCGAGCTCGTGGAAGAGCTCCGTCATCCGCCAGACGAGCTCCTTCTCGGTGCGGCCGCTGAAGCGCTCCTCGACCAGGCGCTCGTAGGCACGGTCGGTGATCGCGGCGGCACGGCGGATCGTGTCGAGCTCCTCCGGCTCCTTGACAGCCCGCAGCGACTCGACGAGCCCCGTGCGCGGGACGAGCTCCGCTCCGGCCCCGCTCAGGAGCCGGTGATCCGCGTAGCTGACCGCCGCGGCCTCGAAGCCGACCCGGGCCGGAAGGCGGCCCTCGAGATCGCTGAAGATGTGGCGCTTGGTCTCCTCGACCTCGACGACCTCGAGCTCTCGCGCGCGCTCGGCGTAGCGGAAGTCCGTGAAGAGCCGGACCCGGTCGGGCTCGACCAGCAGTGCGGCGTTCGTGCTCTCGAACCCGGTCAAGTAGAGGACGTTCGTCGGCGCAGAGACGAGGAGCGGCTCCTCGAGCAGCGCGCGCAGCCGGTCTATCCGCGTACCAGGAATTCCAGTGCCTCCTTGTAGCCGTCGGGCCCCTTCCCGGCGACGCGGTGCGCGACGACGTCGGCGAGGACGGAAACACGGCGCCACTCCTCCCGTTCGTCGACGTTCGAGAGGTGCACCTCGACGACGGGCACGGCGAACAGCTCGACGGCGTCTCGGATCGCATAGCTGTAGTGCGTCCACGCCGCGGGGTTCAGGACGACCCCGTCCGCCCACTCGAGCGCCTCGTGGCACCAGTCGACGAACTGACCCTCGTGGTTCGTTTGGCGACAGACCACGGAGCAGCCGAGCTCGGACGCCCACCGATAGATCCGCGTCTCGAGCTCGGAGATGTTGAGCCCGCCGTAGGTCTCGGGGTCACGGCGCCCGACCACGTCGAGATTCACTCCGTTGAAGACCGCGACGCGCACGTGGGGCAGCCTAGTCCGCGATCAGCTCGTCGAGCGCGGCTCGCACCTCCGACTCGGGCCGCTCGACGCCCCAGACCGGCCGGCCCGGAGCCTCGAGGAGGACGAGCCGGACGCGGCCGTCGCGGGCCTTCTTGTCGCGCCGCAGCGCCTCCCACGCGCGTTCCCGGTCGACCTGCACCTTGCGCGGATCGAGCACGGTCTCGACCACATCGGTCGGGAGGCCCGAGAGGCGGAGGGCGGCGAGGAGGCCCAGGGCGACTGCGTCGCCGTGCCGCACCGTGTAGAGCGACGCCGCCTCGAGCGCGTGGGCGAACGTGTGCCCGAGGTTGAGGATCGCGCGGCGGCCGCGCTCGTAGGGGTCGGCGAGGCAGACGGCCGACTTGTAGGCGGCGCAGGCGCGGATCATCAGGTCCTCCGTGAAATCCCAGACGTCGAGCCCCGAGAGCAGCCCCGTCTTCACGACCTCCGCCATGCCGGCGCGCCGCTCCTCCTCCGGAAGGGTCGCGATCAGGCCGGGGTCGACGACGACCTCGTCCGGGTAGTGGAAGGCGCCGGCGAGGTTCTTGCCCTCGCGGAGGTCGACCGCGGTCTTCCCGCCGATGCCGGCGTCGACCTGCCCGACGAGCGTCGTCGGCGCCGAGACCCACCGCACGCCGCGCATGTAGGTCGCAGCCACGAAGCCGGCCAGGTCGGTGGTCGTGCCGCCGCCGTAACCGACGATCGTGCCCTCGCGGGAGATGCCCAGCTCCGCCCAGAGCCGCTCCGCCTCCCCGACCGACTTCTCGCGGACGGTGTGCACCTCGGGCAGCTCGAGCGGGTGCAGCTCGAGCACCTTCGGATCTGCGATCAGGGCGTCGCCGTCCGGCCGGGCGCCGGGCTCGATCCGCACGCCGAGCGCCGCGAGGATGACGTCGTCCAGGTCCTGCGCCCGAGCGTCCGCCGCCTCCTCGTAGAGCCCCCGCCGCCGCTCGTAGAGCCGGCGGAACTCCTCGGGATCCTTGGCGAGCGGGCGCGCGGACTGCGCGACGCGGTCCCAGGCGGCGTCCGGCTCGACGTCGACGAGGACGGTGAGCGCGTGCCCGCGGAGCGCGTCGCGGATCGCGGACGTCTCGATCGCGCCGCCGCCGAGCGCGAGGACCGCGGGACGCTCGCGCTTCAGCGTCCTCAGCGTCTCCTCCGCCTCGAGGATGCGGAACTGCGCCTCGCCCTCGCGTCGGAAGAGGTCCGGGATCGTCCGGCGGACGGACTTCTCGATCTCGTGGTCGAGGTCGAAGAAGTGGCGGCCGATCAGGTCGGCGACGCGAGAGCCGAGCGTCGTCTTGCCGGCGCCCATGAAGCCGATCAGGGCGAGGTGCCGGTCTAGCGCGGTTGCCACGGAATGCGGTCGAGATAGGCGCGGTGGGCGGTGCGGAAGTCGTCGACGGAGTCCCCGCCGAACTTCTCGCGGGCGGCGCAGGCGAGCTCGAAGGCGACCGACGCCTCGGCGACGACGGCCAGGGCCTCCACGGCGGCCACGTCGCTCCGCTCGACGAGCGCCTCGCCCGGCTCTCCGGTCTCGAGGTCGACGGAGCGAAGCGGGCGCATCAGCGTCGGCAGCGGCTTCATCGCGGCCCGGACGACGATCTCCTCGCCGTTCGAGACCCCGCCCTCGATCCCGCCGGCCCGGTTCGTCTCCCGCTGGAGGCCCGGGAGGATCTCGTCGTGCGCCTGTGACCCGCGCAGCCCCGCCAGCGCGAAGCCCTCGCCGATCTCCACGCCCTTGACGGCCTGGATCCCCATCAGCGCCGCGGCCAGGCGGGCGTCGAGGCGGCCCTCCTTCGTCGCGTAGGAGCCGAGCCCAGGCGGGACGCCGCCGGCGCGCACCTCGACGATTCCGCCGACCGTGTCCCGGTCGGCACGGGCGGCGTCGACGTCGCCCATCTCCACGACGGCGCCGGTGACCTCGATGCCGAGCTCGCGCAGGAGCCCCTTGCAGACCGCTCCTGCTGCGACCGTCAGCGCCGTCTGGCGGGCGCTCGCCCGCTCGAGCGTGTCGCGGACGTCCTCGTGGCCGTACTTGAGCGTCCCGGCCAGGTCTGCGTGGCCCGGCCGGGGAAGCGTCACCGGCTTCGTCCCCTTCCCCTCGGGCTCGCCTTCTGGCGGCCAGGGGCTCATGCCCCAGCGCCAGTTCTCATGGTCGCGGTTGTGAACGACGAGGGCGAGCGGGGTGCCGAGCGTCCGTCCGTGACGCAGGCCGGCGAGGATCTCGACACGGTCCTGCTCGATCCGCTGGCGGGGGCTGCGCCCGTACCCCTGCTGGCGGCGACCGAGGTCGTCGTCGATCGCGTCGCGGTCGAGCGTCAGCCCGGCGGGCAGGCCGGTGAGGACGCCGACGAGCGCCGGGCCGTGCGATTCACCCGCTGTCGCGAGGCGGAGCACCCGGCAAGCCTACGGCGCGCCGCATGACCTCGACCGGCGCCCGCACGCCGGTCCAGAGCTCGAACGACGCGGCCCCCTGCGCCACGAGCACCTCGAGCCCGTCGAGCACGCGGGCTCCGGCGGCCCGCGCCGCCTCGGCGGTGGCCGAGCGCGGGTAGGGAAGGTCGACCAGGGTCTGTCCCCGTCCGACGGTCACGACGACCTCGTCCACGGCGGAGGTGGCATTGACCACGAGGTCGGCGTCGTCCGTCTCGGGGGGCCACTCTCCGGGCCGGGAGAAGACCCGTGCCTCCGGCATCGCCGCGCGAAACGCCTCCGCGGCCCCGCCGGCGCCGACGATCGCCGGTCGCTCGAACGCGAGCCCCTTCAGGATGGCGGCGTCCGTGCTCCAGGCGGTAAGCGGATGGAAGCGCAGGGTGTTCACGGAGTCGAGCTCCGAGCCGACCAGCCGGGCGACGTCCCGCTTGTACGGCGCCGTGACGTTTGCCCCGACGAAGCCCTTCGCCGGCAGGCCGGCCAGCACGGCCTCGAGCGCGTCAGGCTCCACCTCGTGCGCGACGTACCTCAGGTCGAGCCCCCGCGCCTCGAACGCCGCGTTCTGCATCCGGGGCGAGAGCGAGTGCGCGACCGGTTTCCCGATCAGCGCGACGAGACCGGGCTCAGTAGCCGTTGGCGTTGAGGTAGTTGATGAACTCGCGCTCGCTCGCCGTGAAGAAGTGGTGGATCTTGTCCGGCTTGCGGACGAAGAACAGGTAGTTCACCTTCGCGGGGTGCGCCGCGGCCTGCAGCGAGGCGAGGCCCGGGTTGGCGATCGGCGTCGGGGGCAGGCCCGGGTGGATCCTCGTGTTGTACGGCGTGGGATCGTTGAGGTGCGACACGCGCAGGGACTCCGTCGGCGGAACGCCGAGCCCGTAGCGGATGGTCGCGTCGATCCCCAGCGTCATCCCGGCCTTGAGGCGGTTATAGATCACGGCCGCGACGAGAGCGCGCTCCTCCGGCGCGATCACCTCCTTCTCCACCATCGAGGCGATGATCAGGACGTCGTACGGCGTCAGGTTCTTCGAGCGCGCGTACCGGAGATTGAGCCGCGACCAGTTCCGGCGGAACGCCGTCAGCTGCTTGTTGACGAGCTGCCGGGTCGTCGTCTTCGCCGTGAACTCGTACGTCGCCGGGAAGAGGAAGCCCTCCAGATGCGGCGGCCTCCCCTCCGTCCTGAACTGCGGCGGCACCTTCGACGCTCCCCGGGTCAGCGCGCGGTACCGATCGGGCGAGAGCCGCGGCGTCACGTTCCGCTTGTCCTCCGCGATCTGGTTCACCTCGCCGATGCGCGCGGCCATCTGCTCCCGCGTGAAGCCCTCCGGGAAGATGATGCGGAGCGGCTTCGGCGGCGCCGCGACCGGCGCCGGCGGCGGCGGGGGGTCGCTGCCCCGGGCGTCGAGGATCGCCCACGCCGAGCCGACGAGCAGCGCGAGCACGCCGAGGACGAACCCGAGGGCGATCAGCCGGCGCAGGAGGATGCGGCCGCTCGAGGTTTTCGCCCGATGGCGCCGCGGCGGACGCTCCGGCGGGATCACGCCTGTCGGTTCTTCGACCATTCCAGGTAGCTCGCGAGCAGGTGTGCGGCCGCCCGGGCGTCGTCGCCTCCCGGCCCGGCCAGCGTCGTGGTGAACCGCTCGTCGAACGGTTCGACCGGCACGTGCAATTCCCGCGTCAGGTGCTCGATGAAACGCTCGGTCTCCTGTGCCTGCACCCCGCGCTCGCCGCGCAGGGTCAGCGGCAGCCCCACGACGACACGGTCGGGCTCCTCCGCTTGGACGATCTCGACGAGCCGCTCCATGCCCTCGTCGGTCGCGGCCCTCTCGACGACGCCGAGCGGCCGGGCGAGCGTGCCGGTCGGGTCCGAGACCGCGACGCCGGTCCGGGCGGACCCGTAGTCGACCGCCAGCACCTTCACGCAGCCGCGATCTCGCTCTTGGCGACCTCGTACGCCGCCTCGAGCCCGGCCGGGTCCTTCCCGCCGGCCTCGGCCAGCGTCGGTCGGCCCCCTCCGCCTCCGCCGATCTTCTCCGCCGCCTTGCGCGCGACCTGGACGGCGTCGAGGCCCTTCTCGACGAGCGACGGGTCGAGGTTGACGACGAGGTACGCCCGTCCGTTGTCGACCGAGCCGAGGAGGACGGCGTCGGCCTTCCTCGCCTGCCGGAGCTGGTCGGACAGGTCCTTCAGCGCCGAGCCCTTCACCGACTTGACCTCGGCGACGACGATGCCATCGGACTCGTCCCGGATCACTACCTCGGACTCGGCCTTCGCCTTCGGGCCCTTGGCCGCCTCCTTGCGCGCCCGCTCGAGCTCGGCGCGCACCTCGTCCAGCTCCTCGGACCTGGCCCGCAGGTACTCCCACGCCTCGCCGGCCGTGACCGCCTCGATCCGGCGCGCGCCGGAGCCGACGGACGACTCCGAGAGGATCACGAACGGCCCGATCTCGGCCGTGGAGCGCACGTGCGTGCCGCCGCACAGCTCCCGCGAATAGCCGTCGACCTCGACGACGCGGACCTCGTCGCCGTACTTCTCGCCGAAGAGCATCATCGCGCCGAGGTTCCGAGCCTCCTCGATCGGAGTCACGAACGTCCGCACCGGGAGGTTCTGGAAGATCTTCTCGTTGACGGCCTGCTCGATCTGCTCGCGCTCGTCGGGCGTCAGCGCCTTGTCGTGCCGGAAGTCGAAGCGGAGCTTGTCGGGCCGCACGGCCGACCCGGCCTGGACGACGTGCTCGCCGAGCGTGTCGCGGAGGGCCTGGTGGAGCAGATGCGTCGCGGTGTGGTTCGCCATCGTCGGGAACCGGACGTTCCACGGGACCACGGCCCGGATGCGGTCGCCGACGGCGAAGCCCTCGCCGCGGAAGGTGAGCACCTGGTCGCCGCCCACCCTCGTGGCGCGCACGAGCTCGGCCCGGTCGCCGGTCTCCTCGCTCTCGATCCAGCCGAGATCGGACACCTGGCCGCCGCCCTCCGGGTAGAACGGCGAGCGCTCCAGCTTCGCCTGGAACGTCCCGTCGCCCAGGTCCTCGAGCGCGAGGATCGCAGTCAGCACGTCGGTCGTCTCGTACCCGACGAACTCGGTCGGCGGGCCGCTCACGCGAATCTCGCCCTCGAACGCCGCCGCCGCGCGGGAGCGCTCGCGCTGCTCGGCCATCAGCCGGGTGAACGCCTCCTCGTCGACGGCTAAGCCGCGCTCACGCGCCAGCTCGCGTGTCAGCTCGAGCGGGAAGCCGTAGGTGTCGTGGAGGCGGAACGCGTCCTCGCCGGCGATCGCACCGGCTTCGGCGACCTCCTCGAAGAGCCCCATCCCGCGCTCAAGGGTCTGCGAGAACCGCTCCTCCTCGGCCCTCAGCGCCTCGGCGATCCGGTCGCGGTTCT
>DASSSO010000082.1:0-7328 GCA_035776735.1 Gaiellaceae bacterium | reverse complement strand
GCACTTTCGCTCGTCTCCCACACCGCGGGGTCGACGGGGTCGCCGTTGCCCAGCGTCTCCGAGACGCTGTATGCGGTGTCGACCGGGTAGGTGTTCGTCACCTGGCCGCCCGAGCCGCCGACATCGTCGAGCACGGTCGAGTCGTTCACCTTGAGGTCGAAGGAGGCACCGTTGCCGCCCTCGATCACCTTCACCACCGTCAACTTCGGCTTCCGCTTGTTCGTGATCGTGCAAGTCTTCGCATCGCCGTACGCAAGCGAGACGCTGCCGTTCTGGTCGCAATCACCGCTGAAGACGACGGTCCAGTCGGAGCCGATCGAGGACCCGTCGCCGAAGTTCTCGGTGACCGAGTACAAACCCGGCGCGTAGGCGCGCTCGTTGCTCGCCCCGTCCTCGGCGTCGTCGAGCACCTGCGTCGCGCCCACGAAGATGTCGAACGTCGAGCCGTCGCCGCCCTCGATTTTCTTCACGACCTTGAGCTTCGGCCGCTTCGAGTTGGTAATCGTGCAGCTCTTCGACTCGTCGTTCTGGACGCTCACCTCTCCGTTCGCAGCGCAGTCGCCACTGAAGCTCACGCTCCAGTCGGACGGGCTGACCGCCGTCGAGCCGTCGCCGAGCGTCTCGGACACCACGTGCGCGCCAGCCGTGACGGAGAACGGACCGAAGCTCGTCCCCGCAGGGTCCGTGCTCGTCGCGTCGTCGATCTTTGTCGCGCCGTCGACCTTCACGTCGAATGCGTCTGTGGTGCCGTTGCCGCCGACGATCTTCTTGACCACCGTCAGCTGCGGCTTCTTCGTGTTCGTGAACGTGCAGGTCACGGTCGCGCCGGGCGCGATGCCGACGGCACCGTCCTCGTAGGCCACCTCGTTCGAGCCCTGATCCTCACAGGCGACCGACGGCGCGTTCCAGACCGCCGGGTTGCCCGGCGTCTCGCTCACCTGGTACGTGCCGGACTTGATCTGGCCGCTGTCGTGCGGCGCGTCGGCATCCGCCAGCTGGAACGAATCGGAGTAGCCGTTGGGGCCGCTGACGGCGAACGGGAACGCCGTCTGGTCACCGCTGGGAGCGACCTTGTCGACGATCAGCTTCGAGCAGACGTTGAAGGAGCCGCCGGCGAAGTCTTCGAGCACACCCGTGTCCGGATGCGAGCTGCCCGTCTGTGCGAGGAAGCGGTTCACGCAGGGGAGCTCCTTGCCGAGGCCACTGTAGATCGAGCTCAGGTTGATGCCGCCCTCGACGAAGCCGCCCTGGAGGATCTGTCCGTCGGCACTCGAGCCCTGGTTGTCGCTGTAGGTCCAGGTCGAGTCGATCGTCTCGTCGTTCGTGAAGGCGCAGATGCTGTCGTCGCCATTGCAGAACGAGCCCGAGGTCTTCGTCGCCAGGAGGTTGAGGCCGCCGCCCGACCATTCGTAGATGCTCACGGCGGAGTCGCCTCCACCGCCGTTGAACTCGGCGAAGACGAAGAGGTCACCGTCCACGTGCTGACCGGAGAACGTATTGGCCGCCGGGTTGGCGTCAGGGCAGCCGCTGCCGCCCTGCAGGGCACCGCCGTCCTGGAGGAACCAGAAGCCGACGTTCGTGGTGCCGCCCGTGGGGTCGTACCGGTCGGCGCCGAAGTAGAGGAACAGCTCGTCGTCCTGGATGTAGGCAGACGCGAACGCGTGCTCGATGTCGCTCTTCGTGGAGACGCTCCCGCAGGACCACTGCCAGCTCGGAATGTCGTTGTTGTTCTGAGAGCCGCCACCGAAGTAAATCGTGTCGTTGACCCCGTTGAATCCGTCGGCGATGAACGCCGTCGCGACGGGTGCCGTGCCTCCCGAGAAGACACCAGTGTTCACGGCCGACCAGTCATGCCCCGGCACGCCCGCGTCGTCCGCGATGTTCCCCTCGAGCTCGAAGAGCCCCTCGTTGTGGACAGCGTTGGCAACGATAGGCGTGAGCGCGACTACGACGATCGCAGCCGCAGCGAGTAGAAATCTCAGCAGGCGCCGTTGGCCCGCACTTCGATTGATTGGCACTGCCGTCTCCCCCTGTTGGAGGCCCCGTCGCGCCGTCCGCGACGTGCCGCTTGGACTTCCTCAGGCCGAAGTTATTCGCCTACGGGCGCGGCGACACACCTCGAAGGAGTGGGTTCTCTCGACCAAGGGGTAGGTGCGCGAACGGTCTGCTCTAGGCGTCCAGCGCCTCGTTGACGAGGCGGTCGGCGAGCTCGTTGTGCTCGCGCGGGACGGCCGTGTAGGCGACCCGGCGCAGCCGACGGGCGAGCCGTCCCGCCTCGTCGTGGAGCTCCCTGAGCGCTGCGTTCTTGACCTTGTACTCGCCGCGCATCTGCTTGACGAGCAGCTCGGAGTCGGAGACGACCTCGAGGTCGTCCACGCCCAGCTCGGCCGCTTTTTCGATGCCGGCGATGAGGCCCCGGTACTCGGCGACGTTGTTCGTCGCCACGCCGATCGCCTCGCCGTGCGCGGCGAGGACATGACCGTCCTCCGTCTCGAGCACGTAGCCGTACGCGGCGGGGCCGGGGTTCCCACGGGCGCCGCCGTCCGTGGAGAGCATCGCTTTCACAGGAGCGGATAGACGTCGAAGGCCGGCTCCTCGTAGGGATGCGCGGCGCGGAGGGCGGCGACGACCTGGTCGTGGAGCTCCTCCGGATAGACGGTCTCGAGGCGCAGCTCCGAGACGCGCTGCTCCTTTCCGCGCTCGCCGATCGTCGGCGAGGACCGATCGCCGCCGAGGAACGTCCCCGTCCCGGCCGCGTACCACGAGCAGTGCTCGTAGTCGCCGATCCGCCCCGCACCGGCGTCGAAAAGCGCCGTGCGCACCCGGTCGAGCGCCTCGCGCGGGACGAAGACGACGAGCTTGCGGTTCACGTGCCGGTCAAATCTCTCGCTCGGGCGCGGCCTCGACATCGGCGTCGCCGGTGTTCGGCGTCCCTGCCGGCTCGATCAGGAGGATGTGCGCCTCCTCGTCGGCGACCGGGCAGTGCTCGACGCCGCGTGGCACCACGAAGAGCTCGCCTTCGCCGAGCCGGACGTCCCGGTCCCGGAGCCTGATCGTGAGGCGTCCCTTCAGGACGAGGAAGAAGTCGTCGGTGTTCGGATGCGAGTGCCAGACGAACTCGCCCTTGAGCTTCCCGACCTGGATCTTGTTCCCGTTGTAGTAGCCGACGATGCGCGGCGCGAACACCTCGTCGAAGCTCGCGAGCTTCTCGGCGAGGCTGACCGCCGAGTCCACGGTTACTCCGCAGTGTCGATCTGGGCCTTCTGGAGCCGCCCCGAGTAGTCGACGTAGATCGACTTCCACTCGGTGAAGACGTCGAGCGCCGCCTGCCCGGCTTCCCGGTGGCCGTTGCCCGTGTCCTTCGTCCCGCCGAAGGGCAGGTGCACTTCGGCGCCGATCGTGCCGGCGTTGATGTAGGTGATCCCCGTGTCCAGATCGCGCATGGCCCGGAAGGCCTTGTTCACGTCCCGCGTGAAGATCGACGACGAGAGGCCGTACTTGACGCCGTTCGCGGCCTGGAGCGCCTCGTCGAACGAGTTGACGGGAATCAGGGCGGTCGTCGGGCCGAAGATCTCCTCCTGGGCGATGCGCATGTGCGCCTCCACCTCGGCGAAGATCGTCGGCCGGTAGTAGAAGCCGTCCGAGAGCCCCTCGCCTGAGGCGATCTCGCCGCCGGTCAGGAGCTTTGCGCCCTCGTCCTTGCCGATCTCCGTATACGAGTGGATCTTCTCGAGCGAGCGCCGGTTGATCACGGGGCCGACATCGGTGTCGTCCTCCCAGCCGTAGCCCAGCCGGAGCTGCTCGGCTGCCGCGACGAGCTTCCCCTGGAGCTCCTCGTAGACGCCGCGCTGGACGATCACGCGGCTCGCGGCCGTGCACCGCTGGCCGGAGGTGCCGAAGGCCGACCAGATGATGCCCTCGACGGCCAGGTCCAGATCGGCGTCGTCCAGGACGATGATCCCGTTCTTGCCGCCCAGCTCGAGGTGGACGTGCTTGAGACCGTCGGCGGCCGCCGTCAGGACCGCGACCCCGGTCTCGCGGGAGCCGGTGAGCGAGATGACGCGGACGTCCGGATGTCGCACGAGCGTCTCGCCGACCGTGCCGCCGCCGCCGTGGACGATGTTCAGGACGCCGGGCGGCAGTCCGGCCTCGACCAGGAGCTCGACGTAGCGCTGGCCCAGGGTGGGGGTGTCGGTCGCGGGCTTGAAGACGATCGTGTTCCCGGCGACCAGCGCGGGCAGCGTCTTCCACGACGGGATTGCGATCGGGAAGTTCCAGGGGGTGATCACGCCGATGACGCCGATCGGCATGCGGACGCTCATCTGGAACTTGTCCCGGAGCTCCGACGGCGTGGTCTGGCCGAAGAGGCGGCGTCCCTCGCCGCCCATGTAGTAGGCCATGTCGATCGCTTCCTGGACGTCGCCCCGGGCCTCGGCGAGGACCTTGCCCATCTCGCGCGCCATCAGCTGCGAGAGCTCCTCCTTCTGCTCCTTGAGGAGCTCACCGAAGCGGAAGAGGATCTCGCCCCGCTTGGGCGCCGGGACGAGGCGCCACTCCTCGAAGGCGTCCTTCGCGGCGGCGACGGCGCCGTTCACGTCCTCCTCGGCGGAGAGCGGGAAGGTGCCGATCGCGGCGCCGTTCGCCGGGGACGTGGACTCGAAGGTCTCGCCGGAGGCGGCGTCGACCCACTCGCCGGCGACGTAGTTCTGGAAGGTCTTGGATCCGAGCAGCGCCATGACGGCGCCTAGGTTACTCGGGCGGGTCCGTGCTGAGGAAGGTTCCCGGTGCGCGCGGCCGGCGGCGGTCGCGGATCTGCCGCTTCCCGCCTGAGCTCTTGCCCTTTCGCCGGTCCGGGCCGGTCCGGCGGTCGACGATCACCTCGACGTTCGGATTGTCCTTGTAGTACTCGGTGAGCTTGTCGAACAGCTCGTCGGCGAGCTCGGCTGGGATGACGCAGTAGATCATCGCGGTCGGTGCTCCTTCGAGTGATGCAGCCTGATTTCTGGGTCGCTAGCACCAAGCAAGAGTGCGCACTCGGTCGAAGGCAACGCTAGACGGCCTTGCCGAGACCGAGGGTGTGCTCTGGCGCCGGTGAAAGCGGGCCAGAGACAGGCCTGCATTGCTTGAAGGGGCATGTTGTCGCATCTTAGGGACGCGCCCGGCGAGCGCCAGGGGCTTACAGGCGCGCGATCTGCGGGACGATCCTGCCGTCCGGCTGGATCTTCGCGTTCCAGGCCTGGAAGGCGCCGTCGAGCTGACCGAGCTCGTGGCCGCGCGCCTCGAGCTTCACCGGCTGGGCGGACTCGGGCGAGACGCGGTACTGGTACCAGGTGATGTCCCAGGCGATCGTGATCAAGAGCTCCTGGTTGACGCCGGAGAGCGGCAGGATGCTCGCCCTCGGCTCCCCGAGGCTCTTCGACACGCCGCCGATCGTCCGGCGGTAGTCGCTCGCGTTGTAGAGGTCGGCGGCCTCGACGGTCTGGAGCTCCGGCTCGCTCAGCCGGCGGAGGATCGGCTCCGAGGCGACCGTCTCCTCCGGCGCCGACTGGAGCGGCGCGAAGATCGACGAGAGCAGCCCCCTGCGCCGCCGGCGCTGGACCGGGACCGTCGGCGTCGTCGGGCTCCCCTCCTTGACCCAGCCGTACTCGTCGGCGATCTCCTGGCAGAGCGGGCACACGTCGACGAAGTCGCCCCCGTCGGGTGCGTAGCGGACCGCACGCTCGCCCTGGAGCAGGCTCCGATCGCAGATGGCGCAGGTGCGGCTGACGGCCTGCCCGGTGATCTGCATGAGCGGCGATCTTAGCCCAGCCCCGGGTGGCTCCCGACAGCTACGCTGGCTCGGTACATGTGTCTTTTACAGGTATGAGGCGCCACCGTCATTCCCGGGTCCGCCGGCGCGTCGGACCGGCCGAGTTCGAGGTGCGCGCGCGCGTGGAGCGCTTTGCCGAGCCGGCCGTCCTGCTCCTGCTTCGCGAGCGTCCCGTGCACGGCTACGAACTGCTCGAGCAGTTGCCGGAGCTGACCGGTGAGCGCGTCGACATGGGCAACCTCTACCGCTTCCTCCGCCTGCTCGAGTCCGAGGGCATCGTCCGCTCGGAGTGGGACGACCGGGCACCCGGGCCGAGCAAGCGGGTCTACGAGCTCACGGACGAGGGCCGCGCGCTGCTCGACCAGTGGGCGAGCGCACTGAAAGATTCGCAAACACGCCTCGAAGGCTTCCTCGCGAGATACGGAGAGAGGAGGTGACCATGCACGGACGACGACACCGTTTTCGGCGCCACCACGGCATCGGCCGCGGTTGGTACGACCGCGAGCGCGTCCTCGAGCGGCTGGAGGACTACCAGCGCGACCTCGAGCAGGAGCTGGCCGACGTCTCGGATCTGATCAAGCGGCTCCGCGACAGCGGCGCCGGCGAGACGCAGCAGGCGACCGCGACCGTCTAGCGAGGTTTGGCGGGCGGGCTCCGGCCCGCCCCTGAACCCTTCCGAGCGGGACCGCGCGGGCTCGGCACCCTCTTCTTGCCTCCGTGCCGTCTCCCGGACGCTCTCGGGCGGCGCGGCACGGCCGGAGGGTACGAGCCGCGCCGCCGGCTGACGCCGGCCGCGCGCGTTTCGTCACACAACCATGCGCACCTTGGTGCGACGGACACGGCCCTGCGGGCCGTGTCCGAGGGACAGTCCCTCGCGCTACGCGCCCCGCTGCCGCCGGCGCCAGCGGTGCAGCGTCCGGGACTTGCTCGCGGACTTCGGCGGCGCGGACTCGGGCGGCGGGTCGTGCTCCGCCAGCCAGCGGGCAGCCTCGTCGTCCGAGTCGAGCCCCGCCTGGCGCTCGCGCTCGCCGCGCCTCTGCGCCCGCCGTTCGCTCGGACGAAACTTCAGACCTTGACCTCTTCCTTCTCCTTCTGCGCCTCCGCCACGACCTTCTGGGCCACGTGCGCCGGGACCTCCTCGTAGCGCGCGAAGTGCATGTGGTAGTCGCCGCGGCCGCCGGTCATCGACGTCAGCGACTGGGAGTACGTGAGGATCTCGGCCATCGGGACCTCGGCCTTGATCGTGGTCATGCCGCTCCCGGTCGGCTCCATCCCGAGCAGGCGCCCGCGTCGTGAGTTCAGGTCGCCGTTGACCGCGCCGACCGCGTCGTCCGGGACCGTCACGTCGATGTCCATGATCGGCTCGAGCAGCACCGGATCTGCCTGCCCGTACGCCTCCTTGAAGGCCATCGAGCCGGCGATCTTGAACGCCATCTCCGACGAGTCGACGGTGTGGTACGAGCCGTCGACGAGCAGCACGCGAACGCCCTGGACAGGAGCCCCGGCGAGCTCGCCGTGC
>DASSSO010000074.1:0-14736 GCA_035776735.1 Gaiellaceae bacterium | reverse complement strand
GCGCGATGCGCGGTGTGCCGCGGCGCCCCGGCCGTTCGGGCCGCAGCTTGGTGCCTGGCACCAGGACACGGCCCTAGCGGTCGAGGGACAGCGCCGCGCCGATCGCGAGCAGCACGAGGCCGACGAGGCGCGGCCAGGTGAGCGACGCCTGCTCCTGGCCGAGCAGGCCGTACTGGTCGATGAGCGCGCCCATCACGAGGTTCCCCGCGATGACGATGCCGATCGTGGCCGCCACCCCGATCCGCGGCGTAGCCACGGTGATCGCCAGGACGATGAAGACGCTCATGACGCCGCCGAGCCAGAGCCAGGCCGGCTCTCGGGCCGCCTCGACGATGCCGCCCAGGCTTCGCTCCCAGACGAGCAGCAGGCCGAGCGCGCACACGACCGAGATCACGACCGCGAACGTGAGCGCCGGCGCGATGCCGACCCGCTCGCCGAGCTCGCCCATCACGGCCGCCTGGACGGCGCCGGCGAGGCCTGCGACGACCGTGAGGGAGACCGCGACCGCCGTTCCGCTCGACACGGGGCGAAGCTATACGCTCCGGCCCGGTCGCCGACGACGGAAGGAGACGCATGGTTCGCGTGTTCATGCTCTACGAGGAGACGCCCGACCCCGAGAGGTACGAGCAGCACGCCGAGCTCTGCCGGAGGGTCGCCGGCGGGACGTTCAGGCACGGCAGGGTCTTCGGCGCCCCGATGGGCGAGCCGAAGTTCCCGTACTACGCGGAATGGGAGTTCCCGGACATGGACGCGTTCAAGTCGGCGGCCCGCACCGAGGAGTTCCTGGCCACCGGCAGGGACGCGATGGAGATGGGCGGCCGCTTCCACGTCCACTTCGCGGAGGTCGAGTGACCGAGCCGACCTATCCGGCGCCGCTCCCGCCCGAGGAGCTCGGCTTCGAGAAGATCGTCTACGAGAAGGCGCCGCCGCGGGCGACGATCACCTTCAACCGCCCTGACGTCCTGAACGCGTTCGACTTCCAGCTGCTCCGCGAGCTCGCCCGCGCCTGCGAGGACGCCTCGTGGGACGACGAGATCCGCGTCGTCGTGCTGACGGGAAAGGGACGGGCGTTCTGCGTCGGCGCCGACCTGCGCAACTGGGCCGAGGAGTACGTCGGCAAGCCGACCGAGTACTGGAAGTGGTTCGGCGCCTTCAAGGACGCGCACGACCGGCTCCGCGAGATCGGGAAGCCGACGCTCGCGCGGATCAACGGGATCGCGGTCGGCGGCGGCAACGAGCTCCAGATGGCCTGCGACCTCGCGGTCATGGTCGACGACGCCTTCATCCGCCACGTCGGGCCGGAGCACGGGTCGGTGCCGGCCGGCGGCGCCACGCAGTGGCTCTCGATCATGGTCGGCGACCGGCGGGCACGCGAGATCGTGCTCATGTGCGACGAGATCCCGGCGAAGCAGGCCGAGGAGTGGGGGCTCGTGAACTGGGCCGTTCCCGCCGCCGAGCTCGACGCCAAGACGGACGAGGTCGTCGAGAACCTCGCCCGCAAGCTGCCGCAGACGACGCGCTACGCGAAGCAGCACCTGAACTTCTGGCGCGACCTCGCCTGGCACGAGACGATCAACCACGCGCGCGACTGGCTCGCGCTCTCGATGGCGACCGACGAGCCCAAGGCCGCAATCGAGAAGTTCCTGAAGAAATGAGCGCCGAGCCGCTTGTCCTGGTCGAGCGGGACGACTCGGTAACGGTCGTCCTCCTCAATCGGCCCAAGCAGCTGAACGCGCTCTCCGACGAGCTGATGACGGAGCTCGTCGATCACCTCGGGGTGCTCGACCGGGACGAGAGTGTCCGCTGCATCGTGCTCGGCGGGTCGGAGCGGGCGTTCGCCGCCGGCGCCGACATCGGCCAGCTCGCGGAGGCGTCCGCGATCGAGCTCTACTACCAGCGGCGCGTCGAACGCTGGGACGCGATTCGCGGGCTCTGGACGCCGCTCGTCGCCGCCGTCTCCGGGTTCTGCCTCGGAGGCGGGTGCGAGCTGGCGATGTCCTGCGACGTGATCGTCGCCTCCGAGACGGCGCGGTTCGGCCAGCCGGAGACCGGGCTCGGGATCATCCCCGGCGCGGGCGGAACTCAGCGGCTGACGCGCGCCGTCGGCAAGGCGACCGCGATGGACGTGATCCTCAGCGGCCGGTTCCTCACGGCCCGGGAGGCGCTCGCAGCAGGCCTCGTTTCCCGCGTCGTGGCCAAGGAGGCCTGGCTGGAGGAGGCCAAGCGGGTCGCCCGCGACGTCGCGCAGAAGGGCCCGGTGGCCACGCGGCTCGCCAAGGAGGCGGTCGACCGGGCGTTCGAGGCGCCGCTCTCCCTCGGCCTCGAGTACGAGCGCCGCCTGCTCTACCTGGCGTTCGCCTCGGAGGACGCGAAGGAGGGCCTGGACGCGTTCGTCGAGAAGCGCAGGCCGGACTTCAAGGGCCGCTGATCGCCTCGGCGACGGCCTCGAGGCTGGCGAGGTCGTGGCCGCTCGCGAAGAGGTCGATCGAGGGGAGAGCCGCGCGCATCCCGCGCGCGAGCGGCTCGTAGGCCGGGTCCTCCTTCAGCGGGTTCAGCCAGACGACCCTGTGGGCCAGGCGCCCGAGCCGTTCCATCTGCTCGGCGAGGAGCGCCGGCTCGCCGACGTCCAGTCCGTCCGAGCAGATGACGACGACTGCGCCGCGGGCCATCCCCGCATGCCCGAACTCGTCCAGGAACGTCTTCACGGACTCGCCGATGCGCGTCCCGCCGTCCCAGTCGACCACCTCCTCGGCCGCGCGCCGCAGCGCCTCGTCCGGGTCGCGGGTCGAGAGCGCCTGCGTCACGCGAGTCAGCCGCGTGCCGAAGCAGAACGCCTCCCAGCGCCGGTCGGAGCGCACGGCGGAGTGGGCGAAGAAGAGCAGGGCGCGGGAGTAGTCGGCCATCGAGCCGGAGACGTCGAGGAGGAGCACGAGTCGGCGTTGTCGGGTCCGGCGTCCGCGGAATGAAAGCGCGGCGAGCTCGCCGCCCGTCCGGAAGGAGCGCCTGAGCGTGCGGCGAAGGTCAGGCGTTCCTGCGCGTGCGGCCTCGCGGCGGCGGGTCCGGCGCCTCGGCACGGCCAGGGCGATGCGCGCCATCTGCCCGGCGAGCTCGGCCAGCTCCTCCTCGGTGCAGCACGCGAAGCTCTTCGTCTTCAGGAGCTCGACCTGGCTCGCGAGTGCCGCCTCGCTCTCGGCGAGCTCGACGCGGATGCGGACCGGCTCCGGTCGCCGCTCCTCGTCGACGGCCCCGAAGTGGGCCCGGAAGACGCGGTCGTAGACCGGGAGCTCCTCCGGCCGGGAGACGAGCGTCGCCCGGCCCGCCCAGTAGAGATCCGCCGGCCCGACGAGCGCCGCCGCGCGGGAGAACTCGGCGACCCGGCCGGTGCCGACGGCCATCCCCTCGGAGCGGAGGGCCCGCGCGAAGGTGACGAGGCTCCCGACGGGGTCAGTCACGGAGCAGCTCGGTCAGCCGGCCCTCGACAAGCTGCAGGTCCTCGCGGTTCTTGACGACCCAGCCGAGCGTCTCCCGCGCGCCGTCCCCGTCGACCGAGTCAGCGCCCAGCACGGAGAGCGCGCGCGCCCAGTCGATCGCCTCGGCGGCGCCGGGCGGCTTGACGAGGTCGAGCCCCCGCAGCCGCTCCACCGCCTCCGCCACCGAGCGGGCGAGCGATTCCGAAACGCCGGGAACGCGCAGGCGGATGATCTCGACCTCCCGCTCGAGGTCGGGAAAGTCGATCCAGTGGTACAGGCACCGGCGCTTGAGCGCGTCGTGGAGCTCCCGCGTCCGGTTGGAGGTGACGACGACGACCGGCGGCTCGTCCGCGGCGATCGTCCCGAGCTCGGGAACCGTCACTGCGTAGTCCGAGAGCACCTCCAGGAGGAAGGCCTCGAACTCGTCGTCGGCGCGGTCGAGCTCGTCGATCAGCAGCACCGCGCCGCGTCCCGCCCTGATCGCGCGGAGCAGCGGCCGCTCGATCAGGAAGTCCGGGCCGTAGAGCTCGCGCAGCCGCTCGTCGGGCTCGAGCTCGCCGGCCTGAAGCGTCCTCGCGTAGAGGAGCTGGCGCGAGTAGTCCCACTCGTAGAGCGCCTGGGACGCGTCGATCCCCTCGTAGCACTGGAGCCTGATCAGCTCCGCGGCGAGAAGGCGCGCCAGGGTCTTGCCGACCTCGGTCTTCCCCACCCCCGCCTCGCCCTCGAGGAGCAGCGGCCGGCCCATCTCGAGGCTGAGGTAGATGGAGGTCGCGAGCCCGTGGTCCGGGAGATAGTCCTCGCTCCTCAGCGCCTCCTCGACCTGCCCGACAGAACCGAACCGCACACGGCAATCGTAGGGAAAGGCATGCCGGCACCCGCAGGGACCGCAGGCGATATCCTCGCAACCGGGTGAGGGAAGGAGGTCGGTCTTGTATCCGGCCAGGTTCGACTATCACAGCCCTTCGACGCTCGACGAAGCCGTCGAGACGCTCCAGCGCTACGGCGACGAGGGCAAGGTTCTCGCGGGTGGGCAGAGCCTGATCCCGCTCATGAAGACACGGTTCGCTGAGCCGCGCGCGCTCGTCGACATCAACCGGATCGAGGGGCTCGACGAGCTCCGCGAGGAGGGCGGATACCTCGAGATCGGCGCGCTCGTCCGCCACAAGGCGTGCGAGCGGTCGGAGCTCCTCAAGGGGCGCTACGGGGTGCTCGGCGACGCGGCGCCGCAGATCTCGGATCCGATCGTCCGGAACCTCGGGACGGTCGCCGGCTCGCTCGCGCACGCCGATCCCCAGGGCGACTGGGGCTCCGCGCTGCTCGCCCTTCGCGCCGAGGTGACGGCCCAGGGGCCCGACGGCACGAGGACGATCCCGATCGACGAGCTGTTCAAGGGGCCGTTCACGACAACGCTGGCGCCGACCGAGATCATCACCTCGATCCGCGTGCCCGACCCCGGCCCGCGTGCGGCCGGGACGTACCTCAAGCTCGAGCGGAGGGTCGGCGATTACGCGACCGTGGCCGTCGCCGTCCACGTGTCGTTCGACAACGGCAACGTCGGAAGCGCGGGCATCGCCCTGACCGGCGTCGGGCCGCGCAACCTGCGCGCCGAGGCGGCCGAGCAGGCGCTCGCCGGTGCGACGCTCGACGACGCGGCGATCGAGGAGGCCGCCCGGCTCGCCGCCGAGGCAGCCGAGCCCCGGGGCGACATCCGCGGGACGGCGGACTACAAGCGAAACGTCGTCCGGGTCTTCACCGAACGAGGTCTGCGGACCGCCGCGCAAGGCGCGGCGTAGAGAGGAGAAGCGATGCTCGAGACACAAGCTCCCACCGAGCAGGCGGCGACGCGCGGGGTCACCGTCACCGTCAACGGCGAGGCCCGCTCGGGCGACGTCGAGACGCGGATGCTGCTCGTCCACTTCCTTCGGCAGACGCTCGGCCTCACGGGGACCCACGTCGGCTGCGACACGACGCACTGCGGCGCTTGCACGGTGCTGCTGGACGGCACGCCCGTGAAGTCCTGCACCGTCTTCGCCGTGCAGGCGGACGGGCGCGAGCTCACGACCGTCGAGGGGCTCGCCGCGGGCCCGGAGCTCGACCCGATCCAGGAGGGCTTCCACGAGGAGCACGGGCTCCAGTGCGGCTTCTGCACGCCCGGGATGATGCTCGCCTCGAAGGCCCTGCTCGCGGAGAACCCCGATCCCAGCGAGGAGGAGATCCGCTGGGCGCTCTCGGGGAACATCTGCCGGTGCACCGGCTACCAGAACATCGTCAAGGCGGTGCAGTACGCCGCCGCCAAGACCGCGGGCGAGGGGAGGCAGTGATGGCGACGACCGAAGCCCGAGGCCTCGGGCACTCCGTCAAACGCAAGGAGGACGCGCGCTTCCTCCGCGGGAAGGGCAACTACGTCGAGGACGTGATGCTCCCCGGGATGCTCCACCTGGAGCTCCTGCGCAGCCCGTTCGCCCACGCGCGCATCAACTCGATCGACTCGTCCCGCGCGCTCGAGCTCGACGGCGTCGTCGCCGTCGTGACCGGCGAGGACCTGGCCGCGCACAACCTCGCGTGGATGCCGACCCTTTCCGGCGACACCCAGGCGGTGCTCGCGACCGACAAGGTGCGCTTCCAGGGCCAGGAGGTCGCGGCCGTGATCGCCGAGAGCCCGTACATCGCCAAGGACGCGCTCGAGCTGATCGACGTCGACTACGACCCGCTGCCGGCGGTGACCTCGCCGCAGCAGGCGCTCGCCGAGGGCGCGCCCCTGATCCGGGACGACAAGGAGGGACAGACCTCGAACCACATCTACAGCTGGGAGGCCGGCGACAAGGAGGCGACCGACCGGGCCTTCGCGGAGGCCGACCGCGTCGTCGAGCTCGACACCTTCTACCCGCGCTGCCACCCGGCACCGCTCGAGTGCTGCGGCTGCGTGGCCGACGTGAACCCTGCGACGGGGAAGGCGACCATCTACATGACCTCGCAGGCGCCGCACGCGCACCGGACGCTCTTCGCGCTCGTGGCCGGCCTGCCGGAGCAGAACATCCGCATCATCTCGCCCGACATCGGCGGCGGCTTCGGCAACAAGGTCCCGATCTACCCGGGCTACGTCGTCGCGACCGCGGCCTCGCTGCTGATCGGGCGGCCGGTGAAATGGATCGAGGACCGCACCGGGAACCTGATCTCGACCGGGTTCGCCCGCGACTACCACATGCACGGCGAGCTCGCGCTCAAGGACGGCCGGATCACCGGACTGCGGGTGAAGATGCTCTCCGACAACGGAGCCTTCTTCAGCGACGCGCAGCCGACGAAGTTCAAGGCGGGCCTGTTCCACATCGTCACCGGCTCCTACGACATCCCGGCGGCGCACGTCTCGACCGAGGGCGCGTACACGAACAAAGCGCCCGGCGGCGTCGCCTACCGCTGCTCGTTCCGGGTCACCGAGGCGTCGTACCTGATCGAGCGCCTCGTCCAGAACGCGGCCTACGAGACCGGCGTCGACCCGGCCGAGTTCCGGATGCAGAACTTCATCAAGCCGGAGCAGTTCCCCTACACCTCGGCGACGGGCTTCGAGTACGACTCGGGCGACTACCCGAAGGCGATGCAGCTCGTGCTCGACAAGCTCGGCTACGACGAGCTGCGCCGCGAGCAGGAGGAGGCGCGCAAGGAAGGGAAGCTGGTCGGGATCGGCCTGGCCTCGTTCACCGAGGTCGTCGGGGCCGGCCCGGGCAAGCACTACGACATCGTCGGGCTGCGGATGTTCGACTCGGCCGAGCTCCGGGTGCATCCCACCGGCAAGGCCGTCCTCAAGCTCGGCGTCAAGTCACAGGGCCAGGGGCACGAGACGACCTTCGCCCAGATCGTCGCGGAGGAGCTCGGCATCCCGCCCGAGGACATCGACGTGCAGGAGGGCGACACCGACCACACGCCCTACGGTCTCGGGACGTACGCCAGCCGCTCGACCCCGGTCGCCGGCGCCGCCGCGGCCGTGATCGCCCGCAAGCTGCGGGACAAGGGGCGGAAGATCGCGGCACACCTGCTCGAGGCGTCGGAGGAGGACATCGAGTGGGAGCGCGGGCGCTTCGTCGTCAAGGGCGCGCCCGAGCGGGCGAAGACGATCCAGGAGGTGGTCTTCGCCGCGTACACGGACCTCCCGGACGGGCTCGAGGCCGGCTTCGAGGGCGTCACCTACTACGACCCGCCCAACATGACCTTCCCGTTCGGCACCTACGCGGTCGTCGTCGAGATCGACCGCGGAACCGGCGAGTGGAAGGTGCGCCGCATGGTGGCGGTCGACGACTGCGGCGTCCGGATCAACCCGATGATCGTCGAGGGCCAGATCATGGGCGGGCTGACCGAGGGCTACGGGATCGCGGCCATGGAGCTGATCACTTTCGACGAAGAGGGCAACTGCATCGGCTCCAACTTCATGGACTACCTGCTCCCGACCTCGTGGGAGACGCCGGCGTTCGAGCTCGGCGAGACGGTGACGCCGTCGCCGCACCACCCGATCGGCGCCAAGGGCGTCGGCGAGTCGGCGACCGTCGGGTCGCCCGCGGCCTTCGTCAACGCTGTGATCGACGCGCTGGCGCACGCCGGTGTCCGCAACATCGACATGCCCCTGACCTCGGACAAGGTCTGGGCGGCGCTTCAGGAGGCTGGTCTGGCGGAGTGAGGCCCGGCGATGTGCTGGTCGAGGCGGGGCGCCTTGCCTCGGAGGGAACCTCGTTCGCGCTCGCGACCGTCGTCGACGTGGTCCGCCCCGCCTCGACCAGGCGCGGCGACCGGGCGATCGTCACCGCCGACGGGGCCCTCGTGGGCTGGATCGGCGGCGCCTGCTCCGAGCCGATCGTCGTGCGTGAGGCTCTGCGTGCGCTCGCCGACGGCGAGACACGCCTGCTCCGGATCTGCCCGCCCGGGGCCGGTGCCGAGCCCCCTCCCGGCGTCGTCGTGGCCGAGAGCTCATGCGCGTCCGAGGGAGTCGTCGAGGTGCTCGTAGAGCCGCAGCTGCCGAGCCCGCTGCTCGCGATCGTCGGGCAGGGCCCGGTCGCGCGGACGCTGGGCGAGCTGGCCCGGACGCTCGGGTGGCGTGTCGCCGTCGGCCGTCCGGAGGGCGCGGACGCGATCGTGGTCGCCGCCATGGGGCACGGCGACGAGGACGCGCTCGCCGACGCGCTCGCCGCCGGGACCGGCTACGTCGGCCTGGTCGCGAGCAGCCGGCGCGCCTCCGTCGTCCTGGAGGAGCTTCGCTCCCGCGGCGTCGACGAGGCCGACCTCGCCAGGGTCCGCAGCCCCGCCGGCCTGGACCTCGGGCCGTCGGCGCAGGAGGAGATCGCCGTCGCGATCCTCGCCGAGCTGATCGCCTGGCGGCACACCGCGAAGCCGGGCCCGCACATGCAGTCGCAGGAAGTGGTCGACCCGGTCTGCGGGATGCTCGTCTCGCTCGACGCGGCCAAGGAGGTGGTCGAGCACGAGGGCGTCACGTACGCGTTCTGCTCGGCGCACTGCCGCAAGCGCTTCGAGGCCGAGCCGTCGCGCTACCTTGCAGCCGAGACGACGTGAAGGACGTCCTCCCGACTCTCGAGCGCTGGGCGCGCGACGACGTGCGTGTCGCGACGGCGACGGTGGTCAAGACGGAGCGCTCCGCGCCCCGCGACCCGGGAGCCGTCCTCGCAGTCTCCGAGGGCGGAGAGGTGGCGGGGTCGGTCACCGGCGGCTGCGTCGAGCCGGCCGTCTACCAGGAAGCGGAGGAGGTGCTCGCGGGCGCCGCTCCGCGCCTGAAGACCTACGGGATCGCCGACGAAGAGGCGTTCGAGGTCGGACTCCCCTGCGGGGGGACCGTGCACATCTTCGTGGAATTGCTCGACCCGGCCCTCGTCCCGCCGCTCGCGCAGGCGATCCGCGACGAGCGTCCCGTGGCGCTGGAGGTGCGTGTCTCCGGCGCGGATGCCGGCGCCAAGCGGCTCGTCGGGCCGGAGGACGGCGGCCCCGCGGCGGCGATGCTGGCGCGGGGTGAGACGGGCCTCGTCGACGTCGCCGGCGAGCAGGTCTTCGTCTCCTCGTTCGTCCCGCGTCCGCAGATGTACGTCTTCGGCGCCGTGGACCACGCGGCGGCGGTCGCGTCGATCGGTCGGTTCCTCGGCTACCGCGTGACCGTCTGCGACGCACGCGCGAAGTTCGCGACCCGCGAGCGCTTCCCCGATGTGGACGAGCTCGTCGTCGAATGGCCGGACCGCTTCCTCTCTCAGGCGCCGATCGACGAGCGGACGGCCATCTGCGTGCTGACGCACGACCACAAGTTCGACGTGCCGCTGCTCAAGGTCGCCGTCGAGTCGAGCGCCGGCTACATCGGCGCAATGGGCTCGCGGCGGACGACTGAAGAGCGCGAGCGCCTCCTGCGTGAGGAGGGCGTCACGGACGAGCAGCTCGAGCGGATCCACGCGCCGATCGGCCTCCGGCTCGGGGCGAGGGGCCCGGAGGAGGTCGCGGTGGCGATCGCCGCAGAGCTCGTCCAGGTCATGCGCGCCGCAGCCGCGAAGCCGGTGGAGGCGGCCGCGCGGTGAAGCTCGAGAACTCGTTCGAGGTCGAGGCTCCGCCCGAGCGTGCGTGGGACCTGCTGATGGACGTGCCGCGGGTCATTCCCTGCATGCCCGGCGCGGAGCTGGTGGAGACACTGAACGGCGATCGCTGGAAGGCGAAGATGGCGGTCAAGCTCGGCCCGATCTCGCTCACGTTCGACACCGACGTCACCCGGGAGGCCACCGACGAGCAGGCCCGGCGCGCGACGCTCGGGGCAAGCGCCAGGGAGACGCGCGGGAAGGGCAGCGCGCGGGCGACGATCGAGTCGACGCTGAGCGAGCTCGAGCAGGGGACGCGGGTCGACATCGTCACCGACCTGGCGCTCTCCGGCCCGGTCGCCGTCTACGGGCGGGGGCTGATCGCGGACGTGACGAACGAGCTGGTCACGAGCTTCGCCGGCTGTCTGCAGGCACAGCTCGAGGCCTCGCCCGAGGAAGCGCAGGCTGCGGTTGCGGCGCAGGCGAAGCCGGTGTCCGGCTTCAGAGTCGGGCTCCGCGCGCTGTTTCGGCGCGTGGGCCGGATCTTCAAGAGGAGGTAGAGATGCCGAACGTCGAGGAGATTCTCGAGGGGGCGCGCGACGCGATCAACGTCAGGCGCGTCTACGGCGACCCGGTCGAGCAGGAGGGCGTCACGGTCATCCCCGCTGCCGCGGTCGGCGGTGGCGGCGGAGGCGGAGGCGACTCCGAGCAGAACGGCGGCGCGGGCTTCGGCCTGCGGGCAAAGCCCGCCGGCGCCTACGTGATCCGCGGCCAGGAGGTCACCTGGGTTCCGGCCGTCGACGTGAGCCGGATCGTGCTCTACAGCCTGGTGGCGATGCTGCTCGCCGTCGTTCTCCTGCGCCGCAGGTAGCTCGCCTCAGACCTCGAGCTCGACGGGCACGAGCTCGGCGTCGAACGTCCGGCCGTTCCGGTGCACGGTCATGCGGACCGTTCGGCCGATCACGTCACCGACCATCAGCCGCTGGAGGTCGTTGACGTCCTCGACGGGCGTACCGTCGACCGCGAGGATCAAATCCTCGGGGCGGAGCCCGGCCGTGTCCGCGGGGCTGCCCTCGACGGTCTCGACGATCTCGACCGCAGAGGCGCGCTGCAGCCGCCGGCCCAGCCGGGGAGGGAGCGGTCTCGGGCCGAGGGCGATCCCGAGGTATGCGCGCCGGAACCGGCCCTCGCTCATCAGCGCGCCGACGATCTTCCGCGTCGCGGCGTTGATCGGGACCGCGAGGCCGAGCCCGACGCCCGCGACGGCGGTGTTGATCCCGACGACGCGGCCGCGGCCGTCGACGAGGGCGCCGCCGGAGTTGCCGGGGTTGAGGGCCGCGTCCGTCTGGATGACGTTGTCGACGAAGCGGGCGGCCCGCCGCGAGCGGACGGGCAGCGAGCGTCCGAGGGCGGAGACGACGCCGGCGGTCACCGAGCCGGCGAAGCCATGGGGATTCCCGATCGCGACGACGAGCTGGCCGACGCGGAGGCTCTCCGCGTCGCCGAGCTCCGCAGCCTCGACGTTCCCGTCCAGCCGGAGGACGGCGAGGTCGGAGAGCGGATCGGCGCCGACGACCTCGAAGGCGAGCTCGCGGCCGTCGACGAAGGAGGCGATCCCGGTGCCGTCCGTGCGCTCGACGACGTGGGCCGAGGTCAGCGTGAAGCCGTCGGGTGTGATGACGACGGCGCTGCCCGCGCCGTCGAGGCGGCGGCCAGCGCGAACGCGCCTGGAGACGCGCAGGTTGGCCACGGACGGGGCGAGCCGCTCGGCCACGGTCGTGACGACGCGCGAGTACGCGTCGAGCGCCTCGGAGTCGGTGGGCAGCGGCGCGGGTGCCGGACCCTGGCCGGCGTCGTGCCGCTCCGCGCGGACGAGTTTGAGCTTCGCCATTCGCGCCAAGGTACCCCGCGGCCGAAGGGCTGCGTCGGGGCCGGGGCGGTCGCGCTACGACCCCACCCACCCGGGGAAAAGCGCCCACGGCGAACGCTAGTGCCGGCCGGCGCACGGGTGGTGTCCCATTTGCGCCAAGATTGCGCCGATGGCCGAGGTCGAGACCAGCCGTGAGGGCGCGGTCCTCACGATCACCCTCAACCGACCCGACGTCCTGAACGCGTTCGACGCCGCGATGCACATGGCGCTCGGCGCCGCGCTCAAGGACGCGCGTGACCCGGAGGTCCGCGCGGTCGTGCTCACCGGCGCCGGGCGGGGGTTCTGCGTCGGCCAGGACCTGACGGAGTTCCGCGAGGCGCCCGGCGACATCGGCGACCGCCTCCGCTCGAACTACCACCCGAACGTGCTCGCGATCCGCGCGCTCGAGAAGCCGGTGATCGCCGCCGTCAACGGCGCCGCGGCCGGCGCCGGGCTCTCGTTTGCCTGCGCCTGCGACATCCGCATCGCCTCCAACGCCGCGGCGTTCGTCCCGGCGTTCATCAACATCGGGCTCGTCCCCGACTCGGGCGGTACGTACTTTCTCGCCCGCCTGCTCGGCCCCGCCCGCGCGTTCGAGTGGATGACGTCCGGCCGCCGCCTCTCCGCCGAGGAAGCCCACGCGTGGGGCCTGGTCTCCGAGGTCGTCCTCGCCGACGACCTCGCGGCGCGGGCCGCCGAGCTCGCCGCGCAGCTTGCCGCGATGCCGACCCGGGGGATCGGGATGACCAAGCGGCTCTTCGACCGCGCCGGCGAGTCGACGCTCGAGGAGCAGCTCGAGTGGGAGGCGCAGCTCCAGTCGGCGGCGACCAAGACGGAGGACTTCCGCGAGGGTGTGGCCGCCTTCCTCGAGAAGCGCGACCCTCAGTTCGAGGGCCGCTAGCACTCGCTCTCTGAGGCGCCGGGCTTCGCCCGGCTTTGCACGTGCCGGTCAGAGAGCGAGGGCTCAGCCTTCCGGTCGCGCGCAGGAGAAGAAGCCGATCTCGGCGGCGATCCGCTGCGCCTCGCCGCCGGGCCCCGTCGACCCGCTGAACGTCGCCTGCGCCTGCTGGTCGTTCCCGTCGAACGCTTGCTCGCCCGCCTGCTGCCACATGTCCAGCTGCTGGTCGAGCAGCGCCAGCATCCGCTGGAAGTCGGCGGCGACGTCGTCAGGCGCCTCGATCTCGCGCAGCTTCTGGTTCTGCTCCCGCGCGATCGGCACCGCGCGCCGCATGTAGACGGCGAAGTCGCGGAGGAAGGTCTGCGGCGGCGGGATGAGCGCGATCCGCCGCTCGTAGTCGGCGCAGATCGCGTCCGCCTGCCGGATGAAATCGGCCTCGCCGCTGTCGCTCCCGAACTGGCAGCCGGCGAGCGCCAGGAGAGCGAGCGCGAGGGTTACGGCTTGACGGCCCACAGGTACGCGGTCGCCATCCGGGAGACTCCGAGCCCGTCCTCGACGGCGGGCCTGAGCACCGAGAGCAGCCGCTTCTGCTCGTCTCCGGTCAGCGCCTGTTCCATCGCCTCGGCGAACGTCGGGATCTTCGGGTTGCCGGCCGTGTGCAGGAAGGTCTCCCAGGCAAGAGCCTCCATTCGCTCGATCTCGGCGCGGTACTCGAGCCCGATCGGGAAGAAGCCGGCATCCTCCGCAAGCCTAAGCAGGTCCCGCTCGTCGAAGTCGAGCATGGGATCGGCCCTCGGCTGTGCCCTGTCGTACACGGCGGTCACCTTCTGCACGAGATCGTCGACGCCCTCGAGCGGGAATCCCCAGGTCCCACGGCGCTCGTCCAGGCCGAAGCGGTTGATCGGCTCGAAGAGCGAGATGCGCCCGCCCGGCCGTAGCACTCGATGGAACTCCGCGAACGCACGCTCCTTCTCTTCGACGTAGATCAGCACCGATCGGGTGGTAACGACGTCGACCGAGCCGTCGTCGATCTCGGCCAGGTCGGTCGCAGGCGCCTCCACGAACCGGCAGCGGTCGGACAGGCCCGTGTCGGCCGCGAGCGCGCGGCAGTCGTCGAGCAGCGGTGCCGAGATATCGGCGAAGACGACCTCGCCGGCACCCCGCTCGAGCGCGCCGAACGGGATCAAGCCGTTTCCGCAGCCGACGTCGAGCAGCGTCTCGCCCTCGCGAAGCACGGCGTTGTCGAGGACGCGGTCACGCACCCGGGCGAGCTTCTCCAGCATGCGCTGCTCGTATTCCACGTCCCCGCCGGTCCGGCGAGTTCGAATCCACTCTGCCCACCGGTCGGTCATCTGCCCGGGAGGAGGTCGGGCAGCTCGAGCAGCTGGGAGATCGGGATGCGGCGCGCGAGCTCGCGGAGCAGATCGGCGATCGTCGGCGAGAGAGAGCCGGCCTCCTCCGCATCGTCGACCGCGCGCAGGAGCCCTGAGCGGGCCAGGTCCGCGAGCTCGTCCTCCTCGATCCCCTGCTCGCGCGCGAACCGCTCCAGCGACGCGCGGCTCTCGAAGGCGAGGACGATCTCCTCCCGCGAGACCTCGAGCTCGCAGGCGGCGCCGTCGAGTGCCGACAGGACGATCTGCTCGGCGACTCGCTGGAAGTCGCCGGGGTCGCGCCACTCGCGGGTCGCGCACGGGTCGGCCACCTTCGCCGGGGCGTAGGACGCCCCTCCCAGCGCCAGGTAGGCGCCGACGAGCGCCACGGACGCCACGATGGACACGCCGATCGCGCGCATCAGACACTCACCTCGCGACGGTCGACGAGGATCGGGACGAGTGCGGCGAGGCCGAGCAGCGCCGCCGCGAGAAAGGAGCGCGAGAACGCGTTCGTCGCCGCGCGGTCGAGCTGATCCTG
>DASSSO010000052.1:0-5579 GCA_035776735.1 Gaiellaceae bacterium | reverse complement strand
GGCTCACCACGCAGAGGGAGCCGTCGACGCAGCCGCCGTCCTCGAGCATGCGCCTGCGGCGGCCGCGGCCGCCGCCGAGCTCGGTGCGCACCGCGAGGCCGCGGATCAGTACGCGCTTGCTCTCAGGTTCTCGGAGTCGCTCGAGCCCCGCGCAGTCGCCGAGCTCCTCGAGTCGCTCGCCTACGAGCGTTATCTGACGGGCCGCACCGAGGACGCGCTCGCAGCGCAGGAGCAGGCGCTCGCCCTGTACCGCGAGCTCGGCGACAGGCTCAAGGAGGGGGACATGCTCCGGTGGAGCTCGCGCCTGCTCTATCTGTCGGCCCGGATCGGCGATGCCCGGGCGGCCGCGCGAGAGGCGGTGGAGATCCTCGAGGCCCTGCCTCCATCGGCGGAGCTCGGGCTCGCCTACGGGCACATGGCACACCTCGCACAGATCGACCTCGACGTCGAGGGGGCTCGCGCCTGGGGTGACCGCGCCGTCGCGGTCGGAACGGAGCTCGGTGCCCGCGACCTGGTCATCGACACGACGCTCACCACCGGCCTCGCCGAGGCCATCGCCGGCCGGGGGACGGCCCGCCTGGAGCACGGCCTCGAGCTCGCGCTCGAGCACGGGACGGACGACAGCGTGGCACGCGCGTACGGCGGGCTCGGGTTCGCGGCGGCGAGGCGTCGGGACTGGCCGGAGGCCGAACGCTGGCTCGAGACCGGCCTCCGGTACGCGACCGAGCGCGACCTGGACGACCGGCGCCTCTACCTGCTCGGCTGGCGGGCGGTGGCATTCCTGAACCAGTGCCGCTGGCAGGAGGCGGCCGCCGACGCCGAGGAAGTCCTCCGGCATCCGCACGCCCGTCTCACCCGGGTCTGGGCGCTGCTGGTCCTCGCCGAGCTGCGTGCGCGGGTGGGGGATCCGGGCGTGTGGGAGCTGCTCGACGAGGTGGCAGAGCTGATCCGCGGCGAGTCGCCGCAAAAGCTGGCCGCCACGGCGAGCGTGCGGGTCGAGGCCGCGTACCTCGCCGGCGACCGGGAGCGTGCCGTCACGGAGTCCGCGACCGTGCCGGTCTCGGAGCTCGTCGACCGCTGGATCGCAGGATCGCTCTCGGTCTGGCGTCGCCGCCTCGGGCTCCCGCCGGAGGAGACCGGCGAGGTTCCGGAGCCGTTCGCGCTCGAGCTCGCCGGCGACTACGAGGCGGCGGCCTCGTGGTGGGACGAGCACGGTTGTCCGTACGACGCCGCGATGGCACTCGGGCAGAGCGGCGACGAGCAGGACCTCCGCCGCGCCCACGAGACGTTCGTCGCGCTGGGGGCCGCTCCGGCGGCCGCGGTCGCGGCCCAGAGGCTCCGGCAACTCGGTGCGCGCGGTCTCGTGCGAGGCCCCCGGGCGGCGACGAGAGATGATCCGGCCGGACTGACCCCGCGCGAGCGGGACGTGCTCGAGCTGCTCGGCGAAGGGCTGACGAACGCCGAGATCGCCGCTCGCCTCGTGATCAGCGAGAAGACGGTCGGCCACCACGTCTCCGCGATCCTGGGCAAGCTGGGCGTTCGCTCGCGGTACGAGGCCGCGAAGCTCGCCGCGCAAGATAGGGAGGCCGTCCCGCCAAGATAGGGAGCGCGGCCGATGCCGGAGGGGGCCCCGACTCCTACCGTCGATGCATCCGACGAAAGGAGTGGCAATGCCCCGCTACATCGTCGAGCGCACCTTCAGCGAAGGGCTCGGCATCCCGACCACGGACGAGGGCGCACGCTCATGCCTCGCCGTCGTCGACAACAACGCGGACTCAGGCGTGACCTGGCTGCAGTCGTACGTCACGGAGGACCGCCGCAAGACGTTCTGCATCTACGACGGCCCGACACCGGAGGCGATCCGGCAGACGGCCGCGCGGAACGGTCTGCCCGTGGACTCGATCACACCGGTCCGCGTGCTCGATCCGTACTTCTACGTCTACGCCGCCTAGGAGGAGACATGCGCAGACTCGTACTCGCCCTCGCCGCCCTCACCGCGCTCGGCCTTGCGGGAATCGCGGTCGGAGCCGGCGCCTTCGACGGCGCGAAACCGGCCACCGCCCGGTTCCACGACCTCGACAAGGCGGTCAAGGCCGGCTACGGCGTCCGGGTCGCCGATGCGGCCGGCATCACCTGCATCGCGCAGCCCGGCCAGGGCGCGATGGGCGTCCACATGCTCAACCCGGCTCTCCTCGACGGGGCGGTCGACGCCGACCGGCCGGAGATTCTCGTCTACGAGCCGAAGCGGAACGGTGAGCTCAAGCTCGTCGCGCTCGAGTACCTCGTCTTCCAGGCCGACTGGGAGGGGTCGCAGCCGCCGGCGCTCTTCGGGCGGCAGTTCGACTTCACCGGCGAGCCGAACCGCTACGGCCTACCGCCGTTCTACTCGTTGCACGCGTGGATCTGGAAGCCGAACCCGAGTGGCATCCTGACCCCCTGGAATCCCCGGGTGAGCTGCTAGCCGCTCGAGGAAGTCGCCGATGGCCGGCGTGCGGCGCGCCGGCCATCGGGCGCTCGCGCAGGCGGAAGTCCAGCAGGGGGCCCAGCCGCGTCTCCCCGAGGAAGAACCCCACGCGATAGCGCCCCTTGCCGCCGTTCGGGTAGTTCCGGTGCCAGCGAACCTTGACCTCGTAGAGCCCGTGCGATCGCTCGCGCGGAAGGAAGCGGTGGCACACGCGCGTTGACTTCGGGTCGGTGACGCAGATCCGGATCTTCCCCTGGAAGCTGAACGTCCGGAGCCGGAGGAAGACCGCGCCGTCCTGGCGCTGGGTCGAGGTGCAGTAGTCGCCCGACGGGCTGCAGTAGCTGCTCGCCGCGCCGGTCGCCGAGCTCAGGGCGAGCGCGGCCAACGCGACGAGAGCCACAGCTGCCGCCTGCACTACGCGACCGCCGTCTCGGCCTTCAGCTCCTCGCCGAACTTCGCCCGCGCGACGAACTGCCCCACTCCCGGCGCCGCCACCAGCTCGTCGTTCTCGACGAGCACCTGCCCGCGCAGGAGCACGATCTCCGGAGTGCCCGTCACCTCGGTGCCCTCGAAGAGGTTGTAGTCGATCTTCGAGTGGTGGCCCGCCGCGGTGATCGTGTGCTTCCGCTCCGGGTCGAAGATGACGATGTCCGCGTCCGACCCGACCGCGATCGTCCCCTTCCGCGGGTAGAGCCCGAACAGCTTCGCCGGGTTCGTCGAGAGCAGCTCGACCATGCGGTGCAGCGAGATCCGGCCGGCGCGCACGCCGAACTCGTGGATCATGTGCAGCCGGTTCTCGAGGCCCGGCCCGCCGTTCGGGATCTTCGAGAAGTCGTCGCGGCCGAGCGTCTTCTGCCCGTCCCAGAGGAACGCGCAGTGGTCGGTCGAGATCGCGGAGAGGACGTCCGTCCGCACCGCGTTCCAGAGCACGTCCTGGTTCGCCTTGTCCCGCGGCGGCGGCGTGTAGACGTACTTCGCGCCCTCGAAGTTCGGCCGCTCGAGGAACGTGTAGTCGACGAAGAAGTACTGCGTGCACGTCTCGCCGTGGATGTCCCAGCCCTTCTCCCGCGCGAGGGCGATCGGCTCCACCGCCTCCTTGCACGACACGTGGACGACGTACAGCGGCGCACCGGCGACGCGCGCGAGCTGGATCGCCCTGTTCGTCGCCTCGCCCTCAGTTTCCGGCGGCCTGGTCAGCGCGTGCCAGTGGGGCTCCGTGTGCCCGGCCTCGAGCGCCTGCTTCACGAGCACGTCGATCGCGTCGCCGTTCTCGGCGTGCACCATCACGAGCGCCCCCGAGTCGGCGGCGACCTGCATCGACCGGAACAGCGTCTCGTCGTCGACCATGAGCGCGCCCTTGTAGGCCATGAAGAGCTTGTAGGACGTGACCCCCTGCTCGGGCAGCCCGGCGAGCTCCTCCAGCGAGCCGCCCTCCTTCAGGTCGGTGATCGCCATGTGGTAGCCCATGTCGATCACCTGCTTGCCGTTCGCCTTCTCCTTCCAGAGGTCGAGGGCGGTCGCGAACGTCTCACCCGGTGGCTGGATGACGAAGTCGACGTGGCACGTCGTCCCACCGAAGGCCGCGGCCGTCTGGCCCGACTCGACGTCGTCCACGGTGACCGTGCCGCCGAACGGCATGTCGAGATGGGTGTGCGGGTCGATCCCGCCCGGCAGTACGTACTTCCCGGATGCATCGACGACCCGGTCGGCCTCCATGTCCAGGGACTCCCCGATGAGGGAGATCCGCTCGTTCTCGACGTAGATGTCGCCGACGTAGTCGTCGGCCGCCGTGATCACGCGGCCTCCCTTGATCAGAACGGAACTCATGCGGATCTCCCTCCTTCGGCGGCGGTCTAGGCGCCGCCTTCCGTGACTTCGACCTCCTCTGCCTGCCAGTCCTCGCCGTTGACGTCCACGCCGTCGTCCTCGAGCTCCTGGACGGCCTCCTCGGCGATGTCGGTGCGGTACGCGTCGTCGCTCGCGGGCTTGCTGATCACCTTGCCCGAGAGGGCGATCTCCTTCGTGATCTCCCACGACTCGGGCTCCATGACGCCGATCCCGGCCGGAGCGGGCCAGATGAGCTTGTTGATCTCGTTCATCTGCCAGCGCTGGTGGCCCTCGCCGAGCGTCGGCCCGTTCTCGAGCACGATGTTCACGCACTCGTCCGGGTTGTCGCGGCAGTAGACCCAGCCGCGGAAGGACGCCTTCAGGAACCGCTTCGCGATGTCCTGGTTGTCCTCGTCGGCGATCCAGTCCTCGGTGACGAAGACGCCGTCCTCGAGCGCACCGGTGCCGAGGTCGGACATCTTCATGACGTTCAGCTCGTCGAGCGTGTACAGCTGGCCGGTGTCCGGGTTCTTCGTCTCCAGCACCTGCGCGAGCTCGTTGTACGTCATCGCCGCCGCGGCGTCGATGTCGCGCCCGAGGAAGAGCTCCATGTCGAACGGCTGCGCGACGATCTCTGCGTCCTTCTGCGGGTCGATGCCGTTCTTGTTCAGTGCGGCGAAGAGCTTGTGCTCGTTGCCGCCGAGCCAGACGCCGACCTTCTTGCCCTTCAGGTCGGTGATCTGGTCGAGGCCCGAGTCCTTCCACGTGATCTCCGTCATCCCGGACCGCGTGAAGACCTGCGCGATGTTGACGATGTTCTGGCCCTTGTCGCGCGTCGCGAGCGTGCTGTCGAGCCAGTTGATGCCGAACTCGGCCTGGCCGCCGAGCACGACCTGCTCGGGGACGATGTCCGGCCCGCCGGGACGGATGTCCACGTCGAGGCCCTCGTCCTCGTAGTAACCCTGGTCGAGCGCCGCGTAGTACCCGGCGAACTGCGCCTGCACGACCCACTTGGACTGGAGCGTGACCTTGTCCAGGTCGCCGCTCGCGCTCCCGCCGTCGCCGCCGTCGTCATCGCCGCCGCAGCCCGCGACCGCGAACATCGCCGCAGCCGCCAGGACGGCGACGGACCACCACCTGCGCTTCCGCATCCACTTCCCCTTTCCATCCGTGCTTGCCATTACTCCGCGGTCCCCCGTGCCGACGGATGCCAGCCCATCGTAAGGCGCTCGACGGCCGCGACCGCGCCGTAGAACAGGATCCCGAGGATGCTGGCGGCGACGATTGC
>DASSSO010000193.1:0-3576 GCA_035776735.1 Gaiellaceae bacterium | reverse complement strand
ATCGCTCGAGTCGACCTTGGCGTTCATGCAGATCGGGATCGGCGCACTGCTCCTTCTTCTGCTGATCGCACACGCGCGAGCGACGAGAGACGTGCCGGCGTCCGCACGCGTGCTCGCCGCGCTCGACGGAGTGCGCCCGCCGGCTGCCTTCGTGTCCGGCGTGGCCATGGTGGCCGTCAACCCCAAGAACCTCGCCCTCGCCCTCGCCGGCGGGGCGGCGATCCTGGAGCTCGATCAGACGGGAAGCCTCGACGCCGTCACCGTCGTCGCCTTCACGGCGCTCGCGGTCTCGCTCCTGGTCGCGGAGGTCGCGGCCTACGCGCTCTCGCCGGAGCGTGCGGCGCGGCTGCTGGCGGGCGGCCGTGACTTCACTCTGCGCCACGAGCGCGTGGTCGTGAACGTCGTCCTGCTCGGGCTCGCGGTGATCTTTCTCGTACGCGGCACGCTCGATCTCCTGCGCTGAGGGCGTCGGGCTCCCGGGCGGCTCACGACCCACGGCGGTCGAGACGCCTCTTTAGCACCGTTTGTGCGCGCTTGAGCTCCCGGAACTGCGCCGCGAGAGCCTCCGCACGCGCTCGTTGCGCCTGGAAGGACGCCCCCAGCTGCTCCAGCTCAGCCGCGTGTCGCTCGGTCTCGGCCGTGTGCCGGGCCTCGAGTGCCGCGATTTCTGCCTCGAGTGCCTCCAGGCGATCGGAGCCCCGGCTGGACGAGGCGTCGACCTCGTCGCCCACCGAGTCGAGACCTCGGTCGATGGCTGCGAGCTGCTGCTGAACGAGGCGCTCGCTCTGCTCCGCGAGCCTCGAGCGGTTGGACTGCAGCTCGTCCTGAGCGTTGTCGAGCTCCCCACGCGTCGGGGCGGTGAGCTCGACTGCGACCGACGAGCGCGCCTGCCCAATCCCGGATTCGAGATTCTCGAGCTGCGCGGAGAGGCCGGCGAGCTCGGCCTGCGCGGAGGCACTCAGCTGCGCGGCGTTCGCGATCCCCTCCGCCATCAGCTCGTTCGTCGCGGCCAGCGACCCGTTCAGCGTCTCCAGCTCCGCAACCAGCGTCACCACATCCTCGACGGCTTCCGGCGTGCTCGGGTCGGCCTTGCGGACGACTGCCAGCGTCATCAGGCCCATCGCGAGCAGCAGTGCCATGACGGCGATCGCCACCCAGGCCCACGCGGGCGCCTGCGGACGCCGCGCAGCGCGGGCCGTCGTCGACGCCGGCTCGGCCACAGCCGCGGTCGTCACCATCGCGGCCGACGGTATGCCTGACTCATCGGGCTCGCCAGCGGCGGGAACCTCCTCCGCAGCTGCAGCCGCCGCCCTACGAGGAGCCGGCGGCGCGGCAGCACTCTCCGCGGACGCGACGGGCTCAGCCCTCTCGGTGGGCACGTCCGGCTCGACGCTCGCGGGCGGCGGCATCAGGGGCTGGAGCTCGACGATTTGCCCTCGGGCTTCTTCTCCTGCGCCGACGAAGCCTTCTTCTTGGCGGAAGCGCTGGCGGAGGCGAACTGCTCGTTGAACGTCGCGAGCTCCTCGTTCGTGGTCTTCACGTCGGCGACGAGGTCGTCGAGCAGCTGTGCGGCCGACGACGAGGCAGCCTTCGCACGTGCCGAGGCATCCTGGGCCTCCGAGACCAGTCCGATCGTGACGGCGAGGATGGCGGCGGCCAGCACCGAGAGGACGATCCAGACCCAGCGAGGCGCGCGCGCCGCCGAAGCGGCGGCGTGCGGCGTGGCGTGGTCAGCGGACGTCCGACGAGGGTCGGAGCTGTGGATCGTTCGCGACATCGACACCTCCTCCATCCATGCGGCTTCCTGCTTGGCCAGCGTCGCACACCGTGTCAGCGGCGCCCTGGTGCCCGGTCAGGTTCACCCGGGTGATACGTCCAGACCGCGATCCGGACGCGTCAGCGGGTCAGCCGCGGTGCACGCGATCCGGTGTGCCGACGACCTCACGACGGGCGCCCGGCGGTGTGATCAGTCCGACCTCGACTGCGCGACGCACTGCCTCGTCACGCGTTCCGACTCCCAGCTTGCGGTAGAGGTTCCGCGAGTGCGTCTTCACGGTGTTGTGCGAGAGGTAAAGCTCCTGCGCGATTTCCCGCTGCGAGAGGTCGGACGCGAGGAGCCGCAGGACCGAGAGCTCCGACGCCGTCGGCGTCTCCACCGGCCGTTCAGCGCCTGCCAGCGCCGCGTCGAGCTCCTGCCGGACCTGCGCAGCGAGCTCGGGCAGGTGGCCGGCGTCGGTGAAGGAGTCGAGCTCCTCGACCGCCGCGTCGAACTCGGCAGACGCGAGCGGAAGGCGACCGCGCGCCACACGCGCTCGCGCGAGCAGGAGGAGCGCATGCGCGTGCTCGAGCGTGGGACGCGTTGCGCGTCGAAGAAGCTCCGCCCGCTCGAGGTGGCGTTCGGCACCAGAGGCGTCGCCTGTGGCGAGAAGCGCGTTGCCCATGGCCACGCGTGCAAGCCCTGCGGCGGTCACAGCTGCCAACCCCAGCTGCCGTGCGAGCTCCAACGACCGCCGCGCGTGCTCCTCGGCCGTATGGACGTGGCCTCGCCGGAGCTCGACGAGGGCGGTGCAGGCGAGCGCAAAGATCACCGCATGCGGCCGCTCGGCCGCCTCCGGCCGTTCCAGCGCCGTCCGAGCCGACGCCTCCGCCGCATCGTCGTCTCCTTGGAGATACAAGGTGTACGCGAGGACCGCCTGCGTCCCTGCGACGAGCTCGTGATCCCCGTTGAGAGCCAGCTCCGCCGCACGCCGGCCGCTCTGTACGGACTGGGCGACGCCCGTCATCAGGACACCGGCGTGCACGAGCTCCTTCGTGATCTCCACGCGCAGCTGAACAGGCGGAGGTGCCGCTCGAGCTCCCGTCTCCGCGATCTGGAGCAGCCGTTCGCCGCGCTCGTCCATCGGCTGCCCGGAGATCATCAGTGCCAGCACGCCTGCGGACGCGAGCATCGGAGTGGTCTCCAGCACCTCGTTGGGCAGCCAATCGATCCACCGGACGAGCAGGTCGACCCCGCTCGATCGGATAAGAGTGAGGTACTGCTCGCCGAGCAGGCGCGCGACCGCGATCGGGTCACCGGCGGCCGCTGTGTGCTCCAGCGCCTCCTCGAGGAAGTCGTTCTCGAGGTACCAGGCGGCGGCGCGCTCGTGCAGCTCGCGGGTCCGTGCCTCGCCCTCGCGCGAGAGCTCGAGCGCGAGGAGGTCGCGGAAGAGCTGGTGGAATCGGTACCAGCCGCGATGCCGCTCGATCGGAACGACGAAAAGATTCGAGCGAGCGAGCGCCTCGAGCCGTCTGCCCGAGCCCTCGACGCCGAGGGCGGCATCGCAAAGCGGGCCTGAGAGACGCTCGAGGACCGACGCCTGCACGAGAAACGCCCGCGTGTCGTCGTCGAGGGCGTCCAGGACCTCCTCCACCAGGTAGTCGCCGACGTGACGCTGATCGCCCGAGAAGGACCGGACCTGCGTCGCCGGGTCGTCGACCTCTCCGAGCCACAGGCCGGCGAGGCTGAGTCCGGCGGGCCACCCCTCCGTCCGTTCGACCAGGAGCTTCAGCTCGTCGTCGCCGAGCTCGATCCCCATC
>DASSSO010000023.1:0-2844 GCA_035776735.1 Gaiellaceae bacterium | reverse complement strand
ACGCCGAACACGGCGCGGCCGCGTCGCTGAACCGCATCGCGTTCTCCGCCACCGCCCACTGCCTGACCGGCTGCGCGATCGGGGAGGTGCTCGGGGTGGTGATCGGCACCGCCCTCGGCTGGTCGAACCTGCCGACGATCGTGCTGGCGATCGTCCTCGCGTTCATTTTCGGCTACTCGCTGACGATGGTGCCGCTGCTCCGCGCCGGGCTGGCGCTCGCGGCCGCGGTGCCGCTGGCCCTCGCCTCCGACACGATCTCGATCGCCGTCATGGAGCTCGTCGACAACGCGATCCTCCTCGTCATCCCGGGCGCGATGGAGGCCGGGCTGGACGAGCTCCTCTTCTGGGCTTCACTCGCCTTCGCCCTGCTGGTCGCCGGGATCGTCGCCTTCCCGGTCAACCGCTGGCTGATCGCGCGCGGCAAGGGGCACGCCGTCGTCCACGCGCACCACGCGCACTAGGCGCTACCTGGACTGCGAGTAGAGCGCGTCGATGTCGGACGCGAAATGGTCCTGGACGACTTTCCGCCGGAGCTTCATCGTCGGGGTGACCTCGTCCTCCTCGGCCGAGAAGTCGCGCGGGAGGATCGTGAAGCGCTTCACCTGCTCGAACGACGCCTTGTCCGCATTGACCTCGTCCACGACGGACTGGACGAGGTCCTTGACATGGACGTCGCTGAGGCCCCTCGCCGCCTCGTCCAGCGTGATCAGGGCCGTGAGATAGGGCCGCCGGTCGCCGATCACGAGCGCCTGGGAGATGTACTTCGACGCCTTGAGCTCGTTCTCGATGTTCTGAGGCGCGACGTTCTTGCCGCCGGCTGTGACGATGATGTCCTTCTTCCGGTCGGTGATCGTGAGGAAGCCGTCGTCGATCGATCCGATGTCACCGGTGTGGAGCCAGCCGTCCGCGTCGACGGTCGCGCGGGTCGCCTCCTCGTCCTTGTAGTAGCCCGCGAAGACGTTCGGTCCGCGGACGAGCACCTCGCCGTCGCCGGCGATCCGGACCTCGATGCCGGGGATGGCCGGGCCGACGGTGCCGAACCGGAACCGCGTGGGCATGTTCACGTTCGAAGCCGTCGTGCACTCCGTCTGCCCGTAGCCCTCGCAGATGGTGATGTCGATCGTGTGGAAGAACTCGGCGATCTCCTTCGCGAGCGGTGCACCCCCCGAGATCGGAAGGCGGAGGCGGCCGCCGAGCTTCGCCTTCACCTTCGAGTAGACGAGCTTGTTCGCGATCCGGTGCTGCAGGCCGAGCCAGGGCGAGACGCGCTCGCCCTGCTGCCGGTGCTCGCTGACGCGCCGGCCGACCTTCAGCGCCCAGCGGATCAGCCGCGCCTTCATCCCCGTCGCCTCGTCGAAGCTCGCCTGGACCGCGGCGTGCACCTTCTCGAAGACCCGAGGGACGCTCGGCAGCACGGTCGGCTTCACCTGGGCCGCGAAGTCGCCGACGCGCACCGGATCCGGGCAGAAGGCGACCGAGCAACCGATGTAGCCGGCGAGCAGATGGAGGCAGCGGCCGAAGTTGTGGGCGAGGGGCAGGTAGAGCAGGATCAGGTCGTCGGGGCCGATGAACCCCGGGACGTCGTCGACCGCCCCGACCATCGTGTAGTAGTTGCGGTGAGTGATCATGCAGGCCTTGGGCGGCCCGGTCGTGCCCGAGGTGTAGATGTACGTGAAGAAATCCTCCTCGCCGACCGAGGAACGCGCCTCCTCGAGCGCGTCCGGATGCGCCGCCGCGTGCTCGCGGCCCTTCGCGCGCAGCTCCTCGAGGTCGGCGTACGACCAGACGTGCTGGAGCTTCGGAAGGGTGTCGCGCTCCTCGTCGACCTTCGCGCGCTGCTTGTCGTCTTCGACCAGGACGCCGACCGCGTCTGCGTGGTCGAGCACATACGAGCAGTCCTTCGGCGGCAGCGACGGGTAGATCCCGGCGCCGATCGCGCCGATCGAGCCGAGGGCCCAGTCGAACAGCACCCACTCGACCGTGGTGCGTCCCAGGATCCCGATCGCGTCGCCCTTGCCGATCCCCGAGGCGAGGAGGCCGTTCGCGATCTCGTCCACAGCCTGCGTGGCCTCGGCCCAGCTCATCTCGCGCCATGCGCCGTCCTGCTCGACGAGGTACGCGGTGCCCTCACGCGTGGCCGCGCGGCGCCACAGGTCGGCGATGGTCTTCTTCGTCCCCGTGGCTTGCTCGACGATCGCCATCCCGGCCTATCGTAGTTCGGGGAGGAAGCAGCGTGCAGAGGGAGAAAACCCCGGTCCCTCTACACTCTGGAGACCTCTATGCGCACGATCTGGAACGGCTCGATCAACTTCGGCCTGGTCAATATCCCGGTCGGTCTCGCCCTGGCGACGAAGCCGGCGGCGCGCCAATCGGACGTCAGCTTCCGCACGCTGCACCGCGAGTGCGGGACGCCGATCAAGCAGAAGCGCTGGTGCCCGGTGCACGACCGCGAGGTGCCGAACGACGAGCTCGTCAAGGGCTGGGAGGTCTCCAAGGGCGAGTTCGTCATCGTCGAGGACGCCGACCTGGAGGCGATCGCGCAGTACGACGACTCGCGTGCGATCGAGATTCAGAGCTTCGTGCCCCTCGACCAGGTCGACCCGGTCTTCTTCGACCGGACGTACTACCTCGCGCCGTCCTCGACGGCGGCCCAGCGGCGGCCCTACGTGCTCCTGCTCCGGTCGCTGCAGGAGAGCGGGATGGGCGCCGTCGGCCGCTTCGTCCTGCGCGGCCAGGAGCACTTCTCGCTCATCCGCCCGCGCGGCGACGCGCTCGCGCTCGAGACGCTGTTCGTCGCCGAGGACGTTCGCTCGCAGGCGGAGGTCGAGGAAGCCGTCGGCGACA
>DASSSO010000214.1:0-5260 GCA_035776735.1 Gaiellaceae bacterium | reverse complement strand
TAGAGGTGCGTGTGCGCGCAGACGTTGCCCGGGACGACGAGGCACCCCGAGCAGTCGCGGCGCTCGCCCCCGCCGTCGGGCGCGATCCGGCCGTCTTGCACGTGGAGGTCCGCCCGCACGACCCGGACGGGGTCGAGCGAGATGAGCACCGTGCCGCCGGCGACGATCATGCGCGCTCCGCCGCCTTCCTCAGCTTGGGGACCGCGGCCAGCGCGGCGGGCGAATCCTTCATCGGCAGCCGCGTCCGGCGGATGCCGTCGTACGCGTGCAGTGCGCCGGCGACGGCGGCGACGGTCGGCACCATCGACGCCTCCCCCACGCCCTTCGCACCGTACGGCCCCTCGGGCTGCGGCTCCTCGACGAGGATCGACTCGACCTCCGGCATCCCGGTCGGGGGCACGATGTGGAGCGACTTCAGCGTCTCCGTGACCGGGACGCCGCCCTCGACGACGTACTCCTCGGAGAGTGCCTGGCCGACGCCCATGTGCACGCCGCCCTCGATCTGCCCCTCGACGAGCAGCGGGTTGATCGCCCGGCCGACGTCGTGGGCGGCGACCACCTTCTCGAGGCGTCCCTCGTCGTCGAGGATCGCGACCTGCGTCGCCCAGGCGTAGGCGATGTGGGTGACGGGCTCCTCGACGTCGTTCGGTGTCGTCCAGTCGACGGCGTACTCGCCCGCGAACTCCTGGCCCGCGAGGTCCTCGAGCGCATTCCCGTTCAGCGACGCCTTCAGCTTCCGCGCCGCGTCGATCACGGCGTTGCCGCCGAGGACCGTCGAGCGGGACGCGGTCGTCAGGCCAGTGTCCAGCTCGCGCTCGGTGTCGACGGCGACCTGGACGCGATCGGGCGGCAGTCCGAGCTCCTCGCAGGCGATCTGCTGCAAGACCGTGTGGACGCCCTGCCCCATCTCCGTCCAGGAGTGGAGCAGCGTCACGGAGCCGTCCGCCTCCGGCCGGAGGATTGCGCGCCCGAATTCGGGGACGCCGTTGCCGATGCCAGTGTTCTTGACCGCGCAGGCGATGCCGGCGTAGTCGGCCTCCCGGTAGGCGTCGCGCACCGCGAGCAGCGTCTTCTTCAGCCCGACGCCGGGGCCGAGCTTCTGGCCGGTGCCGAACCGGTCGCCGGCCTCGAGGGCGTTGCGCCAGCGGATCTCCCAGCCGTCGATGCCGACCCGGTCCGCGAGCAGGTCGAGCATGCCCTCGACCGCGAAGTTCGACTGGCTGACGCCGAAGCCGCGCATCGCGCCGCAGGGCGGGTTGTTCGTGTAGACCGCCCTCGCCTCGACGTCGACGTTCGGGACGCGGTAGGCGCCGCACGCGTGCCCCGCGGCGCGCTCGAGCACCTTGTCCCCCACGCTCGCGTACGCGCCGGTGTCGCCGACGATCCGCGCGCGAAGCGCCACGAGTTGTCCCTCCTCGTCGCAGCCGACCGTGTACTCGAGCCACATCGGGTGGCGCTTGGGGTGGAACCGGAGGCTTTCCCTGCGGGTGAGCGTGAGCAGGACCGGGCGGCCGGCGTGCAGGGCCAGGAGCGACGTGTGGCACTGGACGTTCAGGTCCTCCTTGCCGCCGAAGGCCCCGCCGGTCGGGACATGCGTGACGCGGACATCGTCCTCCGCGAGCCCGAGGAAGGACGCGATCTGCCTTCGGTCGTCCCAGACGCCCTGTCCCTGGGAGTGGACGTGCACGCCTCGCGCGTCCGGAACGGCCAGTGCCGACTCGGGCTCGAGGAACGCGTGCTCGATCGCCTGCGTCCGGAAGGTTTCGGTGACCACGTGGGCCGCCTCGCCCAGAGCGGCGTCGACGTCGCCCCGCTTCACGACGGACGTCGAGAGCGTCCGCGCGCCGTCTTCCCACGGGCTCGTGACCGGGTCGAGCACCTCGTACTCGATCCGCACGAGCGCGGCCGCCTCGCGCGCGGCGTGGCGGCTCTCGGCCGCGACCGCGGCGAGCACGTCGCCGACGTACGCGGTCTCCTCGCCGGCGGCGACGAACTGGCGCCAGTCCTTCGTCAGCACGCCCTGCGTGCGCTCTCCGGGCACGTCGTCGGCGGTGACGACCGCGACCACGCCCGGATACGCCTCGGCCTCGGACGTGTCGACGCGGACGACACGGGCGCGCGGGTGATCCGAGAAGCGGAGCGCGCCGTGGAGCATCCGGGGGACGTCCATGTCTCCGACGAACGGCGCGTCGCCGAGCGCGAGCCTGTCCCCGTCGTGGCGCGCGCTCCGCGCGCCCACGCGGCCGCTCCGGTCCGGCTCGGGGAGAGGCTCCCCCCGCCGGGCCGCCGCCGCGCGCTGCACGGCGTCGACGATCTTCACGTAGCCCGTGCAGCGGCAGAGGTTGCCGAGCAGCGCGCGGGAGACCTCCTCACGCGAGGGATCCGGGTTCTTCGCGAGCAGCCCCTCCACCTTCATGACGACGCCGGGTGAGCAGAAGCCGCACTGCGAGGCGCCGGCGGCCGCGAAGCACTCTGCCCAGAGCCGCCGCTCGTCCCGCGAGAGGCCCTCGTGGGTGACGACCTGCTTCCCCTCGGCCCGCGCCGCCTTCTGGGCGCAGGAGACGACCGCCCGCCCGTCCACGAGCACGGTGCAGGCGCCGCACGAGCCCTCCGGCGCGCAGCCGTCCTTGACCGACCGCACGCCGAGGTCGTCGCGGAGCAGCTCGAGCAGGCTCTGCCCTTCGCGTGGCTCCGCGACAACTCGCTCGCCGTTGAGGGTGAGCTCCACGGCCTACTCCGCCGCGCCGAGCACGAGGGCGAGCAGCGCCATCCGGAGGACGACGCCGTTGAACGCCTCCTGCCAGTACCGCGCGTGCCGCGTCGCGTCGACGTCCGCCGGCAGCTCGTCCATCCGCGGCAGGCTGTGGAGGATGATCGCCGAGGGCTTCGCCTTCTCTCGCAGCAGCTCGCGGGTGACGCGGTAGGTGGCCGGCGTGGTCGCGACCGCGCTGCCGCCGCGCTCCTCGCGCGACTTCTCGTAGTCGGCCTGGACGACCGGCTCCATGTAGACGACGTCGCTTTCGCCGATCACGTCCTCGACCGAGTCCGCCTCCTCGTAGCGGACGTTCCGCTCGTCCAGCTCGAGGGTGAACTCCGGCAGGAGCGACATCTCCGGCGGCCCGACGACGTACGCCTTCGCGTCGAACTGCGAGAGCGCGTAGAGGATCGAATGCATCGTCCGCATGCGCATGTCGCCGACGAGCAGGTACGTCAGGCCGTCGAGCCTGCCGAGCTCCCTGGAGGTCGTGTAGAGGTCGGTGAGCACCTGAGTCGGGTGCTCGCCCCATCCGTCGCCGCAGTTGATGACGGGAACCGACGCCCAGCGGGCGGCCTCGGCGGGCGCGCCCTGCTCGAAGTGCCGCATGGCGATGACGTCGCCGTAGTACTCGAGCATGTGGACCGTGTCCTTGATCGACTCCTGGTAGAAGTCGCCAGCCCGGGTCATCTTCGCGTCGGAGAAGCCGAGCACGTGCCCGCCGAGCCGGTGCATGGCCGCCTCGGTCGCCAGCCGGGTGCGGGTGCTGGGCTGGTAGAAGGCGGTCAGGAGCGTCTTGCCCGCGAGCAGGTCGGAGTTCTGCCGGGTCCGCGCGATCGGCGCGAGCTCGTCGCAGACCTCGAAGACACGCTCGAAGTCAGCCCGCTCGAAGTCCTTGAGCGACAGGATGTCGCGTCCGAGAAAGCTTCTCATCTCGGCTCCTTTCCTCGGTCTGGTGTCTGCGGACGACCCCTGTGAACAGGACGGCGACGCGCTCGTCGTCGCCGACCCCACCGGCGTTTCGGAGCGCGAGCAGGCCGGCGAGGCCCGCCGATCCGGTGGGGTCGACATCGATCCCGGTGGCCTCGCGCCCGAGCTCGTTCGCGTCGGCGAGCGTCTCCTCGCCGACGACGAGCGGGTTTCCACCGGTGGCGAGCATCCCCTCGACGACGGCGAGCCAGTCGTAGGTCTCGTCGTCGAGGATGCCGCGCGCAATGCTGTGCGGCTCGCGCTCCCACGGCCACATGAACTGCGACCGGTGTGCGCGCGCGTAGGCGAGGTCGCGCCGCTCTGAGACCGCGTCGAACGCGCGCTTGAGCGGCCAGGCGGCCTCGGTCTGGACCGTGTCGATCCGCGGCGGGGCCGGGATCGCGCCGAGCGCGGCGACCTCGCGGAAGGCGTGCACGCAGGCGCTCGCGAGCGCGCCGCCGCCGACCTGCACCACGACCCGGTCGGGCGCCACGCCCGCGGAGGCGATCTCCCACCCGATCGTCTGGCCGCCCTCGATCGCCAGCCCGTTGAGGTTCCCCTGGCAGGTGAACGGCACGGCGCCCTCGTCCAGCGCCTGCAGGAGGCGGCGGTAGGACGGGTCGCCTGGTTCGCCGTCGCGCCGGCAGGCGACGACGTGCGCACCGAGCTCCTCGAGGCGGGCGACCACGACGGGATCGGCGTCGACCGGGACGAAGACGTGCAGGGCGCGCCCGCCGGCCGCGGCGACCACGGCCGCCGCCAGCGCCGCGTTGCCGCAGCTCGCGATCGCGAGCCCCGGGCGCCGGTGCCGGTCGGCGATCCCCAGCTGCTCTGCGGCCTCGAGGTAGAGGAGCACGCCGAAGAGGTGCCGGGCCTTGTGCGAGCCGGAGACGTTTCCGGTCTCGTCCTTGACCCAGACACCGCCCTCGGGCGAGAAGCCGAGGCGGTCGCTGAGCTCGTCGCTGCGCGCGAACGGCGTCATCCGGAACCCGCGCCCGTCGACGCCTGCGACCGACCGGTCGAGCCGCGCGACGAGCTCGCAGAAGTCCGCGTCGTCCAGGCCCAGGTGATAGGCGTGGAGGAGCTCGCGGTAGCGGATGAACGGATTCGGCTCGTGGTCCCCGGAGGCGGAGGGGAAGCGGACGGCGGCGAGGTCGAGCTCACGGCGAAGGACGTGGTCGACGTCGCCCTCGCCGGCGTTCGGGCACCGGAAGGGGAACGGCTCGGACGGGCCGGGCTCGGCGCCGCAGCCGGCGCAGACGAGGCGGCTGGGCGGCCCGGTCACAGCGTCTCCAGGACGCCCGTCCGGGCGTTGAGCTCGTCGATCCGCGTGTCCCAGTTTGCGATCTGCTCGCGGAGGCGGACCCAGAACGCGGGATCGCGGCGCGCCTCGAAGTCCTCGAGCGAGACGCCCTGCTGCTCGACCCACGTGAAGTAGCCGAGGTTGAAGATCCGCCGCCGCTCCTCCCACGTCAGCTCGCGGAGGTTGTCCGTCGCCGCTCCGAGCAGGTGCTCGCCGAAGACCTCTGCGGCCGC
>DASSSO010000106.1:0-2529 GCA_035776735.1 Gaiellaceae bacterium | reverse complement strand
CTTGGTCATGCCCGGGATCTGGCCCTGGTGCGCGAGGTCGCGCAGGCAGATCCGGCAGAGGCCGAACTTGCGGTAGACGGCACGCGGCCGGCCGCACTTGCGGCAGCGCGTGTACTGCCTGACCTTGAAGCGCTGCGGCTGCTGCTGCTTGTGGCGGAGCGACTTCTTGGCCACTACTGCTGGCTCCTTTCTTCGATGGCGAACGGCATGCCCAGCGCCCTGAGGAGGGCGAGGCCGTGCTCGTCGCTCTCCGCCGTGGTCGTGATCGTCACGTCCAGACCCCGGACGGCGGCGATGTCGTCGTAATTGATCTCCGGGAAGATGATCTGCTCGCGGATCCCGAGCGAGAAGTTGCCGCGCCCGTCGAACGACCGCGGGTTGAGGCCGCGGAAGTCGCGGATCCGGGGCAGTGCGATCGAGACGAGCCGGTCGAGGAACTCGTACATCCGGTCGCCGCGCAGCGTCACGCGCGCGCCGATCGGCATCCCGTCGCGGATCTTGAAGCCGGCGATCGACTTGCGCGCCCGGCGGACCTGCGCCCGCTGGCCGGCGATTGTCGTCAGCTCCTCGATCGCGCTGTCGAGCGCCTTGGCCTCGGTCTTCGCCTCGCCGACGCCCATGTTGAGCGTGATCTTCGAGATCCGCGGGACCTGCATGACCGTGGCCAGGCCGAGCTCGTCCTTCAGGCGCGGCCGAATCTCCTCGTTGTAGGCCTGCTTCAAGCGCGGCACGTACTCGGTCTCTGTCGCAGTCGCCATCGTCAGTCTCCTAGCGATCGATCTGCTGGCCGCAGTCGGCGCGCTTGCACACGCGGAGGCGGATCGTCCCCGTCTTGCCCTCGCGCAGGATCGTCCCGACCCTGGTCGGGCGCTGGCACGCCGGGCAGACGACCATCACGTTCGAGATCCGGATCGGGCCGGCCTTCTCGATCACGCCGCCCGGCTGGATCTGCGGCGCGCCCATCCGGCTCGGGTTGCTCATCGGGCGCGGCTTGGTGTGCCGCTTGATCATGTTCAGGTTCTCGACGATGACGCGGCCCTCCTTGGGGCGCGCCTCGAGGACGCGGCCCTGCTTGCCGCGGTCCTTGCCGCTGAGCACCTGGACGAGATCGCCCTTCTTGATCTTCATCGTCTGGGCCATCAGAGGACCTCGGGGGCGAGCGAGACGATCTTCATGAAGTTCTTCTCGCGGAGCTCGCGGGCGACGGGTCCGAAGATGCGGGTGCCGCGCGGGTTCGACTGCGCGTCGATGATCACGGCGGCGTTCTCGTCGAACGCGATCGAGGTGCCGTCGTCGCGGCCGTACGGCTTCTTCGTGCGGACGACGACGGCGCGGACCACTTCGCCCTTCCGGACGGCGCCCTGCGGCGTCGCCGTCTTGACGGTCCCGACGATGACGTCGCCGACCCGCGCATAGCGGCGGTGGGAGCCCCCGAGCACGCGGATGCAGAGCAGCTCACGCGCGCCGGTGTTGTCCGCCACCTTGAGCCTCGACTCCTGCTGGATCACTTCGCGACCTCGACGACCTCTGCGAGGCGCCAACTCTTCGTCTTCGACAGGGGTCGGGTCTCCACGATGCGGACGACGTCTCCGGCCTTCGCCTGGTTCTGCTCGTCGTGCGCGTGGAAGCGCTGCGAGCGGCGGACGACCTTCTTGTACTTCGGGTGCGCCTTCACGACCTCGACCCGGACGACGATCGTCTTGTCCATCGCGGCCGAGACGACCACGCCGCGGCGCTCGTGGCGCCGGCCGCGCTCGTGCTCGGGCTTGGGCAGCCGGGTCAGCGGCTTCCGCTCGGTCGCCTGCTCGCGCGTCTTCGGGCGCTTGCGGCGCTCGCTGCGCGGGACGCGCTTGCGCTTCTTCTTCGCCGTGGCGGCCGGGGCGGGAGCCTCCTCCTCGGCGGCTTCTTCTACCTCCTCGGCAGCCTCCTCGCCCTCGGCGGGAGCCTCGGCCTGCGCCTCGGGCTCGCCCTCCGCGACCTCGACGGGCTCGGGGGCCGGCTCGGGCGTAGGCTCGGGGGCCGTGGGCTCGGGCACGGGCGGGCCGGGCTCCTCGGGCGGAGCCTCGGGATCGGGCTCGGACGGCGTCTCGGACGCCTGGGCCTCGATCGGCGCCTCCTCCGGCGTCTGCTCGGCCTCCTGCTCCTCGGTCTTCTCCTCGTCCGCCACTAGCTCTCACCTCCCGCTGCGGCCTCGCGCTCGACCCTGACGGTCAGGATGCGCGCGATCTCCCGCTTCGCCAGCTTCAGGCGCGCGGGGTTCTCGAGCGCGCCCGTCGCCGACTGGAAGCGCAGGTTGAAGAGCTCCTGGCGGCGCTCGCTGAGCGCCCGCTCGAGCTCGTCGTCGGTCATGTCTCGGAGCTGCTTAGCCTTCATCGGTCATCCTTCTTGTAGATCTCGTTCTCCGGCCGTGAAAACCGTGTCTCGCAAGGACGCAGCGTCGCGTTCGTAGCCGGAGGCTACGGACGCGACCGAGGACGCCGCGAGAGGCCGGTTTGCAGCGGCTCGGAGGACGGGAGATACGAGGAGGGG
>DASSSO010000200.1:0-2010 GCA_035776735.1 Gaiellaceae bacterium | reverse complement strand
ATCCTGCTCTCGGTCCTCTTCTTCCCGATCGAGGACGGCGTGCCGCTGCTGCCGATGGAGCCTGTGCAGCTCCTCTGGATCAACCTCGTCGCCACCGTCGCGCTCGCTCTCCCGCTGGCCTTCGAGGCGCCGGAGCCCGATGTGATGAGCCGGCCGCCGAGGAATCCCGCCGCACCCATCCTCAGTCGCTTCGTACTCACGCGCACCGCCGTCGTCGCGACGCTGATGACCGCGGGGGCGATCGGCCTCTTCCTCTGGGAGTACTACCTCGAGCTCGACCGCGGCATCCCGCGGGAGACCGCGCTCGCGGAGGCGCAGACCATGGCCGTGACGACCGTCATCCTCTTCCAGATCTTCTACCTCCTCAACTGCCGCTCGCTGCGCGACTCCATCCGCGCCATCGGGCTCTTCACGAATCCGACCGTCTACCTCGGCATCGGCGTCCTGCTCTGCCTCCAGCTGGGCTTCGTCTACCTCCCCTTCATGAACGGGCTCTTCGGGTCGGCGCCGCTCGCGGCCGACGCCTGGCTTGCTGCGCTCCTCGTCTCGACTGTCGTCGTCCCCGTGATCTCGCTCGAGAAGTGGTCGCGACGGCGGCGAGCGGCAGGGATCGTGAGCGGAAGCCGATGAGTCCTCGTCTTCGATCAACCGAGCAGGGGACGGCGTCCGCTGGATCTCACCCGGCGACGGCCGCCTCGGTGTTCGATCGGATCGTCGTTGGGGTCGACGACACGCCCGAGAGCCTTGAGGCGGCCCGGCAGGCGGCGGTACTGCGCGTGCCCGAGGGGGCGCTGCACCTCCTGGCCGTCGCCGAGACCACGAAGGCCGCTCATGCGGGCTTTCTCGCCGGCGCGGCCGCCGAGCAGCTCCTGACCGATGCACGCGTCGCGCTCGAGCGGGCGACCGACGCCGTCGAACCTACGACGAGCGCTCTGCTGACGGGAAGGCCTGCTCCCGCGCTCCTCGAGCGCATGCGCCGGCACGGCGCGACCCTTCTCGTGCTCGGCTGCCACGAGCGCCGGCGCTCGCCCGGGCTTGCCTTCGGCGCCGTCGGCTCCGTGCTCCTGCGCGAGGCGCCGTGCTCCGTTCTCGTGGCTCGGCGCGACAGCTGGCCGGAGGGATACCCCGAGCGGATCGTCGTCGGCGTCGACGGCTCGCCCGCCTCGGTCCGCGCCGTCGAGGTCGCGCGGAGCGTCTGCGACCGCTTCGGATCCCGTCTCACGCTCGTCGTCGCTCTCGGCGGCAAGCTCCGCGAAGCGACTGCGGTTATCAGGGCGTACCCCGATGCGGTCGTCGAGGATCGGGCGCCTGTCGATGCGCTGGTGTCGGCGTCGCGCTCTGCTGACCTCGTCGTCGTCGGCAGCCGTGGCCTGCATGGGCTCCGGGCGCTCGGGAGCGTGAGCGAGCGAGTCGCGCATCGGGCCCACGCGTCCGTCCTCGTCGTCCGCGAGCGCTGAGCGGGCGCGAGCCACACCCGCGGATCGGGCGACTCTCTCTGGCGTGTGAGCGCCCTCGCGTCTGCGCCGCGGGAGCGACTCGACTCGCACGCACCTGCCGTCGTCCGTGCGTGGATGGATCCTGAGCTGCGCAATGGCTGACGATCTCTTCGTCCAGGTCGCCTTCGTGATGCTGCTCGCGGCCGCCGCGCGCCGGCAAGACCGTCCTCCTGCAAGACATCGCCCACGCCGTCACGGCCAACCACCCCGACGCGGTCCTCATCGTCCTCCTCATCGACGAGCGTCCCGAGGAGGTCACGGACATGCAGCGCACGGTGCGCGGCGAGGTGATCAGCTCGACCTTCGACGAGCCGGCCGCCCGCCACGTGCAGGTCGCCGAGATGGTCATCGAGAAGGCCAAGCGGCTCGCCGAGCACAAGAAGGACGTCATCATCCTCCTCGACTCGATCACCCGCCTGGCGCGCGCCTACAACACCGTGGTGCCGCCCTCGGGCAAGATCCTCTCGGGCGGCGTGGACTCCAACGCCCTGCACAAGCCCAAGCGGTTCTTCGG
>DASSSO010000101.1:0-11847 GCA_035776735.1 Gaiellaceae bacterium | reverse complement strand
TGACGACTCGTCTGCGCCCGTTCATGCTCATCACATCCCCAGCCCCCCGTCGACCAGCAGCACCTCGCCGGTCACGAATGATGCCGCGTCCGAGCAGAGGAACCGCACGGCGCCGGCGACGTCCTCCGGCTCGCCGAAGCGACCCAGCGGCGTGTTCGCAAGCATCGCGTTCTGGAGCTCCTCCGGGAGCTCGGTCGTCAGCCGCGTCGAGATGTACCCCGGCGCGACGACGTTCGCTCGCACCCCGCGGCTGCCGAGCTCGCGGGCGAGGGCCTTCGTGAAGCCGATGATCCCGGCCTTCGATGCCGAGTAGTTCGTCTGCCCGGGGTTCCCGTGCAGCCCGACGATGCTGGAGACGTTGACGATCGCGCCGCCCCGGCGCCGCATCATCCCCCGGGCCGCGGCGCGGCAGGTGTTGAAGGTCCCGCCGAGGTTCGTCTCGAGCACGACCTGCCAGTCCTCGTCCGGCATCCGCGCGATCAGCCCGTCGCGGGTGACACCCGCGTTGTTCACGAGGATGTCGAGGTCGCCCGCCTCCTCCACGAGCCGCTTCGCATCCTCGGTCTGCGAGACGTCCGCCTGGACTGCCCGGCCGCCGATCTCGGATGCGACCGCCTCCGCCTCCTCCGCTCCCGCGCGATAGGCGACGACGACGGACGCCCCCGCCGCCGCCAGCTCGGCTGCGATCGCCTTGCCGATCCCGCGCGACCCGCCGGTGACGAGGGCCGTGCGGCCTTCGAGGGAGCAGAACTCGGGCACGACCCTAGATCGACTCTTCGACCTTCTTCAGGCCGGCCAGATTGTTCACGGACACGGCCTTCACGGTCTTGTCGATCCTCTTCAGTAAACCGGAGAGGACGTTGCCGGGCCCGACCTCGACGAACGTCTTCGCGCCCTCCTTCACCAGCCCCTGGGCGGCCTGCGTGAACTTCACCGGCGCCGTCACCTGGTTCACGAGCAGCCCGGCCATCCGCTGCGCCGGCTCGATCCTCGCCGTGACGGTGGACATGAACGGCGCGACCGGGTCGCTGAAGCGGACGCGCTCCACTGCCGGCTTCAGCATCTCGGCCGCCTTCTCGACGAGCGGGCTGTGGAATGCGCCCGAGACCTTGAGCTTGACGGCGCGGCGGGCGCCGAGCCCAGTGGCCTTGGCGATCAGCTTCTCGACCGCGCCCTCCTCGCCGGAGACGACGATCTGGCCGGGGCAGTTGTAGTTCGCCGGCCAGACGCCCTCGATCTCCGCGCACAGCGCCTCGACGACCTCGTCGTCGAGGCCGAGAATCGCCGCCATCGTCCCGTCGCTCTCCCGGGCGGCCTCCGCCATCGCGAGCCCGCGCTCGCGCACGAGGCCGATCGCCTCCGCCGTGTCGATCGAATTCGCGGCCGCGATCGCCGCAAACTCGCCGACCGAGTGGCCGACGACGTAGTCGGGGGCGATCCCGCGCGCGCGAAGCGCCGCCAACACGGCGAGGCTGGTCGCGACGAGCGCCGGCTGCTGCACCTCCGTCTTCACGAGGTCGTTGATCGGCGAGTCGAAGCAGAGCCTCTGCAGGTCGAGGCCAGAAGCGTCGCTCCCGATCCGGTACACCTCCATCGCCTCCGGAACCGCGAGCGCGATCTCGCGGCCCATCCCCTCCTCCAGCGACCCCTGGCCGGGGAAACAGAAAGCAACCTTGGTCATCTCGTCCTCCCGTTCGCCGTCCACTCGATCAGGGCGGAGCCCCACGTCAGCCCCGCGCCCATCCCGGTCATCAGGACGAGCGAGCCGTCCTGGAGACGGCCGTCCGCGTCCGCGTCGGCAAGCGCCAGGGGGATCGACCCAGAGGACGTATTCCCGTATCTGTCCACGTTCACGACCACCCGATCATCCGGGATTCCGAGCTTCCTCGCCGCGTAGTCGATGATCCGGGTGTTCGCTTGATGCGGCACGTACACGTCGACTTCGTCGATCGTGCGGCCGACCTCGTCGAGGAGCGCCTCCGCCGAGGAGACCATCACCCGGGTCGCAAACTTGAAGACCTCGCGGCCGTTCATCTTCACGAGCTTGTCGGGGTTGTCGAACGCCCGCGAGCCGCTACCCGGCAACCAGAGGTGCTGGCCACCACCGCCGTCGGCGCCCAGCTCGAAGCCGATGAAGCCGCCTTCCTCGACCCGCTCGAGCACGACCGCGCCTGCGCCGTCGCCGAACAGCACGAGCGTCGAGCGGTCGGTCCAGTCCAGGATCTTCGACAGGACGTCGCCACCCACGACGAGCGCCTTGTGCGCCAGCCCGGAGGAGACCATCGAATGGGCCTGCGCCAGCGCGTAGACGAATCCCGTGCAGCCCGCGAGCAGGTCGTACGCCGCCGCCTTGGGAGCCGGCAGGAGATCACCGAGAAGTGATCCCGTGGTCGGGAACATCATGTCCGGCGTGACCGTCGCGACGATGATCAGGTCGATCTCCTCCGGCTCCACCCCGGCGCGCTCGAGCGCCTGGCGCGCCGCGGGCAGGGCGAGATCGGTCATGGCCTGCTCCGGCGCGGCGATCCGGCGCTCCTTGATGCCGGTGCGCTCTGTGATCCACTCGTCCGAGGTGTCGACGATCTCGGCCAGCTCGTCGTTCGTCAGGACGCGCTCGGGTGCGTAGGTGCCGAGGCCCGTGATCGACACGGGTGCGCCGTTGGCCTGACCGATCACTGCTCGACCGCGAAGGTGAGGGTCCCGCGCGCGGCGAGCGCGCCGTCCACGGTGGCCGTCGCCTTGCCGCGGCCGATCGGCCCGCGCACGCGCTCCAGCTCGCAGGTCAGCTCGAGCTCGTCGCCGGGCTCCACGACCCGCTTGAACCGGACACCGTCGATCCCCGCGAACAGCGCGAGCTTCCCGCGGTTCTCCTCCTCCGAGAGCACCGCGACGGCGCCCGCCTGCGCCATCGCCTCGACGATGAGCACGCCCGGCATGATCGGGCGGCCCGGAAAGTGCCCCGAGAGGTACCACTCGTCGGGCCGCACCTGCTTCCGGGCGACGACCTTCTCCCCCGGCCGGAGCTCGATGACCTCGTCGAGGAGCAGGAACGGGTCGCGGTGAGGCAGGATCGCCTCGATCTCTTGCTTCGTCAGGGAGGCCACGTGCGGGATGAGTCTAGTGATGCGAGGAAGCCTCGGGACTCCCTGCTCCCCGAGCATGTGGAGCCACTGCTGGAGGGCCGTTTCGGCCGTCCCTACCGCTATCTCGAGCGGTGCGGCTCCACGCAGCGCGAGCTGGCTTCGGAGGCGCCCGAGGGGGCCGTCGTCGCAACGGACGAGCAGACGGCCGGGCGGGGCCGGCTCGGCCGTTCCTGGTTCGCGGCGCCGGGGACGAGCCTGCTCTTCTCGGTGAACCTCCGCCCTGCGGTCGAGACGGCCCGGCTCCCCGAGCTCTCGATCGTCGCCGGCGTGGCCGCGGCGGAGGCGATTCACCTGGTGACGAGCCTCGCGCCTGAGATCAAGCTCCCGAACGACCTGCTCCTCGACGGTCGGAAGCTCGCCGGGATCCTCGCGGAGGCCCGCGAGGGACGGGTCGTCCTCGGCATCGGGATCAACGTCAACGTCGCTCCCGAGGACCTTCCGGCTGACGTCGACGTAGAGCCGACGTCGCTCCTCGCCGAGCTCGGGACGCCCGTCGACCGCGCGCAGCTGCTGGCGGCGATCCTGCTCGAGCTCGAGCGCCGCTACGACGCGTGGAACGCCCGCTAGCGAAGGCGGAGGCGCGGCCCCACGTTCGCCGCCTGGTCCTCCGCAAAGGCGACGAGGCTCTTGAACGGACGGCCGAGGACGACGGTGAAGACGCCCGCCTTCCGGCGGAAGACCGTGCTCGCGACGCCGTCGGCAACAAAGGTCACCCGGGCCGGCTCCGAGAGCGAGACCCGGAGCGGCCGCTTGTTGACGACCCTCAGCTTCGGCGCGATCCGGTCGACGCGCACCGGGAGGAGCTGCGTGACGGGGCCTGCAGCGTCCGTCACCGTGAGCGCGACGGAGTACACGCCGTCCCGGACCCCGCCCGGCCAGGCGATCGCCTGGGGCCCGACCGCCGCAAGCGCGTCGAAGACCGTGACGACGTCGGTCGTGCCGCGGCGGACGGCGAGCCGCGCGAAGGCCGGAGCCGCGAGGTTGAACGAGGCGGTCAGCGAGTCCGAGCGCCCGTCGCCGTTCGGCGAGATCGCCGCCGGCACGATCCCGAAGCCCGAGAGCGTGCGGCTCAGGACGACGTCCGTCGTCGCCGTCACCTCCCGACCGGCGACGCGCGCGACGACCGCGATCCTGTAGCGCCCGTCCGGCTGGCCCGCGCCGTTCCACGTGAACACATGCCTCCCCGCCGGCCGCGATCCCGACTGCAGCGTCGCGAGCGGCACGCCCTGCTCGTTCTGGAGGTCGATGCGAACCGTTCCGGTCCCGCCGAGCTCGTAGGAGATCGCCGTCGTGTCGGTCCGCCCGTCGCCGTTCGGCGTGAAGCCCGCCGGCTCGGCGGTCACACCGCTGATCACCGCGGGGCGGCCGGCGGCGCCGAGCGTCCCCGACGCGGGCCGGACGTTGGGGCCGGCGGCCATCCGCCACCGGTAGCCCGGGAGCGTCGCGAAGCGGGAGTCCCACGTCCATTGCACGTTCGTCCCGAAGCCCGAGCCCTGCGCGACCTGCTTTCCGTTCGTGTCGGTGATCGTCACCGTCCAGGGAAGCGCCGTCGAGAGACGGCCCGAGAAGCTGACGAACTGGCCGAGTCCGCCCTCCACCTCAGGGATGTAGAGCTTGGGGAGGCCGAGTCCGGCGGCGGACGACGCGATCGTCCGGAGGTCCTTGTAGAGCCGGCCCGGGCAGGTGGTGAATCCGGTGTCCCTGTGGCCCGAGACGGCGCGGAGGAAGAGCGGCACGCCCTTCCGGTACTTGGGATTGCCCGCGGAGACGACCGGCGCGCTCGACCTCGGGTCCACGTGGGCGACGTCGAGCCGCCAGGCGAGCAGCCGGACCAGCGCGGCGCGTGCGGCTTGGCTCGGTGACCGGCTCGCGTAGTTCCCGAGCAGCGCGATCCCGACCGACCCCGTGTTGAAGCCCTGCGAATGCGCGCCGACGACGTTCCGCTCGATCCCGCCGTACCTGCCCTCGAAGACCTGGCCGAACCGATCGACGAGGAAGTTGTAGCCCAGGTCGTCCCAGCCGTTGCCACGCACGTGGTAGAGGTAGACGCCCCGCACGATTGCCGCGGACTGGGCGGGCGTCGCCGGCTCCGCGCCCGCCGTGTGGTGGACGATCGCGGTCGTCAGCGTCCTCGCGATCACCGGGTTGTCCCTGCGGATCGCCTCGTTGGCGCCCCAGGCCTTCCGGCTGACGATCGGCGGGCTGCCCGCCATCTGCAGCGACCGGCCCAAGGGCTCCCGCTCCTCGGGGCTCCAGACGTAGTGCGCCCGCAGCCGGCTGACCCGCCCGCGGACACGCACCTGGAGGCGGCTCGACTCGCCGATCCAGAGCGGCGCGCCCAGCCGCCATCCCCGCATGCGGCGGGACTCGTCCGTCCCGCGGTCGGGAAGCTCCTCCGGCTCCGCCTCGACCTCGCGCCACGCGCTCCAGCGCGCCGGGCCCCGGGTGCGGACGAGCACCCGCCCCGGTCCCTTCCAGTGCAGGCCGACGAGGTTGAAGCGCTCGGGCGCCGGAGCGGCGGCGAGCGTCCGCTGCCCGGCCACCGGCAGCTCGCGCGTCACCAGGGTCGCCTCGCCCCAGGCCGTGGCCGGGAAGGCGAGAGCGGCGAGCGTGGCGGCGAAGACCTTCATGGACGACCCGACGGCAGCGTCGCAGTGACGGATCGGGGTGGCAAGGGGTCTTGATAGCATCTTTACACCGTGAAAAGCCGCTTTCTGCGGGGAGTTTTCACCGCATTGGCGGTCGTGGCGGTCGTTCCTGCGGTCGCCGCCGCAGCCCCCTCCCAGCCCCGCGTTCTCGCAGTCGAATTCGACAACGACGTCAACCCGGTCACGGCCGATTACGTCATCGACCAGATCGAGCGGGCGAACGAGGAGAACTACGACGCGGTCGTGATCCTGCTCGACACGCCGGGCGGGCTCGCGGACGCGATGAAGGACATCTACGAGGCGGAGCTCGCCTCGAAGGTGCCCGTGATCGTCTACGTGTCTCCCGAGGGCGCCCGCGCCGCGTCGGCCGGCGTCTGGATCGGGATGGCGGGGGACGTCCTCGCCATGGCCCCGCAGACGAACATCGGCTCCTCCACCCCGGTCAGCGTGGGCGGCGAGGACATCCAGGAGGACCTGCGCCGCAAGGTCGTGAACGACGCGGCCGCCTCCCTCCGCGGCCTCGCGCGCGAGCACGACCGGAATGTCCGCTGGGCTGATGAGGCGGTCCGCAAGGGCTCGAACCTGAACGCGCGCGAGGCGCTCGAGCAGAACGTGATCGACGTGATCGCCCGCGACCTCCCGACGCTCCTGAACCGGATCGACGGGATGGAGACGAAACCGAAGATGATCGTGCTCGACACGGCGAACGCGAAGGTCGACAACGTCGAGATGTCCCTCTGGAAACAGATCCTCGACACGCTGATCAACCCGAACCTGATCGTCATCCTCATGTCCCTGGGCGTCCTCGGGATCACGATCGAGCTCTGGAGCCCGGGCCTGATCTTCCCGGGGACCGTCGGCGCGATCTCGCTGATCATCGGCCTCTTCGGCCTGCAGATCCTCCCGGTCAGCTGGGCCGGGGTGCTGCTCATGCTCCTCGCGGCCGGTTTCTTCGTCGCGGAGATGTTCGTCGTCAGCCACGGCGCGCTCGCGCTCGCCGGCGCCGTGGCGTTCGTCGTCGGCGCGCTCATGCTCTTCGACCCCGCCGGCGACGCGTACCAGGTCTCCCTGGAGGTCGCGCTTGGCATCGCCGCGACGATGGCGCTGATGGTCGGCCTCGTGGTCGCAAAACTCGTCCAGGTGCGCAGGGCGGAGGTCGTCACGGGCCAGGAGGAGCTCGTCGGGCAGCTCGGCGTCGTGCGGCAGTCGATCGACCCGGTCGGACTCGTCTTCGTCCACGGCGAGCTCTGGCGCGCGACGACAGAGGGCGGCGAGCCGATCCCGGCGGGTCGAGAGGTCCGGGTCGAAGGCCTCGACGACGCGCTCACGCTCACGGTCGCCCCCGCATAGGATCCCCGCATGGCCGCGCTCATCGTCCTCGCAGTCGTCGCCGTCCTCTTCATCCTCCTGCTCTCGGCGTCGATCCGGGTCGCACGGGAGTACGAGCGCGGGGTCATCTTCCGGCTCGGGCGGCTGAAGTCCCCGCCGAAGGGGCCGGGACTGTTCCTGCTCATCCCGATCATCGACAAGATGGTCCGCGTCGACCTGCGAACGGTGACCCTGAACGTGCCGCCGCAGGAGGTGATCACGAAGGACAACGTCCCGGTCCGCGTGAACGCCGTCGCCTACTTCCGGATCATCGACCCCGAGAAGGCGATCGTGCAGGTCGAGAACTTCATGGTCGCGACCTCGCAGATCGCGCAGACGACGCTACGGAGCGTCCTCGGCCAGCACATGCTGGACGAGCTCCTGTCCGAGCGGGACAAGATCAACGAGATCCTGCAGCGGATCATCGACGAGGCCACCTCGCCCTGGGGTGTCAAGGTCTCGATCGTCGAGGTCAAGGACGTGGAGATCCCCAGTGGGATGCAGCGCGCGATGGCCCGCCAGGCCGAGGCCGAGCGCGAGCGGCGCGCCAAGGTGATCGCCGCCGAGGGCGAGTTCCAGGCCTCGGAGCGCCTGAAGGACGCGGCCGACGTGCTCGCGACGAACCCGATGTCGCTCCAGCTCCGCTTCCTGCAGACGATGCTCGAGATCAGCTCCGAGCGGTCGTCGACGCTGATCCTCCCCCTCCCGATCGAGCTCTTCAAGCCGTACATGGACGCCGCCACGATGCGGCCGCCCACCTGAGCGAGATCCGCGAAGACCCGCTGAGCGGTCGCCGGGTCGTGATCGCGCCCGGCCGAGGCGGGCGGCCTGGAGCATGGCTGCCTCCGCCGGAGGAGCCGACGCCGCAGGAGCTCGAGGGCTGCCCGTTCTGCGCCGGCCGGGAGGACCGGACGCCGCCGGAGACGCTGCGGATCGGAGACCCGTGGCAGATTCGCGTCGTGCCGAACCTCTACCCGGCCTTCGAGCGGCAGGAGGTCGTGATCCACACCCCGGAGCACGTCCGTTCCTTCGGCGACCTCCCGGCCTCGCAGATCGAGCCGATCGCCGAAGCCTGGCAGCGCCGGATCGACGCGGCTCTCGAGGAGGGTTTCGGCTACGTCCACGTCCTCCTCAACGAGGGCAGACTGGCCGGCGCGAGCCTTCCGCACAGCCACTCTCAGCTCGTCTGGCTCCGTGAGGAGCCGCCGGCGGTGACCGAGGAGGACGCCGGCGGGCTCGGCGACCTGCTCGCGCGCAACGAGCTCCGCGTGCTCGAGCGCGGCGGCGCCGTCGCCGTCGTCCACCATGCCGGGGCCGCGCCTTACGAGAGTCTCGTGGCCGGCGGGACCCTTGCCGATCGCCTCGGCGCGCTGCACGACCTCGTTGGCCGGCTGCGCGCACTCGAGGGCCCGTTCGCCTGGAACGCGTGGCTCCACGCGAAGGAGCCGAAGCACGTGCATTTCGTCCCCCGGCTCACCGCGCTCGCGGGAATCGAGCTCGGCGCGGGGCTCTACGTGAACGTCTTGCCGCCAGAGCAGGCGGCGGAGACGCTTCGCGCTACGGCGTAGGCGCCACCTCGGGGCGCTGCCGCTCGCGGAAGCGGCGCGCCGCCTCGATTGCGGCTCCGAGATTGAGGCCCTTGTCCTTCGCCTGCTTGATCAGCATCACGGTCTCGACAGCATCCATGTCGTAGATCCGCTGCTTCCGGCCTTTGGTCGGGATCTGCGCCTTGTTCGTCCAGTAATCGAGCTGCATCTTCGAGATGCCGGCGATCTGGCAGACCTGGCCGAGGTAGAGCTCGACCTTGTCCAGGTGCTCGGCGAGGTCGATGGGCTCGAGCAGGTCAGCTTGTGTGCTTGGAGGCATACAACACCTTCGTTCGACTCAGCTTCCGACCCCTCACGACGGACTGTATATATCGCGTCGAGCAGTGCTTGGCTAGAGGAACCGTGGGAAAACGGCGCAAATCTGCCGCGCCGAGCGGGAGAATCTACTCGGCGGGCAAAGTCGCTGCCGCCGGCGCCTCGACGGGCTCCTCGTCGGCCTCGGATTCCACGACGGGTGCGAGCGCGGAGACCTGCTCACCCTCCCGGAGCCGCATGACGATGACGCCCTGCGTCGAGCGACCGAGGCGCTTCACGTCCTCGACGGGCATCCGGATGACGGTGCCCCCGGTGGAGATCAGCATCACCTGATAGCCGTCCCGCACGACACGGGCGCCGGCGAGGTGCCCCTTGGCCTCGGTCAGCTGCACCGACTTGACGCCGAGCCCGCCGCGGCCCTTCACGGGGTACTCGTCGACGCGGGTGCGCTTGCCGTACCCGTTCTCGGTCACGACGAGCAGGTCGGAGTCGTTCTCGGCGCGGGCGATGGCGATCACCGAGTCGTCCTTGCGGAGCTTCATCCCCCGGACGCCTCCGGTCGCGCGGCCCATCGGGCGCGCCTCTTTCTCGTGGAAGCGGATCGCCTGGCCCCTGCAGGAGACCATCAGGATGTCGTCGTCGCCGTCGGTGTGCACGACGCCTACGAGCTCGTCGTCGTCGCGGAGATTGATCGCGATGATCCCGTCGGCCTTCAGCGGCGTGTTGTACTCCTCGAACCGGCTCTTCTTGACGATCCCGTTCTTCGTCGCGAGCACGAGGTAGTCGGCCTCCTGGAAGTCGCGGGTGGCGATCACGGCGCGGATCGTCTCGCCCTGGTGGAAGGGTAGGAAGTTCGCGATCGCGCGGCCCTTCGACTGGCGCGTCCCGAGCGGGAGCTCGTGGACCTTGAGCCGGTAGACCTTCCCGACCGAGGTGAAGAAGAGCAGGTAGTCGTGGGTCGAGGCGACGAACAGGTGCTCGATGTAGTCCTCGTCCTTGAGCTCCATGCCCATGACGCCGATGCCGCCTCTTCGCTGCTCCCGGTAGGTGGTGACGGGCAGCCGCTTGATGTAGCCGGAGCGCGTGATCGCGATGACCATGTCCTCCTCCGCGATCAGATCCTCGAGCTCGAGCTCCTCCTCCGCGGCGACGATCTCCGTGCGGCGGTCGTCGTTCTTCCCGTAGATGGACTTGATCTCGAGCAGCTCCTCGCGGATGAGCGCGTCGATGCGGGCCTCGTCGCCGAGGATCGCGCGCAGCTCCGCGATCCGCTCCTGCAGATCGGCGAACTCGTCCTCGATCCGCTTCCGCTCGAGCCCCGTCAGGCGCTGGAGCCGCAGGTCGAGGATCGCCTGGGCCTGGATCTCGGTCAGCTCGAACTCACGCTGGAGCCCCTCCCTTGCCTCGTCGGGATCCGCCGACGCACGGATCAGCGCGATCACGGCGTCGAGGTTGTCGAGCGCGGTCAGGTAGCCCTGGAGCACGTGCGCGCGAGCCTCGGCCTTGCGCAGCTCGAACTTCGACCGGCGCGTGATCACTTCGCGCTGGAAGTCGAGGTAGTGCTGGAGCATGTCCCGAAGTGACAGCGTCCGCGGGACGCCGTCGACCAGCGCGACGGCGTTGAACCCGAAGGTCGTCTGGAGCGGCGTGTGCTTGTACAGCTTGTTCAGCGCCACCTGCGGGATCGCGTCGCGCTTGAGCTCGATCTGGATCCGCATCCCCGACCGGTCGGAGTGATCGGCGAGGTCGGAGACCTCCGTCAGCACCTTGTCGTTGACGAGGTCGGCGATCTTCTTGATCACGCCGGCGTCGCCGCCCTTCTTCACGCCGTACGGGAGCTCGGTGACGATGATTGCCGACTTGCCGCCGCGCAGCTCCTCGATGTGGGCCCGCGCACGCATGACGATGCGGCCGCGTCCTGACCGGTAGGCCTCGCGGATCCCCTCCCGGCCGAGGATGATCGCGCCGGTCGGGAAATCTGGCCCCTTGATGTGCCGCGTCAGCCGGTCGACGTCGATGTCGGGGTCGTCGATGAGCGCGACGACGGCGTTGATCACCTCGCCCAGGTTGTGCGGCGCGATGTTCGTCGCCATGCCGACGGCGATGCCGGCGGAGCCGTTGACGAGCAGGTTCGGGAAGCGGGCCGGCAGCACGGACGGCTCGCGTCGAGACTCGTCGTAGTTCGGCTGGAAGTCGACCGTGTCGGCGTCGATGTCCCGGAGCAGCTCGGTCGCGATCCGCGAGAGGCGACTCTCGGTGTAGCGCATCGCCGCCGCCGGGTAGTCGTCGATGTTCCCGAAGTTCCCCTGGCCGTCGACCAACGGGTAACGCATCGAGAACGGCTGCGCGAGCCGCACCAGCGTGTCGTAGATCGCCGTGTCGCCGTGGGGGTGGTACGAGCCCATGACGTCGCCGACGATTCGCGCCGACTTCTTGAACGGCCGGTTCGGCTGCATGCCGGCCTCGTGCATCCCGTAGAGGACGCGCCGGTGCACCGGCTTCAGCCCGTCCCGCACGTCCGGCAGGGCGCGCGAGACGATCACGCTCATCGCGTAGTCGAGGAAGCTGGAGCGAAGCTCCTGCTCCAGGTCGCGGGACTCGATGCGGCCTGCGCCGAGCGGCTCGAGATCAGACATCGAGGAAGCGAACGTCCCTGGCGTTCTGCTCGATGAAGAGCCGGCGCGACTCGACCTGGTCGCCCATCAGCTTCGCAAAGGCGTCGTCGGCGGCGGCGGCATCCTCCACCTCGACCCTGATCAGCATCCGGTTGGCCGGGTTCATGGTCGTCTCCCAGAGATCCTCGGCGTCCATCTCGCCGAGCCCCTT
>DASSSO010000051.1:0-9356 GCA_035776735.1 Gaiellaceae bacterium | reverse complement strand
CTCCCGCCTCGGGAGGGTCGATGCCACCTGCCAAGCGCGGCCGAGCGTCTCCTCGAGCGTGCGGCGCTCGTCACGCCCCTGGGCGAGGAAGCCCGACAGGTAGACGTCGGCGAACGTGAGGAAGCGGCGGTCGCGCGCGGTGAGCCCTGCCGCGCCGACGACGTCGGCCAGGTCCGCGATCTGACGGGCCTCGGCGGCGGCGGCGTAGAGCTGTGCGGCGATCTCGAGGTGGTCGTCGCGTGTCCGTCCCGGCCCTGCGCCCAGGCGCTGGAGCCGCGACAGGGAGCCGAGCGCGTCGAAGGGCGGGTAGACGCCGCTCACGTGCAGGTCCTGCGAGAGCAGGAGCTGGCCCTCGGTGATGTAGCCGGTCAGGTCCGGGACGGGATGCGTGATGTCGCCGGCGGGCATCGTCAGCACGGGCATCTGGGTCAGCGAGCCCGGCCGGCCCTTCATGCGCCCGGCACGCTCGTACAGCGAGGCGAGGTCGCTGTAGAGGTATCCCGGATAGCCGCGCCGGCTGGGCACCTCGCCCCGCGCCGCCGACACCTCCCGCACCGCCTCCGCGTAGCTCGTCACGTCCGCGATCACGACGAGCACGTGCCGGCCGAGGTCGAACGCGAGATGCTCGGCGACGGTCAGCGCGATCCGCGGCGTCACGATCCGCTCGACGAGCGGGTCGTCGGCGGTGTTGAGGAAGAGCGTGAGGTCACCTGCGCCCGACCGCTCCTCGAGCGCGTCCCGCACGGCCATCGCGTCGGCCCGCGTGATCCCGACGGCGGCGAAGACGACGGCGAACGGCTCGTCGCCGGCCCGCGCCTGGGAGGCGATCTGGGCGGCGAGCTCGAGGTGGGGAAGCCCGCCGATCGAGAAGATCGGCAGCTTCTGGCCGCGAACGAGCGTGGCGAGCCCGTCGATCGCCGAGATGCCGGTGAGGATCGGCTCGCTGGGGGTGTCCCGCGCCGCGGGGTTGATCGGGCTGCCGGCGACGTCGTGGTGGAGGTCCCCGAAGACGGGCGGGCCGCCGTCGAGCGGCTCACCGCGCCCGTTGCAGACGCGGCCGAGCCACCCCTCGCCGACGGGAACACGCATCGGCGTGCCGCTGAATGCGACCCGGAGACCGTCGAGGCGGAGCGAGGAGGTTCCCTCGTACACTTCGACCACCGCGAGATCGCGCGTGACGTCGAGCACGACGCCGTGACGGCGCTCGCCGGTGTCGAGTTGGACCTCGGCGACCTCGTCCCAGCCGATGCCCTCGACGCCCTCCACGACGAGCAGCGGCCCGCGGATCGAGGAGACCGACGTGTATTCGACCGGTGCGGTCAGCGTCATGCCAGCCCTCGCAGCTTCGAAGCGATCTCCGTGAAGACGCCCGCCACCTCGTTCGCCCCGTCCGGCGGCGTCGAATCGCGGGCCCGTGTCACCGCCGAGAAGTCGACCTCCTCGATCATGGCTGCGGCCACGCCGCCGTCCACGAGCTGCCGGCAGGCGTCGATGACGTCGAGGACGAGCGCGAGCAGCGCCGACTGCTTCGCCGGCTCGCAGTAGGCGTCGTTCCGGCTCAGCGCGCTCTGCTGGAGGACGGCCTCGCGCAGCAGGCGGCCGCCGAGCAGGACGATCCGCTCGGCGTCGGGGAGAGAGCCCGCGCCGATCAGCTGCGCGATCGACTCTAGCCGGTCGGCCTCGGCGAGCAGGGTGAGCGCCCGCTCGCGCCGGTCGCCCCACTCCGGCTCGCGCTCGACGAAGTGCCAGCCCGCCACCGCCTCGGCGTCGCGCGAGAACGACTCCCGCCAGCTGACCGCCGGGTAGTGACGGGCGTACGCGAGATCCCGGTCGAGCGACCACGTGCACCGGGTGAAGCGGCGCGTGTGCGCGCTGACCGGCTCGGTGAGGTCGCCGCCGGGAGGCGAGACTGCGCCGAGGACCGTGACGGACGCCTCGGCACCGCCGAGCGTGCGCACCGAGCCCGCGCGCTCGTAGAAGGCTGCGAGCGCCGACGCGAGCCCGGCGGGGTAGCCCTCCTCGGCGGGAAGCTGGTCGGTCCGGGATGCGACCTCCCGCAGCGCCTCTGCCCAGCGCGAGGTCGAGTCGGCGATGAGGACGACGTCGTGGCCCATGTCGCGGAAGAACTCCGCGACGGTGACGCCCGTGTGGATGCTCGCCTCGCGGGCCAGCACCGGCATGTTCGAGGTGTTGGCGATCAGCACCGTCCGGTCCATCAGAGGCCGGCCCGTGCGCGGATCCTGCAGCTCGGGGAGCTCGCGCAGCACGTCCGCCATCTCGTTGCCGCGCTCGCCGCAGCCGACGTACACGATCACATCCGCGTCGCACCACTTGGCGATCTGCTGCAGGAGGACCGTCTTGCCGGTGCCGAAGCCGCCGGGCACCGCTGCCGTGCTCCCGTGCGCGATCGGGAAGAAGAGGTCGAGCGCCCGCTGTCCCGTCGTCAGCGGGACGGAGGCCGGCAGCCGCGCGGCCACCGGCCGGGGGCGGCGCACGGGCCAGCGGTGCGCGAGCGTGACGTCGGTGCCGCCGATGCGTGCGATCGGCTCCTCGACCGTGTACTCGCCCGCCGGCGCGAGCCATTCGACCGCGCCGGTCACGTCGGGAGGAACGACGACGCGGTGCTCGACCGCCGTCGCCTCGGCGACTCGGCCCAGCAGCGTTCCCGGGCCCGCCTTCACGAGCCCCGGCTCCGGGTCGAAGGCCCAGCGCCGCTCATGGGAGAGCGTCTCCAGTCGCTCTCCCGCCTCGATCCGGTCGCCCGCCCCGCCCAGGCGACGGAGCATGCCGTCGAAGACCCCGCCCAGGAGCCCCGGCCCGAGCTCGGCGCTGAGCGGCGCGCCGCTCGCCGTCGCAGGCCCTCCGGGCCCCAGGCCGCCGGTGTACTCGTACACCTGGACCGTGGCGCGGTCACCGTCGAGCGCGATCACCTCGCCGGGCAGCCGCTGCTCGCCCACCTCGACCAGCTCCAGCATGCCGACCTCCTCGAAGCCGACGACGTCGACGACGGGGCCGTTCACGCGGACGACGGTCGCCTCGCTCACCGCCAGAGCCCTTCCACTCCGGCTCCGAGCCGCTCGAGGCAGCGGCCCGCCAACGCGTCCAGCGTGTAGTCGACGTGCCGTCCCCCGTTCGACGCCCGGACACCGCCGGCGTCCGGAGGGTCGACTTCGAGCTCGGCCCCCGGGCCGAGCTGCGCGCGCGCTGCACCGGTCAGACGTTCGAGCAGCGTCGGGTAGCCGGCCTCCTGCCGGAGACCCTGCGCCGCAGACCGTGCGCGGCGCGTGAGCTCCTCGTAGAGCTCCCGCCGCGCGGCGAGGACGGCGGCCTGCGCGACACGCCGGGCGCGCGCCTCCTCGTGGGAGCCCGCGATCCCCGCGGCGGCCACCCCGTCGGCGCGGGCCTGCTCGACGAGCGTGCGGCCGCGCTCCTCCGCGTCGCGCAGCTTCGCCGTAGCCTGCTCGTCGGCGCGGGCGAGCACGCGCTGAGCCTCGGCACGCGCGTCGCCGAGGATCGCATCGCGGAGCGGTTCGGCGGCCACGGTCACGACGGCAGCACCACCACGACGAGGTCGTCGCGCTCGGCGAGCTGCGCCTCGAGGGCCGCCCCCGCCTCGGGGGTCAGGATCACCAGGCCGATGTCGTGGTCGAACGCGTCGAGCGCCGCCCGGGCTTCCTCCGGCGTAGCGGCCGGGGCTACGAGCGCTCCGGCCAGAGCGTAGCCGGCAAGGCGCCGCCAGTCCCCGATCGCGAGGGCGGTCTTCATGCCTGCCCGATCAGCATGACGGCGATCACGAGCCCGTAGATCGCGATCCCCTCGGCGAGGCCGACCACGACCATCGCACGCCCGAACATCTCGGGCTTCTCACTGATCGCCGCAAGCGCGGCCGATCCGGTGTAGGAGACCGCGATGCCGGCGCCGATGCTGGAGCCGGCGACGGCGATCCCTGCGCCGAGAAGCGCGCCCGTCGGGTCGGTTTCGTTCGCGGCCGTTGCCGCCTCCGCCTCGACGGCCCCGAGCAGCGCGGCGGCGAAGAGGGCGAGCGCGCCGAGCAGGATCAGCCCGTTCAGCAGGGCCAGGCGGTGGAAGCCTTTCGCCGGTGACCGGTGGAGGATCCATGCGGTCACGACCGCCACGCCGAGCACGACGGGAAGTCCCCAGAGCAGCGATTCGATCATGGTTCCTCCTTCGTGACGAGCGGGATGTGCCAGGGCGAGTAGGGGTGCCCCTCGCCGGCGAAGATGCGCGAGAACAGCTCGTAGTACTCCAGTCGCAGCGCCTGGACCCCGGCCACGAGCAGCTCGAGCGTGAAGGCGAGCACGTTGCCGACCAGGAGCACGAGGATCGCGAGCGCCGCTCCGGCCGCGGTGCCCCAGGCGGCGCTCGCAGCGGCCCACACGACCATGCCGAGCGCGGCGTGCATCAGGCCGAAGGCCGCCAGCCGGGTGAACGAGATCGCGCTCGCTCCGATCCGGACGACCGAGTCGACCAGCTCCACGAGCACCTCGAGCGCCCCCAGGCTTCCGCGCGCCGCGTGGGCGGCGTAGCCGATCGCCATGAGCGCGAGCCCGGCGACGGCGATCGCGGCGCCGATCGTGGCCGGCGCCGGCGAGTCGAGGTACCAGCCTGCGGCGGCGATGCCGCCGCCGAGGAAGATGCACGTGCCCGCGATCCCGGAGGGGGCGACGAGTGCCGCGGCCGGGCCCTGCTCCCGCCACCGGTTGACCGTGCCGAACGCGTAGCTCTGCGCAAGCAGCACGGCCCCCACGGCGACGGCGGCGGCGAGCAGCTCCGGGGCCTCGTCCACCGGGTCGAGCCAGAGTGTCGGCACGAGCCCCGTCGGCCCGAAGCACTCCCCGTAGAGCAGGCCGAAGAACGCCGCGGAGAGGCCGGCGGCGAACGGCAGCGGCCAGACCCGTCGGACCGCGAGCAGCCGGCCGCGCTTGACGAAGCGCAGGGCGAGCGCGGCAGCCGCGAGCAGCAGCCCGTGGCCGACGTCTCCGAACATCATCCCGAACATGAGGACGAACGAGAACGCGGCGAACAGCGTCGGGTCGAGATCGGCGTAGCGGGCGGGCCCGTACGTCTCGACGAGCGGGCGGAACGGCCGGGTGACGGGCTTGCGGGCGATGAGGGCGGGCGGCTCGAGCCACGGCGGCGCCGGCAGCTCGATCACTCCGGCCCCTGCACCGGCGAGCCGTTCTGCCAGCCCTTCCAGCTCGTCCTGCGGCGCCCAGCCGAGGAGGCCGGCGAAGCTTCCGTGCTCGACCGCGGTTGCGGAGCGACGCTCGAGCTCGACCTCGCCGCGCAGCAGGTCGACGGCCCCGGCTCGCTCGAGCCCCGGGACGTCGGGGCGCGCCGGCGCCAGCACCGGCCCGGCCGAGCCGTTCGTCCCCTCCCGCTCGAGCCGGCGGAGCGCCTCCAGCGCCTCGCCGCCGGCGGTCGGCAGCGTCCCGGCGAGCTCGACGGTCCCCGAGTCGGCGAGCTCGACGAGGGTCTCCCGCAGGCGGGCACGGGGTGCGACGATGGCGATCCGCACCATGCGCGCCGGGAGGGTGAGCGCGTGCTCAGGCTGCCGCATCGAGCACCTCCTGGACGCCCGGGAGCCCGCGCCGCACGGTGGCCTCGAGCGCAATCGCGATGCGGTGGGCGTCGCAGCCGAGCACCGCGACGGCGCCGACGACGACCTGCCGGCCCGGCGCGGAGCGCATGAGCGCCCGCCCGTCCTGCTCGCACCGGTTCCACCAACGGGCCTCGGCACGCCATAGCTCCTCGGGCCCGTCGATCCCGGCGAGCGCCCAGGCGGCGTCGGGCGGCAGCGCCTCGACGAACTGGGCGAAGGTGCCTGCGCGCGGCCACCTCGGGCCGAGCAGCGGGAAGGCGGCCAGCGGCAGGATCTCGACCGGCAGGCCGACGACGAAGAGCTCGCGGGCGAGGAGCAGTGCCGACGCGCCGGCCGCAAGTGCCCCGACCTCGGGCGCCTCCGCGGCGGCGCGGCGCGCCCACGCGAGCCGCAGGCCGATCCCGAGCTCGGCGGCGGTCTCTCCGCCGGGGTCGCCCCAGGCGGACGCCGCCAGCGCGCGGCGCAGCTCGTCGAGGCTTTGGGTTCCCGCAGCCCTCGGCCAGACGGCGGCGAGGCTCCCGAGCTCGAACGGTTGCCTGAGCGGCGCACTGCCGAGGTAGGCGATGCGGTCCTCGAGGTTGGCCAGCTCGTGCCAGGCGGCGAGGGCGCGGAGCAGTCCGAGCGCGTCGCCGGGCAGCCAGCCGGCGAGCAGGCGGAGGTCGATCAGCGTCTTCGAGGCGACCGCTCGCTGCGCGTCGGCCAGGGTGAGCTCCAGGCCGATCTCCCGCCGATACGGGGTGCGTCCGAGCTCGACGAGCGCGTCGCGCAGCGAGGGCGAGCCGGCGAGCTTCGCTGCTCCCTCCGCGCCGAGGCAGCGCTCGGACACGAGCAGCCGCGCGCGGACGGCTCCGGCGATCCAGGCCGCGCTCATGCTTGATCCTCCTGGAGGCACATAAGCACGGTCGCGACGAGCGCCGGCATCCGCTCGAGCCCGCGCTCCCGGAGCTCCGCGGCCTCTGCCTCGGCCCGAAGCTCGATCGAGCGCGCCTCGCTGGCGACCGCTTCGCGCCGGTCGGCCTCCGCTCTGACCCGCTCCGCCTCGGCCTCCCGCCGCCACCGGACCAGGATCCGCTCCGCCTCGAGCGCCGCCGCCTCGACCCGACGGGCCGCCTCGGCGTCCGCCTCGATCCGAATCGCGGCAGCCTCCTGCTCGATCTCGTCGAGCGTCGCGAAGACCGGGAGCAGCTCGGCGTCGAGCTCCTCGCTCGCCGCCGCGGGAACGCCGGGCCGGCGAAAGCGGTCGAGCCAGTTGCTGACGGGCCTCACGGCAATCCTCCTCCGGGCGGTTCGAGCTCCCGGGTCGCCAGCCGGCCGAGGTCCCGTGCGCGGCGGTCGCGCTCCGCCCCGTCGAGAGGGCCGGCGGCGAGCGCGCAGAGGAAGCTCTCGCCGAGAGCGCTCGAGAGGAGCAGCCGCGCGACGGCGTCCACGTCGGCCTGCGCGCGCACACGGCCCAGCCGCTGCTCCGCCTGGAGGTAACCGACCACCGCGTCGGCCGCGGCCGACGGGTTCAGGTCTCCGCCGAGGACGCTCTCGCGCCGGTCGGCGAGCAGCTCGGCGTCGGCGAAGAGGCCGGCGTAGAGCGGCACGACCTCCCCGTAGAACGACAGCGCCGCCCGCGCGACGTCGACGAGGTTTCCCTCGACCGTCCCCGAACCGGTACGCGCGGTGAGCCCGGGGAGCACGTCGAGGAGGCTCGAGAGCCGTGTCCGGACCACCTCCCGGAAGAGCTCCGGCTTGCCGTCGAAGTAGCGGTAGATGCTCCCTTCGGAGCACCCTGCCTCCTTGGCGATGGCGCTCGTGCGCGTACGAGCCATGCCGCGCTCGCAGATCACGTGCAGCGTCGCGTCGAGGATGCGCTCCCGCAGCTCCTGCGGACCGTGCTTCAGCTCGGCGCTCATGTCGACTCTGCCCCAACCATGAGTGAACGCTCACTCACGGGCATCGGGGCGGGCGCGGAACGCGACGCGGGCTTCTACCGACCCCCGCCCAGCTGCGGGGAACTACGTACTGCGCGATCCGGCAGCGCGCTGATGCCGCGGCGGGCCGGCTGGGGCACCATTGACCGTGCGAAGAGCACAGGGCGCCAGTAGGACGAAGCTCCACCGGGAAGGCCCAGTAGGAAGAACCCTCCGAAAGGCTCCCCGATGAAGTGGACGAAAGCGACACCCGGCTCTCCGAAGGTCGGAAGGGCCCGCTGAACGCGGGCCCTTCCTTGTTCCCGGCGCGCTGTCCCGAAGGCGTCCTGGCAACCGGCGCGGATCAAGCCAACGGGAAGGCGGAAAGGCCGCAGGCTAGCCGGCGTCGGCCTTGCGGTCGCCGGCAAGGAACTCTGGCGTCGCGATCGCGGCGACGCCGAGCGCCATGCCGGCGAAGATCAGCGGCACGCCGACGGCGCGGGCGATCCCCGCCTCGACCAGAAGCACCAGCAGGCAGCCCAGCACGAAGCAGGCGAGTGCGATCTGCGGGCGCGCCGGCCTCATCGGTCCCCGCCGTCGTCACTGCTCACGATGGGGCGGAACTCGCCGGTCAAGCTACCCCCCAGGGTCAGGCGGAACAGCAGCGCGATCGCCGGCACGATCACGAGCAGCGCGAGCACGAGTGCAACCAGGGTCGCGACCAGGGTGGCGTCGCCCGCGGCCGCGTCCTGGAGCGAGAGCTCGCCTGGCAGAAAGTCGGGGCGCTGCGCGAAGGCCCAACCGGCCAGGACCGCGCCTACGGCTACGCCGGATGTGTAGCGCGCGATCTCGAAGCGGTTCGTCCATAGCAGCCAGAGCGTGAGCACGCCGACCGCGACCGAGACGATCACCATCGCGAGCCCAGCGCCGGAGGTGAGTCCGTCGTAGAGATCGCGCGCGTCCTCGCGAATGACGAACAGACCCCCGATCGCCATCCCGCCCGCGACGACGGCGGAGCCGAGCGCGCGGCGGCGGAATGCGGTCGTGAGGTCGGGCGCCCCCGCGCGCACGGAGTCCGCCGCCAAGAAGACGGCGGCGACATACGCGCCGGTCACGACCGCGAGCGCCCCGATCCAGAGCGCGGTCGCACCGGTCCAACTCGAGAACGGGGCGTTCGGGTCGCCCTCCGCAGGCACCTGCCCAGACGCGACCGCGCCGATCGCGCAGCCGAGGAAGAACGGCGTGAGTACCGAGGACAGCGCGAAGACCGCGCCGAGCACGCGAGCCTCCGAGATCGACGCCGCCTCTCCGCGCAGCGCGTAGGCCGCGCCGCGGAAGATGATCCCGACGGCGGCGAGGAACAGCGGCACGTACAGCGTCTCCATCAACGGCCCGAAGCCGTGCGGGAAGCACGTCCACAGCACCACCAGCACGACGATCAGCCAGACGTGGTTGGCCTCCCAGACCGGCCCCATCGAGCGGTGCGCGAGCCCCCGCAGGCGGGCGCCCCGCTGGGCGCCCCCGGCAGTCAGGTCCCAGAACCCGGCGCCGAAGTCGGCCCCGCCGAGCACCGCGTACGCGGCGAGCGCGATGATCAGGATCGCCAGCAGGAGGTCGACCAGCATCAGGGCAGAACCTCGAAGTCGCCCGCACCGGGCTGGAGCTCGACCTCGGGCGGCGTACGGGCCAGACGGCGCAGCATGTACAGCGTGATGCTCGCGAGCCCGAGGTAGACGACCACGAGCGTGGCGTAGCCGACCGGGATCCCCTCCGCTCCGGTGACGGCCTCCTCGACGCGCATGAACTCGTAGACGATCCAGGGCTGGCGGCCGACCTCG
>DASSSO010000119.1:0-3891 GCA_035776735.1 Gaiellaceae bacterium | reverse complement strand
CGCGGCAATGGCCATGTACGCCGGCCAGGGCGTCGGCCAAGTAACCGACGTCACCCCGGCGGCGCGGGTGGTGGCCGAGCTCGCCCAGGAAGCAGCACGGCTACTGCGACGCTGACGCAGAGCTGCCAAGCCACGGATGGGACTGCTGCTGTCCCGTCTCGAACGCCGCGCTGCTTGCGGCGGTGATCGCGGTCGGCATCGGCGAGTGCTTCCACACGACCGCGCTGATGCCGCTCGTCGCCGATCTCGCGCCGCCGGCGCTACGGGGGCGCTACATGGCGACGATCGGCTTCTCGTGGTGGCTCGGGCTGGGGCTCGCCCCAACGGCCGGTGCGCAGCTGCTGAGCGTGTCGCCGCCCGCGACCATGCTCGTCTCCGCCGGGGTGGCGCTCGCGGCCGGGCTGTCGGCGGTCGCGCTCGAGCGTGGGCTTCCGGCGGACGTTCGCCTGACACCGCGCCCGGTTCTGAGCAAGCCGGCGGCGTAGTGGCGCGCACCGACTTCCCGGCGCTCGCCGCCGGACTGGTGACGGTGACGCTCTGGAGCTCGGCCTTCGTCGCCATCCGAGACGCAGGCCGCACCCTCTCCCCCGGCTCACTGGCGCTCGGCCGGCTGCTGGTCAGCCTGGCCGTGCTCAGCGTCGCCGCCTGGATCGCGCGACGGCCGTTGCCGCAGCGGCGCGACCTGGCCGCGATCGCCGCCTTCGGCGTCCTGTTCCTCGGGGTCTACAGCGTGACGCTGAACGCGGCCGAGCGCCGCGTCGACGCCGGAACGGCCGCGATGCTGATCAACGTCGGCCCGATCCTGATCGCGATCCTCGCCGGAATCTTCCTCGGGGAGGGCTTCCCCCGCCGGCTCTTCGGCGGCTGCGCCGTCGCGTTCTCGGGTTGCGTCCTCATCGGGCTGGCGGGCTCGCAGTCGGGATCGCGTGTCGGCGCCGGGATCGTGCTCCTCGTCGTGGCCGCCTCTGCCTATGCCTCGGCCGTCGTCATCCAGAAGCCGGTCCTCGCCCGCGCGGCGCCGCTGCAGGTGACCTGGCTCGGCTGCGCCGCCGCGACCGTCGTCTGCCTGCCCTTCGCGCCGACGCTCGCCGGCGAGCTCGACGACGCCGGCGGGACGGCGATCGCCTGGACGGTCTACCTCGGTCTCGCTCCGACGGCGGTCGGCTTCGCGACGTGGGCGTACGCCCTGCGCCGGATGAGCGCCGGCCGCCTGGCCTCACTCGCGTACCTGATTCCGGTGGTCGCGATTCTGCTCGGATGGGTCCTGCTCGGGGAGAAGCCCCCGTGGCTCGCTGCGGTCGGCGGTGCGCTCTGCCTCGCCGGCGTCTACCTGGCCCGCCGGCCGTAGCGCTGCGGGTTTCTACGGATCGGCCGTACCAAGCTCCTCGGATGTCCGGGCGGGCGCGGTCTTCGACACTGGCTCGGATGGCGCGCAGCGAGCTCTCCAGGCGCGAGTTGCTCAAGCGGGCGGTCGTGACGGGCTCGGCGGCGGGGATTGCGGAGCTCTTCCTGCCGGCGCAGTTCCTCTCGTCCGCGTCCGCGCAGGGCGGGGTCCAGGCGGTCGCGATCGCCAACCCGCTCACCGAGCTGCCGCACCGCGGGTGGGAGCGGATCTACCGGGACCAGTTCGCCGAGGACAGCTCCTTCGTCTTCACCTGCGCGCCGAACGACACCCACAACTGCCTGCTTCGGGCGCACGTGAAGAACGGCGTGATCGTCCGCATCAGCCCCACGTACGGGTACGGCAAGGCGAAGGACCTCGACGGCAACCAGGCTTCGCATCGCTGGGATCCCCGCATCTGCCAGAAGGGGCTGATCCTCGGGCGCCGGATCTACGGCGACCGCAGGGTGAAGGCGCCGATGATCCGCAAGGGGTTCAGGGACTGGGCGAAGGACGGCTTCCCCCGCCGCGACGACGGCACGCCCGAGATGGACACGACGAAGCGCGGCTACGACGAGTGGATCCGGATCTCCTGGGACGAGGCGCTCGACATCGCAGCGAGGACGATCGAGAACGTCGCCGCGACGTACAACGGCGAGGAGGGCGCCTCCAAGCTGCTCGAGCAGGACTACGAGCCGGCGATGGTCGAGGCGATGCACGGAGCCGGCGTGCAGGCGATCAAGATGCGCGGCGGCATGCCGCTCCTCGGCGTGGGGCGCGTGTTCGGCTTCTACCGCTTCGCCAACATGCTCGCGCTGCTCGACCGGAAGCTGCGCCCGGACGCGCCGCAGGAGGAGATCGTCGGCAGCCGAGCCTTCGACAACTACGCCTGGCACACCGACCTGCCGCCCGGGCACCCGATGGTGACGGGGTCGCAGACCGTCGACTTCGACCTCTTCGCCGCCGAGCATTCGAAACTCGTCGTCCTGATCGGGCTGAACTGGATCTGCACGAAGATGCCGGACGGCCACTGGCTCGGGGACGCCCGGCTGAAGGGCACGCGCGTCGTCGTCATCAGCGCCGACTACATGCCGACGGCGAACAAGGCGGACGAGATCGTCATCATCCGCCCGGGCACCGACACCGCGCTCTTCCTCGGCGTCGCACGGGAGCTGATCTCCAAGGGGCTCTACGACCGGGAGGCGGTCGTGCAGCGGACCGACCTGCCCCTCCTCGTCCGGATGGACACGGGCGAGCGCCTGAGCGCGCGCGACGTCTTCCCCGGCTACCGGCAGGCGCGGCTCGAGAACTACGTGACCCTGAAGCCCGAGGCCGAGATCACGGGCTCACCGCCCCCGCCGCCCTTCACCGTCGGGAAGCAGGTCGTGCCGAACGAGCTGCGCGCGGAGTGGGGCGACTTCGTCTACTGGGACCGCAATCGCGAGCGCGCCGCCGCCGTCACGCGAGACGAGGTCGGCGCGCGCTTCGACGGCGACCCGGCGCTCCTCGGCTCCTTCGAGGTTCGGCTCGTGGACGGCTCCACCGTGGCGGTGCGGCCGGCGTTCGACCTGCTCAGGGAGTACCTCGACGAGAACTTCGACCTGCAGACGACCTCAGAGGTCTGCAACGTCGACCCGCGGGCGGTCCGCAGCCTCGCGCGGCAGCTGGCCGAGAACAAGGGCAACACGCTGCTCGCGGCCGGCATGGGCCCCAATCACTACTTCAACGCCGACCTCTTCGGCCGCGTCCATTTTCTGGTCGCGGCGCTCACGGACAACATCGGCCACCTCTCGGGCAACGTCGGCAGCTACGCCGGGAACTACCGCGGCTCGCTGTTCCAGGCGATGGGCCAGTGGATCGCCGAGGACCCGTTCGACATCGAGGCCGACCTCTCGAAGCCGACGCGCGTCAAGCGCTACTACAAGGCCGAGTCGGCCCACTACTGGAACTACGGCGAGCGGCCGCTGCGCAGCCCCAAGGAGATCATCACGGGCGCGAGCCACATGCCGACGCCGACGAAGCTGATCTGGTTCGGCAACTCGAACTCGCTCCTCGGGAACGCGAAGTGGGCCTTCGACGTGGTCAAGAACACCCTCCCGAAGCAGGACGCGGTCTTCTGCAACGAGTGGCACTGGACGAGCTCCTGCGAGTACTCCGACCTCGTCTTCCCGGCCGACTCGTGGGCCGAGTTCAAGCTCCCGGACCTGACGGCGAGCTGTACGAACCCGTTCCTGCTCGCCTTCCCGAGGACACCGATCCGGAGGATCCACGACACCCGCTCGGACTACGAGATCCTGGCCGGCGCCGCGGCGAGGCTCGCCGACCTCACGGGCGAGCCGCGCATGCAGGAGTACTGGCAGGGGATCCTCGACGGTGACCCCACGCCGTACCTGCAGCGGGTCCTGGCCGGCTCGAACGCGACCCGGGGGGTGGAGTTCGACGAGCTGCACGCGAGCTGCGCCGACGGCGTCCCCTTCCTCATGAACACCCGCACCTACCCGCGGCACGGC
>DASSSO010000025.1:0-22505 GCA_035776735.1 Gaiellaceae bacterium | reverse complement strand
CTGCTCCGGGTGGATGCGGACGTTCATCCTCGCGCGCGCGTACGGCTGGACCGCGTTCACGGCCCCGACCACGGACCGCGCATCGAAGCCCGTCACCGTGATCGCCGGCCCGGACCAGACCCGGTCGGCCAGGCCGCCGGTGCCGACGAGCGGCAGCCCCCGCTCCACCTCCGCGAGCTGCCGGAACTCCTCGTCCGTCCACGAAGCGCCCGTCCACTCGTCCCTCCGCAGGCCGGGCACTGCCACGTCGCCGCGCTCGTCGTGCAGCGACGCAAGCCCGTGCAGCAGCGCGATCAGCGCGTCCGGCGCGGCCCCGCCGAACTGGCCGCTGTGCTTCGGCCCGGCCAGCGTCCGCGCCTCGACGGTGACGACGGCGTCGCCGCGCAGCGCGACCGTCAGCGACGGCACGCCCGGGCGGATGTTGCCGCCGTCCATGATCAGCATCGCGTCCGTCTCGAACGCTTGGAGGTTCGACGGCGTCTCGAGCGCACTTCCGACCTCCTCCTGGCCCTCGATCAGGATCTTGATCCCGACGGGCGGCCGGCCCTCCCAGGCGCGCAGCGCGCCGACGTGGACGAGGATGTTGGACTTCGAGTCCGCGGTGCCCCGGCCGTAGATGGCGCCGTCCCGCTCCGTCGCCTGGAAGGGCGGGGACTCCCACTTCGCCTCGTCGCCGGCCGGAACGACGTCGTAGTGGCCGTACAGCAGCACCGTCGGAGTGCCGTCGGGACCGGGGATCTCGCCGGTGACGATCGGGGCCGTGTCCGGCAGCTCGAGCGTGTCGGGCCGCCCGAGCCCGGAGTCGCGCAGCAACGCCACGACCGCGTCGTGCGCGTCGACGAGCGGACGCCGGGGCTCCGGGTATCCCGGCGACGAGACCGACGGGATCGCGACGAGGCGCGCGAGGTCGTCCTTGAGGGCCGGCATCAGCGACCTGACGCTCTCCGCGAGCCTTTCGCCGGTAGCCGCGACCTCACCGCCAGCCATCACGCATTCCTCCTCGTCTCCCGGTGCGCGCGCACGTCTCGCGATGACGGCCCGCGGGCGGAACGATTCTAGGGACCTGGGTTTCGGCGGTGCGCCGGGAGCGTCCGCGTGCGCCGAGGCACGTGATCTCGAATTCCATATGTGAGAGGATCGCGCGTCGTCGCACGACCAGGAGGGGGAGAACGCATGACGCGCTCGAATCCGCGCCGCACGCGGCGCACGGGAAGCTTTGTCACGGCCGGGCTGATGCTCGGCGTCGTCCTCGCAGTCGCGGTGTCCGCGGCGGCGGTGCCCGCGGAGAGCGCTGCGCCCGCGCAGTCCGCGAAGCACCTGCGCGCGCTGAAGGACACTCTGGGGACGAAGCACCTCTGGAGGAAGGCCGCGAAGCCGCGGCGCGCCGGCGGACGGCGGGTCGCAGTCCACGCGCGACGGTACCGCTCCCTCTCGCTGAACACGGCACGGCTCCGGCGCGTGCTGGCGCGAGCTCCGCGCGAGCGCACGACCGCCGCCCGCAGGAACCCGCTCGTGATCTCGCTGCCGGCGCCGAACGGCTCGTTCCACCGCTTCGCGCTGGAGGAGTCGGCGATCATGGCCCCCGGCCTCGCCCGGCGCCATCCCGAGATCAAGACCTACCGCGGGATCGGGCTGACCGACCGGACGGCGACGATCCACGCCGACATCAGCCCCCTGGGCTTCCACGCCTCGGTCCGGTCGGCGCACGGCGCGTGGTACATCGACCCGTACTTCGTCGGGCGCAGGCCAGGCGTCCACGCCAGCTACTACGGCCGCGAGGCCAGGGACACGCACGGCCCGTTCGTCGAGCGCGAGGCGGGAATCGCCGAGCTGTCGGTCGACAAGGGCTACTACCACGCGGCCGACCCGGTCGCGCTCCACGGGGCCGGGTTCGCGGAGAACGCGGCGATCACGATCACGATCAGCGATCCCGAGGAACAGGCCGCGACGCGGACGCTCGCAGCGACCTCGGACGCCCAGGGCTCCTTCGACGCGAGCTTCGTCGCCGACCCGGAAGGGAAGCTCGACATGCGCGTCGTCGAGGCCACCGACGGGAGCGCGAGCGCCCACACGAGCTACCAGGTCGTCCGTGACGACGATCCGACGACCGACCCGCCCACGGGCCCCGAGCTCCGCACCTACCGCCTCGCGATGATCACCGACCCGGGCTACTCCGCGTACTTCGGCGGGCCGGCCAACGTGACGGCGGCCAAGGTCGCGCTGATGAACCGCGTCAACCAGATCTACCAGGACGACCTCACGATCCGGATGCAGTTCGTCCCGAACAACGACCTGCTCAACCTGGACACCTACGACGAGGCCGTCGCCCCGAACGGGCCGTGCGGCGCCGCGGGCTGCTTCACGCAGGCGCAGGTGCTGGGCTGCTCCACCGGGCGGAACCGGATCGTGATCGGCCAGATCATCGGCGCGAGCAACTACGACGTCGGCCATCTCGCCCTCGGCCAGCCCGGCGGCGGGGTCGCGGGCCTCGGCGTCGTGGGGCGGCAGAACAAGGCCGCCGGTTGCACCGGCCTGGCGACGCCGGTCGGCGACTTCTTCGCCGTCGACTACGTCGCGCACGAGCTGGGCCACCAGTTCGGCGGCAACCACACGTTCAACGGCAACCAGCTCAACTGCTCGGGCGGGAACCGCAGCGCCGCGCACTCGGTCGAGCCCGGCAGCGGCTCCTCCGTCCAGGCGTACGCCGGCATCTGCCTGACCGACGACCTGCAGCCGCACAGCGACCCGTACTTCTCGCAACACAGCCAGCAGGAGATGACGACCTACGTCGCCTCGGCGCAGTTGCCGATCAACGAGGTGCAGACCGTCTCGCTGCGGCACTTCGGCGGCGGCAACGAGGTGCAGGTCGCCACGCTGGGCCCCGGCTTCTCGGACGCGAAGACGGTCGCGCCCGCGACCTCGACGATCAACGCCGTGCCGAGCGCAACCTCGCGCGGAGGCGCGATGCAGGTCGGGAACACGGTCACGATCGCGACCTCGGGCACGCACTCGCTCCAGCCCGGTGACGTCGCGACGATCTCCGGCGTCGCCGAGCCCGGCTACAACGGGACGTTCACGCTCACCGCGGTCCCGACGACCAGGTCGTTCCAGTACGAGCTCCCGGTGACCGGGCTTCCGGTCTCCGGCGGCGGCACGGTCACGCCGGCCGTGCCGGGCGCGAGCGCGGTCGGCACCACGGCGACGATCCGGACGACCGTCCCGCACAACCGCTCCGTGGGCGACTTCGTCACGATCACGACCGGCGGCGGCTTCGCAGGCACGTTCGCGATCACGGCCGCCCCCAGCGCGCGCACCTTCCAGTACGAGCTGCCGGCGCCCCCGACGACGAACCCCACCGGCGGCGGCACCTCGACGTACTTCTCGCCCTTCCGCGTCCGGTTCGGCGGCAACGACTCGGCGCTGATCGGCGGAGCCGCCCAGCCGTACAGCAATGCGAACCTGACCGCCGCGATCAACGCGATCCCGGGCTTCCCCGGCGCGAACGTGACCGGGGCGGCGACGACCGGGTTCACGATCACCTACACGGGAACCGACGACGTGCCGAACGTCCAGCTCGTCGACCTCAGCTGCGGCGGCTGCTTCAACTCGGTCGAGGAGACGAACCACGGCGGCGCGTTCGACTCCTTCGTCCTCGAGTACGGCGGCAGCGTCTCGGCCCCGATCGTGAACGGCACGAACTACACGGCCGCGGCGATCGACGCGGCGATCGAGGCGATGCTCCCGGTCGGCGGGACAGTCACAGTCGCCGGGTTCGGAGGAGGCGCGTTCAACAACACGGGCTTCCAGATCACGTTCGGAGGCACGCTTGCCGCCGCGAACAACCCGGTGCTGCTCGATCTCCAGGACTTCACGGCCGGCGCCTCCGGGTTCGTCCGCGAGACGGACAAGGGCGGCCCGGTCGACAACGGCGGCACCGTGACGCTCACCGGCAACAACTATCCGGTGGTCAGCGCGCCTTCCGGGTACACGATCCCGCTCCGCACGCCGTTCGCCCTCACCGGCTCGGCGACCGATCCGGAAGGCGACACGATCCTCTACTCGTGGGAGCAGAACGACCGGGGCGGGACTGCGGGCACCTCGCTCCTGATCAATACGAAGACGAACGGCCCGCTGTTCGCGATGTTCCCGAAGTCGGCTCCGATCAGCGAGTCCGACACGCTGCTCTACAACTCGCCGAACCAGAACCACGTGACGACGAGCCCGACGCGGGTCTTCCCGGACCTGGAGCAGATCCTCGCGAACAACACGAACGCCGACACGGGCAGCTGCTCGCCGGGGCCGATCGCTCCGCCGGTGCCGATCCCGGTCCGCGAGTGCTACATGGAGTTCCTGCCGACCTCCGACTACGTGGGCTTCGCCGGCGTCAACCTCGGGCCTCCGCCGGAGCTGCACTTCCGCCTGACCGCGCGTGACCTGCGCATGGGCGGCGGCGGCAACAGCGCCGCGGACACGACGCTGACGCTCGCCACGACGGCCGGCCCGTTCCTCGTGACCGCGCCGAACACGGCGGTCTCGTACCCGGGCGGCTCGACGCAGACGATCACGTGGGACAAGGCGAACACGGATCTTCCGCCGGTCGGCACGACGGACGTGAAGATCAGCCTCTCCACCGACGGCGGCCGGAACTACCCCCACGTCCTGGCCGCGTCGACGCCGAACGACGGCTCTGAGGCGGTGACGATCCCGTTCGTCTTCACAGACACGGCCCGCGTGAAGATCGAGGCGGTCGGCAACGTCTTCTTCGACGTCTCGAACCAGGACTTCACGATCACCGACACGGTCAAGCCGACGATCTCGGCGTCGCAGAGCCCGGCGCCCAACGCCGCGGGCTGGAACAACAGCGACGTCACGGTCACGCTCACCGCGACCGACGACGCGGCCGGCTCGGGCGTGAAGAGCATCACGTACTCGGCGACCGGCGGGCAGCCGATCGCCGCGACGACGGTGAACGGCTCGTCGACGAAGGTCGTGATCAGCGGCGAAGGCGTGACGACCCTGAGCTTCTTCGCGACCGACAATGCCGGGAACGTCAGCGATACGGGCACCCATACCGTGAGGCTCGACAAGACGGCGCCGGAGGCATTCCTACGCTTCGATCCGGATGCGAGGGACGTCGCCTTGTTCGGGCGCGATGCGCTCTCCGGGATCGGCTCCGGCGCCATCGCGCCGACGGCGGTCAATCCGCTCATGACCGGCGACCGCGACCTCCGCGCCGAGCGGCGGACGTACGACCTCGCCGATCGGGCAGGCAACACGCTCCGGCTCGTCGACGTCGTCCGGCTCACACGTGACGACGCGGTCGCGACGATCCAGACCCTCCAGTACGGCGGCGGAGCGGTGACGACTCCGGCGGAGCACAGGGCCGCCGTCAGCTGGACGGGGCCGGCGAGCGGCTTCAAGTCGCTCGAGCACAACTTCTCCGTCTCGACTCCGGTTCAGTCCGGTAAGGCGTCGTGGAAGTGGAACGAGGACGTGACCGAGATCAAGCTCCTCGCCGACGGCGTGACCACGAAGACGACCGTGCCGGGCATGTTCCTGCTCCGGCTCGCGACCGACCGCGGCGCGCTCTCGATCGAGACGACGCCCTAGCCTGAGGCATGGGATGGGCCCGCTCCGGCGGGCCCTCCCTCGGTCTCCCTACGACGCAGCGCGGAGTGCGACCGGCCGTTCGGCGGACGCGTTCTCGACCGCCCAGGTGAGGGCGTAGTCGGCGACCTCCTCCCAGCCGTCCCCGACACGATGCGGACGCCCATTCCCGCGACCTTGACCGCCTATGAGACCCGACTCATAGTGGCTTGGGGGCACAGACGCTGCGGGGAAAGGGAGTTTCGATGGCTGCACTCAAGCTCAACCCGGACGGGAGCCCGACCAAAGCGCTGGACGACTTTCGGAAGCGCAAGATCCGCGAGCGGCCGGACGGCGGACAGATCACCCCGCACTTTCACCTGAAGGAGTTCCGGACCAAGGACGCCCGCGGATCCGCGGTCCCCGTCAGCTCCTGGCCGGCGATCATCCGTCTCTGCGAGGAGTACCTGGAGCCGATGCGCGTCAAGTTCGGCACGTGCACGGTGATCTCCGGCTACCGGCATCGCGCCTACAACAGCGCGATCTCGGGCGCGGCGACCAACAGTCAGCACATCTACGACGAGACCCCGGGCTCAGTCGCGGCCGACACGCGCTACGAGCGGGGCAACTCGAAGCAGTGGGTGGCGCACGCGAAGACGCTGCGCACCGGGCTCGGGAACAAGGGCGGCATCGGCCGGTACGACCGCGACGGCTTCATCCACATCGACAACCGGCCCTCGGCCGCCGACTGGCAGGGCAACTAGGGAGGTCCTAGCCGCCCGCAGTCATCTGACCGATTCCGGGGCCGCCGGCCGTCTGCTGTCATGGCCGGGTGCACTTCGGCGCCGACGACAGCGTCGTCCTCCTCGCCCTGCTCGTGGCCGGGGCGGCCCTGCTCGCCCTGGCGCAGGTCGTCCGGATCCCTTATCCGATCCTGCTCGTGCTCGGCGGCCTCGCGCTCGGGTTCGTGCCCGGCATGCCGACGATCGAGCTCGCGCCGGACCTCGTCCTCATCGCCTTCCTGCCGCCGCTGCTCTACGGCGCTGCGTTCTTCACCTCGCTGCGGGAGCTCCGCGCGAACGTCGTCCCGATCTCGCTGCTGGCCGTCGGCCTCGTGCTGGCGACCATGGTCGCGGTCGCCGTCGTCGCCCACGCCGTCATCCCCGGGCTGACCTGGCCGACCGCCTTCGTGCTGGGCGCGATCGTCTCGCCCACCGACCCCACCGCGGCGACGGCGATCGCGCAGCGGCTCGGGCTCCCGCGGCGCCTGGTCGCCGTGATCGAGGGCGAGAGCCTCGTGAACGACGGCACCGCGCTGGTCGTCTACCGCGTCGCCGTCGTCGCCGTCGTCTCCGGGAGCTTCTCGCTCGCCGGGGCGTCCGGCAGCTTCGTGCTCAACGTCGTCGGCGGGATCCTCGTCGGGCTCGCCGCGGGGATGGTCATCCGGCAGGTGCGGCTGCGGCTCGACAACCCGCCGGTCGAGATCACGATCTCGATCCTGAGCGGGTACTTCGCGTACCTGCCCGCCCACGCGCTCGGCGTCTCCGGCGTCCTCGCCGCGGTCACCGTCGGGATCTACATGGGCTGGCACACCCCCGAGCTGACGACGTCGCAGACCCGGCTCCAGGGCCAGGCGGTCTGGGAGATCCTGTTCCTCGTCCTCAACGCCCTGCTCTTCGCGCTCGTCGGGCTCCAGCTCCCGTCGATCCTCGACGCGCTGGCGGACCGCTCGACCGGGACGCTGCTCGGCTACGCGGCCCTCGTCACCGCCGTGGTCGTCCTCGTCCGGTTCGCGTGGGTGCTGGCAGGCGCGTACATGCCGCGGATGATGCGGACCGACGGCGATGCGCCGTGGAAGGGCGCGGTCGTCGTGGCCTGGTCCGGGATGCGCGGCGCCGTCTCGCTGGCGGCGGCGCTCGCGCTCCCGCTGACGACGGACGCGGGCGGGCCGTTTCCGGACCGGGAGCTGATCGTCTTCCTCACCTTCGCGGTGATCCTGGGCACGCTCCTCGTCCAGGGGCTGACGCTGCCGGCGCTGATCCGCCTGCTCGACCTCGAGGAGGACGGACTGGCGGAGAAGGAGGAGGCGAAGGCGCGGATCCGCGCGGCGGAGGCCGCGCTCGAACGGCTGGAGGAGCTGATGGACGAGGATTGGGTGCGCCCGGACACGGTCGAGCGGCTGCGCGGCCTCTACGGCTTCCGGCGAGACCGCTTCCGGTCCCGTTTCGACCCGGAGAGCGACGGCGCGATCGAGACCCAGTCCGTCAACTACCAGCGGCTCCGCCGCGAGCTCCTCGACGCCGAGCGGCAGGCCGTGCGCCGGCTTCGCCGCGAGGGCCACATCGACGACGAGGTGATGCGCCGGGTCCAGCGCGACCTCGACCTCGAGGACGCCCGGCTCGAGATCTGACCGGCGCCTGCGGGGAACTACGCACGGGCGTCAGCGTGCGCACGGATGCCCGCGGCCCGCCGCACCGGCACGATAGAGACGCTCAGAGCACAGATCGCGACTAGGGCGAAGCTTCAGCGAGAAGGCCCAGTAGGCAGAACCCCCCGAAGCACCTTCTCGAGGAAGCGGACGAAAGCGACACCGGCTCCGAGAAGGTCGAGAAGGGCCCGCAAGACGCGGGCCCTTCCCTTATCGGGCGCCGATTCCCGTAGTTGCCCGCAGGGGGATTCCGCGGGTGCCCCGATGGTGCGCCCCCGCCGGGCCGCGACGTTGTGATCCGAGCAGACCAGGAGGTACGCGACAGTGACGAAGATCGTCATCCTCGGCGGCGGAACGGGCGGGACGATGACCGCCAACCGGCTGCGCCGCCGCTTCGACGCCGACGAGGCCGAGATCCACGTCGTCGACCGCGACGACCGGCACGTCTACCAGCCGGGACTCCTGTTCGTCCCGTTCGGAATGGCGCGGATCGACGAGATCGTGCGTCCGCGCCGGCGCCAGCTTCGCAACGGCATCGTGTTCCACGAGAACGAAGTGGAGTCCGTCTGGCCCGAGCGCGACGAGGTGCTGCTCGACGACGGCACCGTCCTCCCCTACGACGTGCTCGTCGTCGCCAGCGGCGTCCGACTGCAGCCCGAGGAGACCGAGGGCCTGACCGGGCCCGGCTGGAACGAGCGGGTCTTCACCTTCTACAGCCCCGAGGGCGCTGACCAGCTGCGGCGCGCGCTCGACGGCTTCGACGGCGGCCGGCTGGTCGTGAACCTCGTCGACATGCCGATCAAGTGCCCCGTGGCGCCGCTCGAGTTCGCCTTCCTCGCCGACTGGTACCTGCGAGAGTGCGGCGTCCGCGGCCGCACCGAGCTCGTCTACTCGACGCCCCTCGACGCCGCCTTCACGAAGCCGGTCGCGTCCGAGCACCTCGCCGGGCTCCTGGCCGAGAAGGGGATCGAGCTCGTCACCGAGTTCAACGCGGGCGAGGTCGACGGCGTGGGCGGCAAGCTCCTCTCCTACGACGGCCGCGAGCTCGACTTCGACCTGCTCGTCACAGTCCCGCTGCACGGCGGCGCCGCCTACGTCGAGCGCTCACCGGGCCTCGGCGACGCGCTCGGCTTCGTCCCGACCGACAAGGCCACGCTGCAGACGCCTGCGAAGCCGAACGTCTTCGCGCTCGGAGACGCGACCGACCTGCCCACGTCGAAGGCCGGCTCGGTGACGCACTTCGAGGCCGACGTCCTCACGGAGAACATCGCCCACTTCCTCGCGGACGAGGAGCTCGAGGCGGGCTTCGACGGGCACGCGAACTGCTTCATCGAGACGGGCTTCCAGAAGGCGCTGCTGATCGACTTCAACTACGACACCGAGCCTCTCCCCGGGCACTTCCCAGCGCCCGTCGGGCTGCCGCTCCTGCGCGAGTCGCGGCTCAACCACATAGGGAAGCTGCTGTTCCAGTGGGTCTACTGGCACGCGCTGCTGCCCGGGCGGGAGATCCCCTTGATCGGCCCGGCGATGCCGACGGCCGGCAAGAAGCACGTTCAACCCCAAGCGAGCTGAGGAGGACGCGATGACCGAGACACTGATCCCCGAGACGAGCGTCGACGTCGACGCCGAGGGGTTCCTGACCGACCCGCAGCAGTGGAGCGAGGAGCTCGCCGCGCAGATCGCGCGCGAGAACGGCATCCCGGAGCTGACCGACCGCCACTGGCTGGTCGTGAAGTTCATGCGCGAGCGTTACCTCGCCACCGGCGCGACACCGTCGATCCGCGCGCTCGGCAAGGAGTCGGGCGTGCCCGTCAAGGAGCTCTACCAGCTCTTCCCCAAGGGCCCGGCGAAGCTCGCCGCGAAGATCGGCGGCATCCCGAAGCCCAAAGGCTGCATCTAGAAGGGAGGATCACCGATGACCACCACGTTCGAAGAGCCCCAGCTGGAGGCGACCGAGCCCCAGACGATCGAGAAGGTCGCGATCGTCGTGTCGAAGGGGTCGCTCGAGGGCATCTACCCGGCCCTGATCATGGCCAACGGCGCCCGGATGGAGGGGATCGAGGCCGATCTCTTCTTCACCTTCTTCGGGCTCGACGCGATCCGCAAGGATCGCTACGAGAAGGTCAAGGTCGCGACCGTCGGCAACCCCGGCCTGCACATGCCGACCCTGCTCGGCGCCCTGCCCGGCTTCTCCGCCCTCGTCACGAAGATGATGGAGCGGCAGATGGAAAAGATCGACATCCCGCCGATCCCCGAATTCATCGAGCTCGTGGCCGACTCGGGCGTGCGCCTCTACGCCTGCAAGGCGACCGTCGACATGTTCGGTCTCGACATGGACGACTTCGTCCCGCAGGTCGAGGACATCATCTCGGTCGGCGAGTTCTACGAGAAGGCGGCCGGCGGCCAGATCATCTTCACGTAGACGCCCGGCGCAGGTCACGGACCGCCGCCACCGGACGGAACGTCCGGAGCATGATCATCGCGGCGGTGAGGCCGATCACGAGGTTGAGGCTCGTGACGGCCGCCTGCATCCCGATGGAGAACGAGACGATCGTCGCCGTCGACGCCGTCGTGTGGAGCGCGTAGGCCAGGAGGACCTGCTGCGTCCCGACGCCGCCGGGCGTCGGGACGAGGGTCGCGATGCCCCCGACCACGACCACGACCGTCGCGGCCGCGAGGGTCGCCGGCACGTGGAGCGCCGCGAGCAGGAAGTACGCGGCTCCGATCCGGCACGCCCAGGCGGCGAGCTGGATTGGCACGACCTCGGTCACGTAGCGGCGCGGAGAGGCGAGGATCGAGAGGCCGGCCTTCAGCCGCTGCCAGAGGGTGAGCAGCCGCGGGGCGAGGCGGCGCCCGAGGACGACGGCGACGGCCGCGAGCAGCACCGCTGCGACGGCGACGAGGACTGCGTGGCCGGAGACGAGGGCCGGCGGGCCCGGAAGCGACGGGAGTCCGACTGGGCTCGGAAGGACGCCTAGGCTCGCGAGCAGGAAGACGACGCCGATGCCGACCAGCCCGTCGAAGGCGGCGATGACGCCCATCGAGGAGGCGATCGTGGGGACCGACGAGCCGTGGATCCGCGTCCGCGCGAGCGCGATCTTCGCGAGGTCGCCGCCCCGCGCGGGCGTGAACGAGTTGACGGCCACGCCCGTCGCGTACGCGCCGGCAATCCCGAGCAGCGGCACGCGGCGGTCCGGATACGCGGCGCGGAGGACGTTGCGCCAGGCGAGCGAGCGGAGGCCGAAGTTCGAGAGGTGGAAGAGCAGGGCGACGACCATGAGGCGCGGGTCGGCGGAGGCGATCGTGTCCACGAAGGTCTCCACTAGCCGGCTTCCACTCCGACGACCGGCTGCAGGAGGCCCGGCCGGTCACTGATCAGCCCGTCCACGCCCCAGCGGACGAGCTCCTGAGCCCGCTCGACCGTGTTGATCGGCCAGGTCAGGATCGTGTCCGCGAGCTGGCGGAGCTCGCGCACGCTGCTCGAGTCGAGCAGGCGCTCGTGGATCGTGATCCCCTGCAGGCGCCTGCCGGCCACGAGCCTGCGCAGCCGCCGCAGGTCGCGCGAGCTGCCCACCGAGTGGACGAGGCGGACGCCGGGGGCACCGCTGAACGGCTCAAGCAGGCGCCAGCTTCGCGCGCAGATCGTCACCGGCCGGCCGGCGCCGAGCGCCGGCTCGAGCGCGCGCAGCACCCCGTTCGCGAGACGGACGTTGCGCCCCTTGAGGTCGAGGAGCAGCTCGGTGCGGTCGCCGAGCGCGTCGAGCAGCTCAGGAACGAGCAGCCGGCGGGCGAACGGGCTCGCGAGCTTCCAGCGGTCCCACAGGATCGGGATCGGGCCCAGCGTCTTGAGGTGGCGCACCTCGAGACGACCTCGAAAGAGGTGGACGTCCGCCTCGATTGCCCCCACGCCGAGCGCCTCGGCTGCCCGCAGGCCGATCAGGGAGTTCCCGGACCGATGCGCGACGACGAACGGGCGACCAGGCGGACCGTTTGACCCCGCGCCTCGGCCGTTCACCACCGCGGATTGTAGGCGGAATCAGCCGAACGGCAACAAACAGCCCCACGAGCACGACGGCCGTGCCAGCGACGACGTCGAGGATGTAGTGGTTCGCCGTCGCGACGACGGCGAAGGACATCGCCACCGGCATCACGACGGCGAAGACGCGGACGCCCAGCCGTGTCGAGGCCTGGAAGAGCACGATGCCGAGCAGGATGTTCCAGCCCGCGTGCAGGCTCGGGAAGGCCGCGTACTGGTTCGTCAGCGCCGGCGGCTGCAGGGCCCGGTACCCGCGGGAGTATTCGGTCACCGTGTCGACGATGGTGGGATCGACGAGCCGGGGCGGGGCCATCGGAAGCGCCGCGAAGAAGACGAACCCGATCAGGCCCGAGATGAACATCGCGTTGCGCAGCAGGCGGTAGTGGGGCCGCCGCCAGAGGTAGAGGGCGAGCCCGCAGGCCGCGATCACCGGCCAGTGACCGTAGACGTAGACCCAGTTCGTCGCCGCGATCAGCCACCGGTGGTCGATGATCAGCCCCTGGAGATCGTGCTCCCAGGCGACCCCGAGCCACCGCTCCAGCCGGAAGAGCGCGTCCGCGTTCTCGAACGCGCGGTCGACCCGGTCCTCCGTGAAGCCCCGCACGCCGAAGTAGACGAGTGCCGCGGCGGCGATCAGCCCGGCCTCCCGCGCGAAGGCATACGCAGGCGCGGCGTGCGTCGGCCGGCGATCTCCGCTCATGCTTCGACTCTCGCCTGTGCCGGCCTGCCCGCCATCGGCAGGCACCCCGGAACCTCCTTCGGCTTACTACCGACGCGACTCCGAGGGACCCCCGATTCCGCACGGCGGCCGGCGGTGCGATCCTTGAGGCGTGAGAGGGATGGACACCTGGACCGGCCCTCCGCCGCTGTACGCCGACAGGCGCGCAGCGGGCCGGCAGCTCGCCGAGCTGCTCGAGGACGAGCGCGGGACCGACGCGGTCGTCGTCGGCCTCGCCCGCGGCGGCGTGGTCGTGGCGGCCGAGGTCGCGGACGCACTCGGCCTCCCGCTCGACGCGGTCGCGGTCCGGAAGGTCGGGCATCCGTGGCAGCCGGAGTACGCGATCGGCGCGGTGGCGCCCGGCGACGGCGTCTACGTCCGCGCCCACGACGGCCTCACCGACGAGGAGGTCGCCGCCGCCGTGGAGGCGACCAAGGAGAAGGCCGCGTCGCTCGACCGCCGGCTCCATGCCGAGCATCCGGCCCTCGACCTGACCGGCCGCACGTGCATCCTCGTGGACGACGGGCTGGCGACGGGCGCGACGATGATCGCGGCGGTCCGCTGGGCCCGCAGCCGCGGAGCGGCGCGCGTCGTCGCCGCGGTCCCCGTCGGGGCGACGGAGACGGCGGAGCTGCTTCGGCGGGAGGCGGACACGCTCGTCTGCCCGCACGAGCTCGATCTCTTCCTCGCGGTCGGGATCTGGTACGAGGTCTTCGGCCAGGTCGAGGACGAGGACGTCGTGCGGCTCCTTGCCGGCGCCGGCGAGCCACTGGAGGTCTCCCGGGAGGCCCCGTGACCCCCGCTCTCGGCGAACGTCCACGGGTCGTCGCCGAGCTCCGGCAGCTCGATGCCACTCTCTGGGAGATTCCGGCCGAGGCGCGGGCGGACATGCGGGTCCCGGCGCGCGTCTTCGCCGACGCGGAGCTGATCGAGGCGATCGCGGCCGACCGCTCGCTGGAGCAGCTCCAGAACGTCGCGACGCTTCCGGGGGTCGTCGACGCGGTCCTCGCGATGCCGGACATCCACCAGGGGTACGGCTTTCCGGTCGGCGGCGTCGCGGCGACGGAGGCTCCCGACGGCGCCGTCTCGCCCGGCGGCGTCGGGTACGACATCAACTGCGGCGTGCGCCTCCTCGTCCTGCCGCTCCTCGAGCACGAGCTCGGCGGGCGCCGCGAGTCGCTCGTCCACGAGATCTCACGCGCGATCCCGGCCGGGACCGGCAAGCGCAGCGAGCTCCGCTTCGAGGGCGCCGCGCTCGACCGGCTGCTCCGCGAGGGACCCCGGGTCTTGGTCGAGGAGCAGGGGATCGGCACGGACGACGACCTCGAGCACACGGAATCCGGCGGCTGCCTGCCCGGCGCCGACCCGGCGGCCGTCTCCGAGCGCGCACACCTGCGCGGCGCCGGCCAGGTCGGGACGGTCGGGGCCGGCAACCACTTCATCGAGCTGCAGCAGGTCGACCAGATCTACGACCCGGCGGCCGCGGATGCCTTCGGGCTCGTCCCCGGCCGGCTGACGGTGCTGATCCACTCCGGGTCGCGCGGGCTCGGCCACCAGGTCTGCACCGACCACGTCCGCCTGATGGGCCCGGCGCTGGCGCGCTACGGAATCGTCCTCCCCGACCGGCAGCTCGCGTGCGCGCCGCAGTCCTCGCCGGAGGGGCGCGCCTACCTGGCCGCGATGGCCGCGGCGGCCAACTACGCCTGGGCGAACAGGCACGCGATGGCGCACGCAGTTCGCGAGTCCGTCCGGAGGGTGCTCGGCGACGCAGTCGCCGACGGCACGCGCCAGGTGTACGACGTCGCCCACAACGTCGCGAAGCTCGAAACGCACGGCGGCCGGACCGTGCTCGTCCACCGGAAGGGCGCGACGCGCGCGTTCCCCGCCGGGTCCGCGGAGATCCCCGAGGCCTACCGAGATGTCGGCCAGCCGGTCTTCATCCCCGGGAGCATGGGCACGGCCAGCTACGTCCTCGCCGGCGAGCCCGGCTCGATGGAGCGCTCCTTCGGCACGACGTGCCACGGCGCGGGTCGCCGGATGAGCAGGACCCGTGCACGCAAGGCGATCACCGGCGGGCAGCTCAGGCACGAGCTCGAGGGCCGCGGGATCGTCGTCCGCTGCCCCTCCAACAAGGGGTTGGCCGAGGAGGCGCCGTTCGCCTACAAGGACGTGGACCGCGTCGTCGAGGTCGTGGAGCGGGCGCAGCTCGCCCGCCGCGTCGCGCGGCTACGCCCCCTCGGCGTCGTCAAGGGCTGAGCGGCTCGGAACCGCGAGCACCGGGCAGGGCGCGACGTGCAGCAGGCGGTGCGTGACGCTGCCGAGGAGGAGGCCGGCGACCAGGCCCTGACCGCGCGTCCCGACCACGACCACGTCCGCTCCGGCGTCCCGGGCGATGTCGGCGATGACGTGCGCGGCCCCGCCCGAGGCGACGGCGGCGAGCTCGAGCTCGACGTCGACTCCCGCGTCCTTCAGCTCGTCGACCTGCCGCCGGACCTTCTGCTCCCGCTCCTCCTCGTCCACGTGGACGGGGTACCCGGCGGACCGGCCGACGCCCATCTCCTTCACGTGGACGGCGAGCAGGCGAGACCGGGCCAGCTTCACGGCGTACTCGAGCGCCAGGTCGGCGTTCTCCGAGCCGTCCGTCGCCCAGATGACGAGGTCGAACGCGGCGGAATGCCCTGCGGTCACTCGCGGCAGACGTCCACGACCTCGGCCTTGGAGAGGCTGAGGAGGTCGGACGCCTTCATCCGCAGCGACTCGCCGTGCGAGCCCGCCTCCAAGACGATCGAGTCCCGCTCGGCGATTCTCGGGTCGATGAGCACCCGATCGCCGGGCGGCCCGCCGAAGGGCGGCACGGCGCCGAGCTCGAACATCGGAAACGCGGTGGCGAGCTCGTCCTCGGTGGCGAGGCGTGCGTCCTTGCCCTCGCCGAGCGCCTCTCTGGCTTTGCGCAGGTCGACGCGCTCGGAGGCGGGAACGACCACGCGCGCCCTCCCGTGCTCGCCGACGAGGACGATCGTCTTCGCGACCTGGTCGGGGCTGATCTCGAGCGCCGCGGCCTCCTCCTCCGCACGCTCGGTCCGCGGGTGGGACAGCAGCTCGTAGCCGATCTGGCTCTCGTCGAGCGCCTGCGTCAGCTCGGTGATCGTCATCGCTCCTCCTCGGTCGTCGGGGCGGGCGGACGCGCCGGATCTGTCAGCCCCGCCGCGGCGGCCCGCGCCAGGTCGAGCGTCGAGACGACGCCGATCGGACGGTCGCCCTGATCGACGACCAGGAGATGCGTGACGCTGTGCTCGCTCATCAGCGCGGCCGCCTTCGCGACCGTCTCCTCGCGCAGGATCGTCACGAGCGGCGTGCGCGCCATGCCGCCGGCGGTCGTGTCTCCGAGAGACTGCCGCGCGATCGCCTGGACGAGGTCCGCGTCGGAGACGACGCCCCAGAGACCTCCCTCCTCGTCGTCGCCCAGCACGACGATCGCGTGCACGCGGTGCCTCGCCATCAGCCGGGCGGCGTGGCGGAGCGGGGACTCCGGCGCGCAGAAGATCACGCCGGGATGCATGACGTCGCCGACCCGGAGCTCCTTCGAGCTCACGCTCTCGAGGGCCCGGTCCGCGTGGCCCGGGCCGATCGCTTTCTCGGCCTCTTCGATCATGGGACGATCACCGTCCCTTGGGCTTGATCGTCATGTCGCTGCCCGGGTAGACGATCGACTCGTGCTCCTCGTCCCAGCGTACCCGGTAGTGCTCGTGGCCCGGCTCGCCGAGCACCTCCACGATCTCCCCGATGCGCTCGGTGTCGCCGACCGCGTGGCCGTGGACGACGATTCGGTCGCCGCGCCGTGCTCGGAAGTGCGTCTTGGTGTCGGTCATGGCGTCTCCTTTCCTCGCTCCGTCGCTGGACCACGAGCATCCCGCTCGCGCGCCCCCGGCCGCATCGGTGCCTCCCCCGATCGGCGTGCACGGAACTACTGAGCACTGGACGCTGCGGCTTAGCCACAGGCGCCGTCGGGGGTCCTCCTGATGCGATGTGCCGGAGCCGGGTCGACGATTGGGGCATGGCGGCGACCGAGCGTGCGGAACCACGGCCGCGCACGCGGCGGCGCCTCGAGCTGCGCCCGAACCAGCTGCGGCGCCGGCTCGACCCGTCCCGGCTCGGCTTCGCCTCGACGGCCGAGGTCGAACCGCTCGTCGGGACGATCGGGCAGCCGCGGGCGCTGGACGCGCTCGAGTATGGGCTCGAGGTCACAACCCGGGGCCACAACGTGTTCGTGGCGGGCCTCTCCGGCTCCGGCCGGCTGACCACCGTTCTCGACTACCTCCGCACGCTCTCGCTCGACAGGCCGAAGCCGGACGACTGGGTCTACGTCCACAACTTCCGCAACCCGGACCACCCGAATGCGATCCGCATCGCCGCCGGACGAGGGTCGGAGCTCGCGAAGGAGATGGACGCCTTCCTCGACGCCGCGCGGCGCGAGATCCTCCGCGCCTTCGAGAGCGAGGAGTATCAGCGCAGGCGGCACGACGTGGCCGCCGAGATCGGGGCGCAGCGGGAGGCCCTCGAGGAGGAGCTGCGTCAGTTCGCGGCCGAGCGGTCGCTCGCGCTCCAGATGAGCTTGACCGGGATCGCCTCGATGCCCCTGATCGACGGCAAGCCGATCACGCGCGAGCAGTTCGAGCAGCTCCCCGCGGAGCAGCGCGAGGCGATCACGGGCGCGACGAAGGAGGTGCAGGACCGGGCCGCGGGCTACATCCACCAGGTACACCAGCTCGAGAAGGAGGCGGCGCGCCGGGTGGAGGAGCTCGACAGGGAGGTGACGCTCTACGCGACCGCCCCGCTCTTCCACGAGCTCGAGACCCACTACGGGGACCAGCCCGAGATCGTCGAGTACCTCGAGGACGTCAAGGCGGACGTCCTCGAGCACCTGGACGACTTCCGGGAGGCCGAGGAGAGCCCCCTTCCGTTCCCGCTCGCGGTCCCGCACCGCGACCTGCTGCGCTACAGGGTCAACGTCTTCGTCGACAACGGCGGCGCCGAGGGCGCGCCGACCGTCGTCGAGAACAACCCGACCTACTACAACCTGCTCGGGCGCGTCGAGTACCGCGCGGCCTTCGGGTCGATGGTCACCGACTTCCGGGAGATCAAGCCCGGGGCGCTGCACCGCGCGAACGGCGGCTTCCTCGTCCTCGACCTGGACGACGTCCTCCGGCACCCGTTCTCGTGGGAGGCGCTGAAGCGCTCGCTGAAGGCCGCAGAGGCCCGAATCGAGAACCTCGCCGAGGAGTTCAGCCCGGTGCCGAGCGCCACACTGCGCCCGGAGCCGATCCCGCTCGACACGAAGGTCGTCCTCCTCGGCTCACCCCTCCTCTACCGGGTCCTTTACGCGCTCGACGACGACTTCCGCGAGCTCTTCAAGGTCAAGGCCGACTTCGCGACCGAGCTCGACTGGAGCGCCGAGCATCACCGCAACTACGCCGCGTTCGTCAGCCGCTGGGTGCGGGACAACGACCTGCGCCACTTCGACCGGGGCGCGGTCGCGAAGGTGATCGAGCACGGCGCGCGCCTGCGGGAGAACCAGCGCAAGCTCTCGGCGAGGCTGATCGAGATCTCCGACCTGCTCTCGGAGGCGAGCTACTGGGCGGAGCAGCTGGGGCACCCGCTGGTCGAGGCGGCCGACGTCGAGCTCGCGATCCGCAAGAAGGAGTACCGGTCGAGCCTGCTCGAGGAGCGCATCCAGGAGCTGATCGGCGACGGGACGATCGTCATCGACACGGAGGGCGAGCGCGTCGGCCGGGTGAACGGCATCTCGATCCTCGACCTCGGCGACTACTCGTTCGGCCGTCCCTGCCGCGTGAGCGCGCGCGTGTCGCTCGGGCGCGGGGGAATCGAGAGCATCGAGCGCGAGATCGAGCTCTCCGGGCCGATCCACTCGAAGGGCTTCATGATCCTCTCCGGCTACCTGTCCGCGACCTATGCGCAGGACTGGCCCCTCGCGGCGTCGGCGACGCTCACCTTCGAGCAGTCCTACGACGAGATCGAAGGCGACTCGGCCTCGTCGACCGAGCTCTATGCCCTTCTCTCCGCGCTCTCCGGGCTTCCGATCGACCAGGGCATCGCCGTCACGGGCGCCGTCGACCAGCACGGCGACGTGCGGGCGGTCGGCGGCGTCACCCGGAAGATCGAGGGCTTCTACGCCACCTGCAAGGCGCGGGGGCTGACCGGCAGCCAGGGCGTCATCGTCCCGGAGGCGAACGTCCACAACCTGATGCTCGACGACGAGGTCGTCGAGGCCGTCCGCGAGGGCCGCTTCCACGTCTGGGCGGTGCGGACGATCGATGAGGGGATCGCGTTGCTCACCGGCCGTCCGGCCGGGCGCCGCAGGGCCGACGGCTCCTACCCGGAGGACAGCGTCCACGGCCTCGTCTCAGCGCGCCTGTCCGAGTACGCAGAACGGCTTCGCGCCTTCGCCGTGGCCGGGGCCGCCGCAGGCAACGGACGCCCCTGAGTCGACGCTTCTCGTCGTACTTTCGCGCAGGGGCGATCCGGGCCGTCGCGGATGTGCCACGACACGACCTGTGCGAGCTTCCGACCAGGAAGGAGGTTGAGATGACAACCGTTTCTCACGAGCCGTCCCGGATCGTCGGGGAGAAGCCGAGCTGGTCGGTAGAGCTGCTCGTCCCCGAGATGTGGGCGACGCTGGCAATCGTGGTGATCTGGATCGCAGTGCTGTTCGCTGCCATCTACGGAGGGGACATCGTGAGCACGTCCGTCGGCGGCGACCACACGGTCCTCCCGTCGGCGGTTCCCGTGGCACTGTTCGCGTTCCTCGCCACCTGGGTCGTCGCGCGGTACGGCTTCGGCCGCCGGAAGGTCAAGGATTAGAAGAGTTCGTTCTCGCCGGCGAAGACCGCCGAGACCGATCGTTCCTCGAAGACGTTGCGGATCGTCTCCGCGAGGAGCTCGGAGACCGTGATCACCTGCACGTTCGGCGGCAGCGCGCCCTGATTCAGCGCCACGGTGTCCGTCACGACGATCTCGCCGAGCCCGCTGCCGGCCAGCTCCTCGAGCCCGCTCGGATCGAACAGCGCGTGGGTCGCGAATGCGCGCACGTCCGCCGCGCCGCTCCGGCGAAGTGCGTCGGCGGCGGCGACGAGCGTTCCGCCCGTGACGATCATGTCGTCGCCGACGAGCGCGACCTTCCCCTCGACATCGCCGATCACCTCGGCCGCGACCGCAACCTCGTGCGCAGGCCGGACCTTGGCCACGATCGCGAGGTCCGCATCCAGCATCTGCGCGAAGCGGCGCGCAGCCTTCACGCGGCCCAGGTCGGGCGAGACGGAGACCACCTTCGACCCCGCGAGCCCTGCCTCGCGGAACCGGCGCGCGAACAGCGTCAGGGCCGTCATGTGATCGACGGGGATCCGGAAGAAGCCCTGGATCTGGCCCGCGTGCAGGTCCATCGTGAGGAGGCGGTCGGCCCCCGCCGTCTCCAGCAGCTCGGCGACGAGCCGGGCGCTGATCGGCTCCCTCGGCGCCGACTTCTTGTCCTGGCGGGCGTACGGGAAGAGCGGCATCACGGCCGTGACCCGGTGCGCCGACGCGAGCCGCGCTGCGTTGATCATCACGAAGAGCTCGAGCAGATGGTCGTTCACCGGAGGCGACCCGGACTGGACGATGAAGACGTCGGCGCCGCGGATCGACTCGCCGTACCGGCAGTAGGCCTCGCCGTTCGCGAACGTCTCGAGCTCGACCTCGCCGAGCGCGATCCCCAGCTCCGCCCCGATGCGGCGGGCGAGCTCGGGGTTGGACCGGCCCGCGAAGAGCATCAGGGACGACGTCACGCGCCGGCGGAGCCGGTGCCTCCGGCGCAGTCGTGCAGACACGTCCATCACGGTGAGCGTCGCGGCTCCGGCGCGCGCCGGCATCGGGGAGGCTGCCGATCGTCGCTGCGGGGGGCTACGGACGGTCCCGCCACTCGACGGCGAGCCGATCGCCCTCCAGCGTGACGCGCGTCCCGAAGGCGGCGCAGGCACTGCGAAAGCGCTGCCGGATCCACGCCAGGTCCGCTCCCTCGGCCGGCCGAGTGTGGCAGTAGTCGAGCTTGAGCGGCAGCGCCTCGAGCCGGACCGGCCCATCCGCGTCAAGGGTGAGGAGGAACAGCAGGCCGAGGTCGTTCCGCAGCGCGGGATCGGTCGCGTAGTCGTCGACGAAGTCCCCGAGGTCGTACAGGACCCGGCCCGCGACGCCCTGGAAGACGTGGGCGGAATGGCCCGCGATCACGGTCGCCCCGGCGGCGAGGAGGCCGGCGGCCGCGTCCTCGACCCTCCCAAGCGGCCGCGTCGCCATGTTCGGCCCCCAGTGCGGGGTGACGAGCACGGCGTCCGCCTCGGCGCTCCGGATTGCGTGCACGAGCCAGGACGGGAGGTCGTGGTCGAGCGGCGCAAAGGCGACGCCGGGCGTGTCGGGGCCGGCCGCGTAGTCGGCGGGATGGTCGGTGACCCCGACCACGGCCAGCCGGAAGCCCTTCGCCTCGAGCACCACCGGGCTCCGCGCGGTCTCGGCGTCCGCGCCGGCCCCGACCGCCGCGATCCCGGCCGCGCGAAGGTGCTCGAGCGTGTCCAGGAGCGCCTCGGGACCGAAGTCGAGAGCGTGGTTGTTGGCGAGCGTGACGCAGTCGACGCCCAGCAGGGAGAGCGCCTCGACGGCGGCGGGGGGCGCTCGGAAGAAGAACGGCTTGCGCGGATCGAGCCAGCGGGCGCCGCGCGTGGAAATGCAGCACTCGAGGTTGAGCACTATGAGGTCGGCTTCCTGCGCGGCGTCGACGACCGCGGGCGCGAAGAGCGCGTCGGGCGGGCCCGTAGCCAGCGCCTCGGCGACGCCGCGTCCGAGCATCGTGTCGCCGGCGAGCGCGAGCGTCAGGCCCATCGCCGCCTAGCCTCGCCCATCGGCGCGCGTGGTGTGCGGGAAATCACCCAGCTCGTTCCACGGCCGGACGGATGCGCCCGGAGGCGGCCTCACGTCGGACAGCCGGAGGCAGCCCTCCTCGGCCCCCCGGGCGAGGAGCTCCTCGACCCGAGACCGGACGAGGGCCGTGCTCATGACGTCGCTCCTCCTTCGTGGCTCTCGACGCGAGTGTGCGCGCCCGCGCTCGAGCGCCTGGCGACGGAGCGCGAGCTTCAGGCACTCCGGAACGCGGGCTGATCCCGCCGCCACACGGGCAGCGCGGCCGACCACGGGGAGAAGCCGCGGCTCCCTTCCGGGAGGGTCTCGCGCCTGCCGAGCACGAGCGCCCCGCCCGGCCGCAGGCAGGCGGCCAGCCGGGACGCGACGTCGCGCTGGAGGTCGAGTTCGAAGTAGGTGAACGCGACGTTCCGGCACAGGACGAGGTCGAACGGCCCTCCCGGAGGCGGCTCCCTGACGTCGTGCCGGCGGAGCGTCACCGGTTGCAGGAACCGGGCGCGCAGCCGGTACACGCCGCCCTGCGTCGTGAATCCCTCCTCGCGCCACGGGCCCGGGAGGTCACGAAGCGCGCTCTCGGGATACTCGTTCGCCTCGGCGCGGCGAAGCATCGTCTCGTCCGCGTCCGTCGCGAGCATGTGGAGCGCGACGGCCGGAAAGGCCGGGCCGACACCGAGCTGCCACAGCAGTGCGAGCGTGTACGGCTCCTCGCCCGAGGCGCAGCCGGCGCTCCAGCCCTCGAGCGGAGCTCCCCTCGCCGCGGCGTCCCCGGCGAGCTCGGG